>JBCCYN010000015.1:0-45558 GCA_039189655.1 Pseudomonadota bacterium | reverse complement strand
TTGTAGACGTCGATGCGTTCATTGCTGTCGAGAGTCTTTGCCCCCTTGTCGATCAGTGCATTCATGTCGGCGCTGTCGTAGCCGTACTGATTGGCGAACGGTACGCCCGCCGGAAGGCCGCCCTGATAAAGGATTGTGGTCGAGAGGGCGGGGTCGTTGCGCCACACAGGAGAGCCGATGGCAAGATCAAAATCGTGGTCAGTGTAGACTGCTTTGATGTGGCCGGCGGGATCGGCAGTGACGATCTCCACTTCAATACCCACCGCCGCTAAGGCTTGGCGCACATAATCCCCGGTGGCGCGGGTTTGCTGGAACCAAGGTGCGGGACGAAGACGTAGCTTGAACCGGGTGCCATCTTCACCGCGCGGATAGCCCGCTTCATCGAGAAGCGCCGCCGCCTTCGCGGTGTCGAACTCGTAGCGAACTACCCCGTCTTCGAAAAACTCCTCGGCCGTGGGTGGCACTGGACCGATCGCTGGGCTGGCAAAACCGAGAAAGACAACGTCGACCACAAAGTCCCGATCGAGAGCGTGGGCGATGGCTTTCCGTACCAGCGGGTTGCCGAGCTCCTCCCGCCGGTGGTTCATCTCAACGGTGATGTTATAGGTGATCCCCTCGTATCCACCGGGAATGACCGTTATCCCGTCAATGGCATCGAGCCGAGCCATGTCAGTGAGCGGCACGGCAGAAAACGCGGTGACGTGGACATCACCGGTTTCAAGGGCGGCCGCCTTAGCGCCAGGATCGGGCAGCACGCGATAGACAATCTGGTCGAGATGGGGTTCATCTTCACCCCAATAGTTTTCGTTGCGCGCTAAGCGATAAAGTTCACCAGGTTTGTGCTCCGACAGCACGAAAGGTCCGGTACCCACGGGCGACGTATTGTAGCTGGTCGCATCCAGATCTTCGCCCTCCAGTAGATGCTTCGGCACGACTGCAGTAACCACCGGCAACGCGTTTTCAATGAGCTGCCCCGGTGTGGGTTCCGAAAATCGAAATACCGCCGTCAGCGGATCCGGTGTCTCCACCGCCTCAAGGTTTGCAAAGATCTGCCGGCCGATGTTTTGTTTTTCTTTCCAGACGTTCATGGCGCTGAAAGCCACGTCGTCCGAAGTGAGCGGTTCGCCGTCCGAAAACGTCACCCCGTCACGCAGCTTGACCGTAAAGGATAAGCCGTCTGGCGATGCTTCCCAGCTCTCCGCCAGAACTGGCGTGAGACCATCATAGGACATTTCAGCCAGGGGCTCGACGATCTTGGAGGAGAGGAAGAAGACGCCGTTAGACGCCGCGATGGCCGGGTTGAGATTGCGCGGCTCAGTATCGTTGGCAACAAGCAGTGTGCCGCCGGCCTTCGGGGCGTCCTGCGCTGCCAGCGAGGAGGCGAACATAGTAATTCCAAGGGCCGCGAATACGATCGTGCAAAGACGCACCATAGTTCGATCCTCCTGGCGCAGGGGTTGGCGAAAAACTACCAGCGAACCATGCCGGCATCCACGTTGACCGTCTGCCCGGTCATCCATGCCGCATCGTCGGAAGCGAGGAACGACACCACCTTCGCGATGTCTTCCGGTTGACCTTTTCCCGGCATGGCTTGCAGCATCTCGACGAATTCGAAGGCGTTGTTGTGCGGACTTGCCTTCACGCCGTCGGACTCGATGAGGCCAGGCGAGAGGGCATTCACGGTGATCCCGTACTTGCCCACCTCGGTGGCAAGGGCACGCGTAAAACCGATGACACCGCCCTTCGCAGCCACATAGGCCGCCATGTTCGGCGTCCCGGCAAAGAACGTATTGGAGGCGATATTGACGATCGTTCCTTTGCGGTTCACCGCCCGCATCATGTCAGTGGCTTTGCGGCACGTGATAAAAACAGCCGTCAAGTTGACCGATATGATCTCGTTCCAGTGGTTGAGATCCACCTCATCCCACGCGATGAACGGTACGATGGCAGCGTTGTTGACAAGAATATCTGGCGCGCCGTCACGCGCTGCCCCCTCAAGGAGGGTGGCAACGGCCGCGGGATCGGACACGTTGCAGGCAACTCCCACCGCGCCGTGGCCGATATCTCCGGCTGCAATGCGCGCACCATCACCGTTGATATCGGCAATGGTGACCTTCGCGCCATCAGCGGCGAGGCGTGCTGCGATGGCACGACCAATCCCCTGGGCACCACCCGTCACCACCGCAGACTTTCCTGAGATTTTTTCCGTCATTGTCTTTCGTTCCTGCCGGCGTTTTGAAACGTCATGCGTCGATCCTGGCTTGCGCGGCGGCGAGCCCAGCACCGATGTCGACGCGTACGCCCGCCGCTGTCAACGCACCGCCCAATGCGCCGAGCGCCACGAGACTGTACATGGGCTCGGCCGTTGGGCCCATATGCCCAATGCGCACCAATTTTCCGAGGGTTTCCCCTCTCCCTGAAGAAAGCGTCACGCCGTATCGAGATCGTGCCGATGCGAGGATCGGGCCGGCATCGACGCCCTCCGGCATTTTTACAGCTGTACAGGTGGGGGATGCGATCTCCTCTCGCGCTGCCCAGAGCTCTAGACCCATGGCTTGGACACCGGCCCGGGCCGCCGCAGCGGTGAGGGCGTGCCGCGCCCAGACTTTTTCCGGCCCTTCGGCGAGATACCGGTCGAGGGCGGCACCCATGGCATTCACTTCCGACACTGATGGCGTAAACGGAAATGGCTCGGTGGACTTCCACGCATTGCGCCAGTCCGTGAACGAGAGCATCGATGCGAAGGGCGCATCCGGGTTAGCGCTCATCTTGTCCCAAGCCGCATCGGAAACACCGCAAAGGCTGAGCGCCGGAGGACAACCCAGGCACTTGTTGGGTCCCGTCACGTAGATCGCAGCGTGGCACGCCGCGGGGGACGTTTCCATGCCCGCCCAGGACGAGACTGCGTCGACAATGAGGAGCGCTTCCGTTTCCGCCACTACCGCGCCAATGGCATCGATGTCGTTGAGCGTCCCCGATGGCGTGTCGTGATGGCAAACCGCGACGATTTTCGTTTCTGGTCGGGTCGCTAGATGGGCGCGAACGGCTTCAGGGTCGATGGCTTCGTTGTAAGGAACTTCGATCTCATCGACCTGTTTGGCGTAGCGGGCGGCCCAGTAACCGAACCCCTTGCCGTAGACACCGGACGCCAGGTTTAGCACCACGTCGTCCTTGGCGATCAGTGAAGCAGCCGCGGCTTCCAAAGCCAATACGGGTTCGCCGTGGAGTATTACAGGCGGTTCGTGATGGGAAAGCGCTTTTTGCGCAGTCTTGGCAACGTTCTCATAGTGCGTCTGGAATGCAGGGTCGTAATCATAAAGGACCGTCGAGCCGAGCGCAGACAGAACGTCCGGATAAGCGTCCACCGGGCCCGTGGTAAGAGTGAACGCGGGGGGCCGATCAAGCAGGTAACGCATGGCGCCCTCCTTAGCTATACGCGTTCACGCCGGTGCGATAGTTGGTGAAACTTTCCGCATCATGGGAGAAGAAGACTTCCGCACCAGTTTCTTCTTCTATTTTCTTGAGTTTTTTCATGGATTCCACACCTGCGATGGGGTCAATGTGGAACCCCGCATTAATGTGGTTCTCATAACTCTTGCGCGTGTAGGCCGCATCGAGGGTGAGAAGCATCGGCTTTCTGTTGGCCAACTCCACAAACAACGAATAGTGGCCAATGGCATGGCCGGGCGTGAAGATCAGCTTGACGCCCTTGGCAAGCTCCACGTCGCCCTCGATGGTTTCGTACTTGGTGTTCTCGGCGGTCTGTCCATCGGCAAGCTGGTCCGCCATGCCGCGTGCTGCCGCCGCTTCGGCGGAGAACGTCATATCCGAGTACCCAAGAACCTCGAAGGGTTGCGGTTTGGCCGATTGGGAAATCTCGTCCTTGTGGCAGATTTTTTTGGCGTGGGGAAAGAATCTGTTGCCGCCCACATGGTCGAAATGGAAATGACTGTTGAAGACGACGCCGATGTCCTTGGGTTCTAGACCCAAGAGCTTGAGCGCGCCGGGGATCGTTTGCTGTTCCGTCTGCAGAGGTTTTTCGAAGGGAAGCACTTTCATGACATGATCGTAGTCGTACCCGGTATCGATCAAAAACCGCCCTTCGTCATGCTCGATGAGGACAGAGTAAACGGGAAAGCGAACTTCGCCGCCGGGGCCCTTGTTCCACCAGATGTGGAAGCCGTCGAGCACCAGCGTACCACCATCGAGTAGGTATACTTTTGTGTCGGCCATTGGTGTTCCCCCTATCTTTGCGGCGCAGTCTAGCGCGCCCCCCGTTCGTAGCTGAAGCCAAGCGCAGCAGGCAGTTGTGCGCGGCGACCATAGATGACGAGTACGACCATCACGGCCGCGAAAGGCAGCATCTGAATAACGTCGGTCGGAATGTTAGATCCCGCCACCTGTAGCGCTGTGGTCAACGAAAGCGCCGCGCCAAAAATCAGTGCGCCAATTAGCACCCAAATGGGTCGACCGCGCGCGAGCATGGCAAGGACGATCCCGATGAACCCAGCCCCCCCTGTCATGTACGGAATGAATATGCCGGCGGCGACATTGGCAAGGTAGGCACCACCCAATCCCGCCATGGCGCCGGTGAAGAGGACAGCCGCGACGCGAAGACCCACAACCGAACCACCCGCCACATCAAGGGCCGCTGGTTTCTCCCCTGCGGCCCGAAGCGTGAGGCCAAGATTTGTCCGACGATAGGCAAACGCGAGAACGAACACCATCAAGAGCGCGATATAGACCACCGGATGCCGAGAAAAGAGGGATGCGCCCACCACGGGGATGTCGGAAAGACCTGGAACGTCCAACCGTTCCGGAGCGGGAAGCCGGGGGTAGGTGCGGGAGAACTGGAAATGGTGGAGAAGCGCCGTGAGGCCCTCGGCGCCCAGAGTAAGCGCAATACCGATCACGATCTGATTGAGACCGAGCCGCACGCAAAGGAGTGCCATCAACGCGGCAACAACCATTCCGCCAGCTATTCCTCCCACAAAGCCGAGCCAGAGGGATTCACTTGACCAAGCAGTATAAAACGCGACGTACGCGCCAAAAATCATCATGCCTTCAATGCCGATGTTAAGGACTCCCGCCTTTTCCGACATTTGCTCGCCGAGACCCGCAAGGAGCAGCGGCACACCGGCCACGATCGCGCCAGTGAGAAGCGATGACATGAAGACTGCAGTGAGAAGGCCCTCCACCGTCAACGCCCCTTTGTCTTGCGCCGGTGGTCGAACCATTCGGCAAGAGCGAGGAAGATGAGGAGGGCTGACACTAGGACCAAATTGAAATCTTGCGGAACGCCCAACCGCCGGGCAGCGCTCTCCGATCCGATGAGGAGCGCGGAGTAAAAGAAGATAAGGACGATCGAGCCAACGCCGTGGAAACGGGCGAGAAACACCAACGGAATGACGGTGAGACCGTAGGCCGGGTTCCAGTCCGAACGGACGTTTCCATTGACCCCAAGAATTTCCGATGCACCCGCAAGTCCGGCAAACCCCGCAGAAATGGCAAAGACCACAACGGTCAACAACCCCACCGGAAGCCCCGCGTGGGCGGCCGCATAGGGGTTGGCGCCCACGGTGCGCAACCGCAGTCCGAACGCCGTTCGCGTCATCACGACGTGGGTCAGAAGGACCGCGGCGAGCGCCCAAAGGAGCCCGGATGATATGGTGGTGTCCACGAGCCGAGGCAGCCGGTCGGCAACGGGAAGGGTGCGTGTTTGCGGGACTGTCGTCTCCGGATCGAGGAACACGAGCTTGACGAGAGCGTTGGCAAGGGAGACGCCGAGAAAGGTCATCATCAACGTGGTGATGATCTCGTTAACACCCTGATACGCCCTCAGTAGCGCCGGTACCATCGACCAGACCGCCGCCACGACACCGGCAAGCAGAAAGCCAAGTAGCAGGACAAGCCACGGCGCCATTGTCCCCACGAGGACAGGCGCAAGAGCTGCTGCCGCCACCGCGCCAAGCAAAAACTGGCCATCAACGCCGAGGTTCCAGATCCCTGCACGGAAGGCAACGATCAACCCAGCCGCCAAGAAGAGCAGTGGCGCCATTCGGGTAAGGGTCTGCTCGAGGCCAAGACTAGAAAAAAGCCCGCGGCCAAAAACGTAGGAATAGTAAGTAATTGGGTTTTCACCGACCGCGAGAAGAACAAGCCCTGATGCTATAAACGCCGCTGCGATGGGTCCGAGTGTAGTGAGGAGGGAGCTCCGCCATGCCGCGGACGGGCGGTCTTGGGGAGCTTTGACCGCGCCGTCGGCCGCTTCGACGAGGCTCACGCGGCTTCGTCCACAAGGCGTTCGCCGACCATAAGCCGGCCGATGGTCTGACGCATCGCTGCGTGGGCTGCGGGGTCATTGTCGACAATTCCAGCGATTTGCCCACGGTCGAGAACAGCAATACGACTGCACAGCTCGATGAGTTCATCAAGGTCGGTCGAAATGAGGAGCACTGCGATCCCCTCAGCCGCAATCGCAGCAATCCGCTCCCGCGAAGCCGCAATGTTTTGTAAGTCGAGGCCATAAGTGGGCTTGTTGAAGATCACAACGCCTGCGTCGCCAGACAACTCACGACCAAGCAACACCTTTTGGATGTTTCCCCCGGACAGCCGACCAATAGGCGTCGTTTCGCTTGGCGTCCGCACTTGAAAACGCGCGATGAGTTGGCGCGCGTGTTCCGCAATGGTCTGGCGTCGCTCAAACCCACCGGTAAAAAACGGTGCAGCACCAATTTCCTTCAACACAGTATTGTCCGCTACGGGGAAAGAACCGACGCTCCCTTCCGCCAGCCGGTCGTCGGTGAGATAGCGGAGACCCAATGCCCGGCGGCGCCCCACACTCTCATTGGTAACGTCTCGATCGTGGAGCATCACCGTTCCGGAACTTGCTTGGCGTTGGCCCGCAAGTACCTCGGCCAGTTGTTTTTGCCCGTTGCCGTCGATACCGGCCACACCGAATACTTCCCCCGCCCGCACCTCGAACGACACGTCGGAAACCGCAATGGCGTCAGATGCTTCGTTGACACAGAGCCTCGACGCAGCGAGCCGAACCGGGCCGTCCGGTGTCGCCCCACGCACCTTTGGGGCGGCCGCACGGTCGTCAGCGCCGAACATGAGATGAACCATCTCATCGATCGCCGATGCTTCGTCCTTCTGGCGTAAGACTTCCGGCGCGATGGAACCCGCAAGCCGCCCCTGCTTCATCACACTGATGCGGTCGCCAAAGCGATATGCCTCACCGAGCTTGTGCGTAATGAAAATGACCGCGAGGCCCCGTGCAGCAAGGGCGCGCATTCGCGCCCCTAACTCTTCCACGCCTTGCGGCGTCAGCATGGATGTTGGTTCGTCCAAGATAAGGACTCGGCTATCGCGCAGTAAAGCCCGCGCGATTTCGATCTGCTGCCGCTCACCTAAAGACAAGCCGATCGCATTGGCATCCAGCGGCACGTCGAGCCCAAAATCACGCGATAGATCCGCAAGCCGCGCCTCGACCCCAGCGCGGTCTGGGTGACGCCACCACGGTTCGCCAAGTATCAAGTTCTCGAATACTGAAAGCGTTGGCACGAGCATATCGTGCTGGAAGACGGTGCTGATGCCTGCTCTCAGACTTTCGGTTGGAGACCCCAACCGCACCTTGTCTCCGGCAAGGCTCAGACTACCGCCGTCCGGCTGCTGGAGACCCGACAGCATGGCGACGATGGTCGACTTCCCCGCACCGTTTTCGCCGAGAAGCGCATGGACTTCGCCAGCGGCGAAGTCCAACGTCACCCGGTCTACGGCGAGCACACCTGGAAATCGCTTCGTCACATCGACCAGGCCAACTGCGGCCGTTGTCGTCGCCATGGCTGTCAAAGCCGCCGCTCTACTCGGTAAGCGTGACGAGGGCGCGTACCTTTTCCGCGTCGAAAATCGGCTCAACCGTAATAGCTCCGTCAAGGATCTGCTGACGGAGTCCCATGACGTCGTCCCACATCGCATCGTCGACTTGTGCGGTCTTTAGAAGCTTCACGCTGTCGTCGGCAAGGCTGATGGCGTAGCTCTCCTTACCAAAGCTACCGTCTTTCAGATCTTCGATCATCGCAGAATAGACCGGTGTCATATCCCAGATTACCGAGGTGAGGATATGACCTTTGTCCAAGGACGACTTGTCACCGATTACATCGATAAACAGAACCTTTTCCCCATCGGTTGCTTTATTCGTCTCCACGGCCTGGAGCATCCCAAAGCTTGAGCCGTTGCCTTGCCCAAAGATGATATCGGCGCCAGCCGCAATGACGGATGTCGTAACGCGGTTGCCACCGGCCGCATCGGAGTAAGCCGCCGGACCGATCACCGCATAAAGGACGTTCACGTCAGGATTTTCAGCGCGTACACCTTCCGCAAAGCCTGCTGACTGGGAGTTCCACGAGGGCGGTTCGCCGGAAACCACAATGCCCACCGTACCCGTTCGCGTCTTCTTCGCGGCGAGGCGACCAGCAAGATAGGCCCCTTCGTGACCCGAAAGCGTATAGTCAGCGATGAGGCCGGGCTTCAGCTTGTCGGGGCTGTCCACTATAGCAACGGGAACGCCGGTTTCTTCGGCAATTTCTGGACCCGCGGTGTTGTAGCCGGAGGCATGGGCAATCAGAAGATCAGCGCCGTCCGCGGCAAGCTCACGCATGGGAGCGCGCACATCCCCATAGCCAAGACCCTCTGCGACGATGATTTCGAGCCCGGCGGCTTGCGCGGCAGCTTTTGCGGCATCGACACCCTGCTGGTTCCAACCGTAGTCGGTGCCCTGTTCAGGGGTCAGGACCGCGATGGTATCAATGTCCTGTGCTAGGGCCCCCGGCGCGGCGATCAGCACCGCCAGCGATAGCGAGGTAATGAGGTGTTTCACGGCTTTAGTCTCCCTTTTTGTCGTTCGGCGTTGCGTTGCGCCGCCATAATCTCCGCTTTGTTTCCTGCGATGGCCTATGCAGACGGAGCGCCAAAACTGCCCTATGCGGACGTGGTTAGCGGCACCGAGGGGACTGCCCCCCTCGACATTGTGATAAAGAACCTCACCGACGGGCCTCTGTCGTGTTCTGCGGCACTCGCCCATTGGTTTTCTGAAGATCTGGGCACAATCCCTACTGGGCATACGCTGACTTTTCGCCTGTGGCACGAGGCTGGCACAGGCGTGCTTAACCGCCTGAACGATGCCAACGAGCGGATGCCCGTTGAAACTATTTTCTGCACCGTCGGAGGCGAAACGGTGCGCCTTCCGTTGACCATCCGCTCCGGTGCTCTCCCCACCCAACAACGACTGACCTGCCGCAACGCAGTGGACCAGGTTACATGCACCGCAGACTAAGGCGCGATCGCGCGTCATAAGCGAACCCAGCCAAGCTTCGCTTCGGCGGATTTATACTGTAACAATACTTTATAAGACTTCAGGCGCAGACTTGCGCAAACGTTCGGTGAGAGTAGCCGCCCGTAGCGCATAACCGCATCCGCAATGCCCGGAACCGTCACCAGCTCTGCCATGGCCCAACTTCGATCTTAGCGGGTTTGGCGCCGACGTTCATGCTTTCGCTTCTAGTATTTTGCGAACTGCAATTAGCTTGGCTGCACGCTATCGAGGAAGACGTGAGAGATCTTCTTCAGTATAGTCAAACAACCCCCCGCCCGATTTCATTCCAAGTCGACCGTTCTCTGTCGCCCCGGTGACCATGGATGAAACGTTGGTGCGAGCCGAGAGCTCTGCGTTCAGGAACGAGGCGACCGACTGATAGATGTCGAGACCGGCCATGTCGAGGAGGCGCATCGGACCGACGACGGACAACTTGTAGCCGATCCCCCAGGAGACACATGTGTCGAGGTCCTCAGCATCAATGACGCCCGTCTCCACAAGATCAACGCATTCTCGCAAAAGCGCGTAAAGGACTCTGTTTTCTACGAAACCGGGAACGTCGCGCTTGACGGTGACTGGTAATAGGCCGAGCCCGCGAATCAAAGCTCGGATTGCATCCCCGGTTTCCTCCGCCGTGTGCGCACCCGAGATGACTTCAATCATTGGAATGATGTGTGGCGGGTTCGACCAATGCATCCCCACAAATCGCCCCGGGTGGGAGATGTGCTCTTGCAGCATCGTTATCGGTATGCCTGAGGTATCGGTGGCGATGATCGTTTCGGGCGGAATCAATAAATCGAGCTTGTTGTAGAGCGCTGCTTTGACCTCAATACTTTCAGGTACGTTCTCAATGACAAGGTTTGCCCCCGAAACAGCGTCTTCCAAGTTGTCGGTAAAACGAACCCCTTGCCCGTTATCCTGTACGCCCAATGCGTCAAGCGCGCCGCTCACCATAGGTAGGAGAGCCTTTGCCCGTTCCATGGCTTCGGGCGAGATGTCATTCCCCGTCACGGTGTGGCCGCCGCGCGCGATCCGGGCGGCCATACCGGGACCCATGGACCCCATACCGATGACGGCGACGCGCATCAGTCTCCCACAACGCAGGGCTGCGGGCGGGTCACGTCGTTGCCGCCTTGAAAGCTGGCCGCTCAGCAATCTTGGCAAACCACGCTTCCAGGCCCGGCATTGCGGGGCGCTCCAAAGGGAAGTTCAGGCACCGGCCCATGATCGGTGCAAGCGCGATGTCGGCGATGGTGAGTTTCCCGAGGGCGACCGTGTCCTTCCCGTCCAGATGGTTGGATATGATGGCCATTCCAGCATGAAGGCCGGCGACTTCAGCATCGAAGCCGGCAGGGCGTTCAGCTGGATCAAGCTTGGCCCCTTTAAACGCGGTCACATAGCCGGAGTTGATGGTCGCAAGCAGAAAATCCATCCACCGCTCCACCTCCGATCGCTCTGCGGCGTCAATGCCGGTCAACAAAGGCGCTTTTGTTTCGGCGAGATATCGCAAGATGCTGTGGCTTTCCCAAATGGTAACATCGCCGTCTTTCAGGGTCGGAACCTTCGCGGTTGGATTGAGGACCAAATATTCTGGCGTCTGGGTGTTTTCAAACTGCCGCCCGTAATCCTCCCTTTCATATTCGATCCCCGCTTCCTCAAGGAGAAAGATGATTTTTTGTACGTTGCCGGACGTTTTACGTCCCAGGAGCTTGAGCATTTCTGGTCCCTACTAGGCGGCGAGAGGCTTGTAGACAATCGCATCCATTTCTATGCGTGTGGTGATGACGGCGCTCGCCTCCACAGTTGTTCGTGCGATGACACAACCGTCAAAGTATTTCTTGAAGACAGCATTGTAACGTCCAAAATCACGGGTGTCTTCCAGGTAGGTGCAAACACGTACGACATCCTTCAGCGTTGCGCCCTCCTCTGCGATAATGCGCTGGATCGCCTCGATGGTCCCCGCTGTCTCAGTTTCGATGGATCCAACCATCATGTTGCCGTTCTCATCTTTCGACACCTGACCCGACACAAAGATGTAGTCACCCGCACGCACGGCGGGATGGAACGGTAAATTCGGGTTCTTCTTTCCAAGCGCGTAGTGCTTGTCGGAGATGCGGGCCATTAAGTTTGCTCCGTCAAAATACTGAAGTTTCGATGATATCGACCCCGTGAACCCGGTCGATAAGGTAGATGAGACCGCGTTCATCGATGGTGACATCATTGGATGATGGCCGGTCCGCGCCCGCCGGCACGTCCGGTGTATAGTGGCCAACCTCGCGCGGAACGAACGGGTCGGCGATATCGACGAGACGCAACCCCTGGGCAAACCAAGCAAACGGGATCACCGTGCCCACCACCCGCTCCGAAGGCTGGTGGCATCCGGTCATCGGCGGCTGCGGCTCTCCGTTCCCATGTAATCCTTCCACCTGCCAAGTGGCGATGGGCGTCGGCAAGGCTTCTAGGGTGATATCGTAGATCCAAGTAAACGCCGGGGCGGCGGGGTAGAGTTTGGCAACGTCTTCATCTGCCACAACCATAATATCGCGCCCGGCAATGGGAGCCGCCATGGGAAGGCAGGTATGGGTGGGGTGGGGATAGAGCGCGCTTGTGTTGGCATGGGAGATCACTTTTGGCGCCGATAGGTCCGATATATCCAAAATGAAAAGGCCATGATGCCAGTAGCTCACGTAAAGCCGGTCGCCTCGCCTTAGCGGGTGGTGGCATCTTGGCGGCACATAGTCTTGCCAAGGATATTCTTCGCCACCGGCTTGATGCTGGCCGGGGATCCACCACCGCCCCACCTCTTCGGGATGCTCCGGATTCGCCAAGTCGAGGATCATCACGAAGTTGCCGATATAGCCGTCTGCGGTGGGCGATATGTACGCGTAGCGGCCGTCAAAGTCGTATCGATGGACGCCGCGCCCACCCGTGCGCCACTTTGCAATCTCTCGCGGTGCCGAAGGGTTTGAGACGTCGTAGATCCCAAGCCCTCCGCCGAAATTTTGGTCGCCGTCCTGGCCAAGTTTCTCGTGGTTGACGATCATGATGTCGTTCGCCACACGCACTTTGTGGCTGTGCCAGCCGGGCGGAACGTCGATCCGAGCAATGACCTTCGGCGCGCGCGGGTCCGCCACGTCAACGATGGTTGTCCCCGACGGGTGACGCATATGCCCGATGAACAGCGTCGTGCCTTCCACCCAAACCTGTCCGCCGCCCGGGCAATCCACGTGACCCAAAAGAACGGTGTTTAAAGCATCGGCCATCGCGCGATTTAGGCAGTGCTAGGCAATGCGCATCACGTCGCCAGCATCGGTCTGCCCCCAAGACTTGTAGAGCGAAAGCTTCTTTAAAGTGGGCTCATCGCTGGCAACGAATAGGTAGACTGGATCGGTGGCCGAACCGTTGTGGTGCTCGCACCACGCGCCCCCCGGAACGGCAATGGTGTCAAAACGATCCCAGTCAAAACGCTCGCCATCGATGATGGAGTGCCCCTTGCCCTCGAACGGAGCAACAAGCAGGCTCGCTGTTTGCCGTAGCGGCTTTGTCTTCTCGCCTGGGCGAAGCATCTGGGCAAAAAACGTGATCGTCTTGAAGACCGGCTCTCCGCGGGTCGGGTCAGTGTACTCCACCATCAGCGCTTCGTGGGGATCACCATCATGGTCTTTGAAGCGATGAAAAATCTCCATCATCGCATCCCATCGGTAGACGTACATGGGGGAGGACAGCCCTCCGCCACGCTCGTGATCCACCCAACGGGGCGTCATTCCGCCAACACCGTATACAGCTGCTGAATAGTCACTCGGATACTTTGCAGCTTGCACTTTTTTCTTCACTTCAACGCCATTTTCAATCTCAGTATAGTTGTGGTCGAAATGAATGGCGCTCAATGTCTCCACGAGAGGAAGATCCAGAACAGATAGATTTATCGCTTCGTCATCGCCCATCGTACCATGGTTGTGCCAACAGTCGTTGGGGGTGAGAACCATGTCTCCTGGGCCGAAGGTAATGTCTTCGCCGGCCACTCCGGTGAAATTGCCCTTCCCCGTCAACCCAAAGCGAATGGCGGAGGGCGAATGTTTGTGCGGTGGCATGATCTCGTTCGGATCGTTCAAGCGATAGGCCGTGTACATGGTCGAGACGCTGGCCCGCTTCGGCGCGAGCCCTGGATTGATAAGCACCAGAGAACGGCGCTCCGAATCGTCCATCGTGATCAGTTGCGCCGACTCTCTCAGCAGCGGTTCGATATCGCTGTCGAAGCGCCAGATGTATGGAACGGCATGCTTGGTGGCCATGAGTTGGCGCACCTCATCGTTCTCCACGTCGTCACTGGTTGCCCAGAACGGAAACATGTTCTTGCGGGCAATGTCGTCATACATCGCGCGCAGGGCAGCTTCGCGATTGTTGGTGGTCCGATCAGGCTCAGTAGCGAGGCTCATGGCGCAAATCCCCAGTGGCTTTAACGCAGTGTCGGCTCAGGATGAGCGTATCGACCATTTTTGACCAAATCAATAAAACAGTTTCTTTTTTGGTTTTTGTCGCAGACCTAGCTCGCCGCAGCGGTCGGCGCGAGAGACGCTGCTGAGGCTGGCAACTCCTCCTGCACGCACTCTCTGCCAAGGATCGTGTCGGACGCCATTTCAGCAAGCATAATCACCGCGGCGTTGATGTTGCCGTTGGGAAGGTCGGGCATCACCGAGGCATCCACCACGCGCAGTCCATCGGTGCCGTGAACCTTGAAATCCGGCCCCACGACTGCGTCCGGATCATCAACAGGCCCCAGCTGGCAGGTACCGGCCGGGTGGTGAACGGTAATGATCGTACTGCGGAAATACGCCTCGATTTCGGCGTCCGTCCGGCACTGCGCTCCCGGCACGATTTCCGCCTTTACGAACGGCGCCATACCCGGCGCGGCGGCAAGCTCGCGGGCAATGTCAAAACCTTCGCGCAGGACCTTTAGATCGCGATCGCGCGTAAGGAAATTTTGCTGAATGGCGGGCGCCTCCGCCGGGTCGCCAGAACGGAGCCGCACAGTGCCCCGCGCGTCGGGCTGGGTGAGCACAAGGCGGGTGGCGAACCCATCGGCAAAAGGTTTTTTGAAGGGCGAAAAGTAGGGCCAGGACGCGAGCGGCGCCGCGGTGAAAAGAAACTGAATATCGGGGACATCGCGCGCCTCTTTGGACCGCAAGAACGCCGTAACGCCGCCGGGAACGTCGCCGGAAAATCCGCCTCCGGTAAGGTAGGTGCGTGCAAGGTCGGGCACGATCCGGTCATAACGCATCATCTTGTAAAATGGGCCTGGGGCACTGCGGTGATACATCACGATCACCGACGGATGGTCCGAAAGGTTTTGCCCCACACCGGCAAGTTCGTGGCGCACCTTTATGTCATGCCGGGTGAGTTGCGTCGGCTCGCCGATCCCCGATAGCATAAGGAGTTGCGGCGTGTTGATGACGCCGCCTGCAAGGATGACCTCCCGGGCCGCCTGCACCTCCTCGATTCCGCCGGCGGTCCGACAACGCACCCCCGTGGCGCGCGTGCCTTCGAAAACCACTCCTTCCACCAAGCACTTGGTGCGAACTTTGAGCCCGTGATGGCGCATGGCGGGCCGCATGTAGGCACCTGCGGCACTGGCGCGGCGGCCGTTCGCGATGGACATCTGAAGCCGCGCAAAGCCCTCTTGGTGCTCGCCGTTATAGTCATCGGTCCAGCCGAAGCGCTCCTTTCCCGCCTCGCCAAACGCCTCCACCAACGGGTCGTCGTAGGTGCAAAACTGCGCGCCCAAGGGACCGCTGTCCCCGCGCCAGGGGCTTGCCGGGCCGTTCCAACGCTCCTGCCGACGGAAATACGGAAAAACTCGTTCCGGGCTGAAGCCAGCAAGCCCGGGCCGGGTTGCCCAGCGCCTGTAGGTGCCCCAATCGCCTCGCACATAGGCCATGGCATTGGTGGATGAGCAGCCGCCGATCACCCGGCCCCGCGCGCACTCCACTGCGCGGCCGGCCACACCGTCCTCGGGCTCACAAAAATAGCCCCAGTCGTGGCGGCGCTCTTTAAAAATCATCCCCCAGCCGAGGGGAATGTGAATGAGCGGATCCCGATCCCAGCCACCAGCTTCGATCAAGGCCACCGAAGCCCCCGACGCGCTGAGCCGGTTCGCGACCACGCATCCCGCCGAGCCCGCGCCAACGATGACATAGTCGAACTCTTGGGCCACATTTGCCTCCAGACGCTCCGGCCTCAGGAGCGAACCATTACGCAACCTATTGTGTCAATGGTCTTGAGAATTGGTCTCAATTCTTGTACATTCTGAGGACTTACGCGGGTTGGGTCGCGATTTTCCGCCGCCCTTTCTTGGCTGGACTCGCAACGCGCACCCAGGAGGCCGCATCTTGCCGAGTAGCAACGAAGACGACAAACCGGGCAAACCCAACGGCCCCTCGTTGCCCGCACTGCGAGGGATGATCGAAGGTCTTTTGGCCGAGGGCACACCCCTACCGGCGGAGCGCCAACTCGTGGATCAACTGGGGGCACCCAGGTCAAGATTGCGCCGTGTCCTTGCCGACATGCGCGCTGCCGGCGACCTGCCTCCGGCCCAGGTGGGCCGGCGCGCCAGCCGCGAGACCGACCCGCAGGTCAATGACCTGGCACGCCTTACAAACCCGACGGACGTCATCGAGCTGCGGCTGATCCTCGAGCCTCAATTTGCCCGTCTCGCGGCAATCCGTGCGTCAGCGCTCCAGACCGGACGTATCTTGAAAGCCGCGACCACCGCGCCTGACGCCAGCTACAGTGGGGCAGACATCAACTTCCACCTGGAGGTCGCGGCGGCCTCCCGAAACGCACTCGGGCGCGAGTTTTACTGTCTTTTGCGAAAGGTTGGCTCCGACAGCCGGGTGCGGCTCAACACGCGGTGCGAACCTGCGCAAGAGCGCCGCGTACAAAGGGATAAGGAACACATGCGCATCGCCAAGGCCATTGCAGCGCGTGAGCCGGAGCAGGCCGAGGAGGCCATGCGCCATCACCTGGGAAATGTTCAAGCACTCATCCTCGAGCGCCTTTCCCCCGAAACCGCCGAAACGTCCGCCCTCGCCCGCTTGGACGCGGCGGAGTAGCGAACTGGAGAATGACTTGGCAGCGTCGTTGTCGCGCCTAGCATGACAGCCCAAGACTGCGATGTTCTGATCATCGGTGCCGGCACGGCAGGCTGCGTTCTGGCGTCCAGACTAAGCGAGCGAGCCGACTACAAAATCCACTTGGTGGAAGCCGGTGGGGAACCAACGGACCCACGCATCTCAAACCCGGCGGCATGGCCGCTCCTTGGCGGCTCGGCGATCGACTGGAAGTTTGAAACCGTGCCCCAGAGGGGCACCGCCGGCCGGGTTCACGAATGGCCCCGCGGCAAGGTCATCGGCGGTTCTTCCGCGCTCCACGCCATGGGACATATGCGCGGGCACCCAGCCGACTTTGACGGGTGGGAAGCAGCTGGAGCCACCGGGTGGAATTTTGAAACGCTGCTTCCTTACTTCGTGCGGTCTGAAACCTCGCCGTTCGCCGGCGAAGAGGGCTATGGCGCCAGCGGCCCGGTCCACCTGGAGCAACCATCCACCCCGCACCCGCTAACCCAAGCCCATCGCAAAGCCTGCGCGAACCTCGGCTTCATGCCGATCCGCGATCACAACGGCAAGGAAATGGCGGGGCCGACGCTCAACACGCTAACGATCGCCGACGGAAAACGCGTCAGCGCGGCGGATGCCTACCTGCCGCCAACGGTGAGGGCACGGGGCAACCTCCACGTTGGTACAGGACTTCTCGTTGATCGCCTCATCTTCGACGATGAAAACCGAGCCATCGGAATTCTTGCCCATCGCGATGGTAAACCTATCGAGCTACGCGCAAGAGTTGGCGTTGTACTCACGGCGGGCGCTATCGGCACCCCGACGATATTGATGCGCTCCGGGATTGGCCCGGCGCAACCATTGTCCGCCCTCTCGATTCCTGTCCTTCGAGACAGTCCAGCCGTTGGTGAGAACCTCCAAGATCATCTCCTGGCCGCAGGCAATGTTTATCTGGCGAGCCAAAAAGTACCACCAACGACGACCCAGCACTCCGAAAGTCTTTGCTATATCCATGCAAAGGGTCAGGGAAAGAATGACGCGCCGGCGCTGGTGGTGGGAATTGTCACCGTCCCGGTCATTACCGATACTTTGCGAACGAAAGTGAACGCTCCGGATGTCGGTGACGGATATACTTTGATGTTTGGCATCACACATCCGGCAAGCAGAGGTCGACTTTCCATCACAAGCCCAGACCCCCGTTCGACCCCTTCCATCGATCCCGCGTACCTGACAGCAAGAATCGACCGCACTCGATTTGTGGAAGCTCTCACCATCGCGCGCAGCATCGGCGCTTCGGAAGCCTACAGCCCTTGGAGAAAGGAAGAACTTCTGCCGACGCCGGAAGATCTGATAGACGATGCCTCTATCGAATTATTTATCGAGAGGGCGGCCTACACGCACCACCACCCAGTGGGTACTTGCCGAATGGGAAGCGATGACCACGCACCGGTCACGCCTGATCTTGCCGTGCGGGGTACGTCCGGTCTTTACGTGGTCGATGGCTCAATCATCCCAAGCTTGACCACGGGGCCCGTTAACGCCGCGATCTTGGCCATTGCGGAACGCGCCGCGGACCTCCTCCCGCAGCAATTTTAGCGCTCGCCTTGGCGCCCCGACACGGCACTACTGACCATTGGCGACCAACATGGCGAGTTTTCCCGACGCGCCGTCCCTTTTGAACAGGTGTAAAAGCACCGTAGTCGGCCCGTTTGGGCAGAGGAGCCTCCGGGCGACCAACCACTGGCAAAAATTTCTTAGCCCAAAGCATCGTTTTCTGGATTGATGCAGTGCAGCATTCACGTCATATCCAAGGTGCATGGTTCGGGAGACCCCCAATGCGCGCACCTCCGTGGGACTACGCAGACTATCTCATCGACCGGCTACAACGCTCGTGGTTGCTCCTCGACGTGCTGCGACTGCGCGGCGATCAGCAGCAATCCATGGCGCAGCGACCGTACGCGACTGTGCTTAGCTTTGAGTACGAGATGATTTTGGACGGGCAAACGCCCGAACACCCCATCAACTATTACCTCCTTCGGGTTGTGCCTCCGCCCGGCACTCAGGTGGATGATGGCAAACGGCCAGTAGTCATTGTGGATCCGAGGGCAGGGCAAGGGCCCGGCATTGCGGGCTTCCACCACGAAAGTGAAATCGGCGACGCCTTCGCGGCCGGTCATCCCGTGTACTTCATTGGCTTCTCAGCACTTCCTAAGCTCGGTCAGACTTTTGTCGATGTCGTGGCCGGACAAGTGCGCTTCTTCGAGGAGGTGGTACGGCGGCATCCCAACAGCCCGCCCCCTTTCGCAATCGGCAATTGTCAGGCCGGCTATCAGACGCTGATGGTCACCATGATGAGGCCCGACCTCTTCGGACCAGTGCTTCTTGCCGGTTCACCCATGTCCTACTGGCAAGGCAATCGGGGCCAATATCCCATGCGCTACGCCGGCGGTCTGTCCGGTGGCGCTTGGCTGGTACGGTTTCTGGGTGACCTTGGCTGCGGCCTCTTCGACGGCGGTTACCTGATTGGGAACTTCGACAACCTCAACCCGGGCCACACAGCGTTCGGCGAACTCTACGATGTGTTTGCCAAAATTGACAAAGAAACAGACCGATATCTTCGGTTTGAAGAGTGGTGGGGCGATCTCGTGTTCCTGGGCGCCGACGAAATCACCTACCTCGTCGAAAAACACTTTGTCGGCGACAAGCTCATGCGCCGCGAAACTTTTGATCGCGAAGGGCATGCTTTCGATGTGCGAAAGGTCAACTCCCCGATCATCGTCTTCACCTCGCTGAAAGACAATATTAGCCCGCCGCCCCAAACCCTTGGATGGATCCTCGACACCTACGCCGAACTTGATGATTTACGGGATGCAGGGCAGACGGTGCTCTACTGCGTCGATCCGGGTGTCGGTCATCTGGCGATCTTTGTGTCACCGAAGGTGGCGAGACGCGAGCACGCGGTGTTTAGCCAGCTCGCTGACTTTATCGACGTCGTACCCCCTGGGCTCTTTGAGATTGTCATCGAGGAGGTGTCCCAGAAAACTCCGGGCGCCGGATATGTCGGTGTCATCAAACCGCGAACGTTCGACGACATTCGCGCTTTTGGTCGCAATTCGGTGGCAGATGATCGTGCGTTTGCAACGGCAGCGCGGGTTTCTGAGGTCTTGCTCGCCTCCTACATGCTCTTCATGCATCCGCTGGTTGTGCAGAACTCCCAGCGAACCACGGCCGAGGCCCTGTGGGCTGCCAACCCCGTTCGTCTTGCCTACACCCTGTTCCGCAGCTCGCTCCCATGGATGATCCCTGTCCCAGCGATTTCGGCTGCTGTGTCATCCGCGCGGGCGCCTGCAAGACCGGAGAACCCCTTTGTGGCCATGGAGCACTCCTGGGCCAATGCCGTGCTAGCCGGTTTCGATACGTTTAGCGCCCTGCGCGATACTTGGTCCGAAGCAAGCTTCTTTGCCTTCTACGGCTCCCCCTTCGTCCAGGCATTGATGGGAACGGCGAGAACCAATCCGCGGCCGAAACCTTTGTCACGCGTTGAAGCCGGCGCGCACCGCAACCGCGACAAGCAAGCCGCACGGGTGTTTGAGTCCGGCGGCCGACTTGAGGCCGAGGTGCGCGCAGTCATCTATGTGCTGGAAGGCGACCAGCAGTTGGACGAGCGCGTGATTCTGGCGCTAGAGGCGTTGTTCGACGCCCGCGGTCGCACCGCCCTTAGCCACTTGAAGGACGTGGTGCGCGACCAGTTCCTTGCGGTTCATTTGGACGCTGACCGGTCCATTGCTGCCCTTCCCACATTGATACCCAATCGGGCGGAGCAACATGCGTTGCTTCATAGTCTACGCGAAGCGCTGTCGGCCGCGGGACCGGTGTCGGCGGCAACCCTTGCCCGCGAACAGGCGATCGCCCAATCACTCGGTCTCACTGTGTCCGACGAGGTGGCATGATCGGGGAGCGCGATCTAGTGCGCTTGAAGCTGCATCGGCAGCGCCGGCGTTTCCGGACTGCATTCAAATTCCTCGCGAATACTTCGAGAACGGCATCATGGACCAAGTAGCGGCCGCGGCCCCCAAAGCGGGAAACGCGCAATCCACCGACCCTGCGAAGAAGACGCTCACCGCTGAAGAGATCGCGGCGCAGCTTTCAAAACTCAAGACCACAGCCCAAGGGCTCAGTGCGGCCGACGCTGCGCAACGCCTGCGCCAAGATGGCCCCAACGCAATCACCGCAAAAGAAGAACCCCTCTGGCACAAGCTGGTCGGCTATTTCTGGGGGCCGATCCCTTGGATGATCGAGGCGGCGGCGGTTATCTCACTGGCGCGGCAGGATTGGCCCGACTTCCTCGTGGTGACAGCACTCCTCGTCTACAACGCCGCCGTCGGTTTCTGGCAGGACGCCAAGGCCGCAAACGCCCTAAAATCGCTCCGCAGCAGCCTGGCACGGCAGGCGCGCGTGCGGCGGGACGGGAGTTGGGCCAACATCCCTGCCGAAGACTTGGTGACCGGTGATGTCATCGAAGTACGGGCGGGCGAAATCGTGCCGGCCGATCTCCTCCTCCTCAACGGCGCCTACCTGCAACTGGACGAGTCGGCCCTTACCGGAGAGTCTCTTCCAGTGGGCAAGGGCGTCGGTAATGCGGCCTATGCCGGCAGCATCGCAAAGCAGGGCGCCATGGAAGCGGTGGTGACGGCCACCAGTGACGCCACTTTCTTCGGCAAGACCGCAAGCCTTGTGGCGTCCGCCAGCTCGAAATCCCACTCCCAGCGGGCGGTTATGCAGATCGGCGATGCGCTGATTGCGCTCGCAGCAGCCCTCGCACTGGTTCTCATCGGTGCGGAAGTTTACCGCACGATGGTGGTCACCGGCGATTTTAGCTGGGATGCCGTCGGTGCCCTCACGCAGTTCGTCCTGGTCCTTCTGGTGGCGGCCATTCCCGTCGCCCTTCCCGCAGTGATGTCCGTGACCCTTGCCCTTGGCGCGCTGACCCTCTCGCGGGAAAAAGCCATCGTTTCGCGGCTCTCTGCGATCGATGAGCTGGCGGGGGTCGATATTCTTTGCAGCGACAAGACCGGGACCCTCACCCAAAACAAGATCGCCCTTTCCGAGCCAGTCCCCTACGGCGATGCGACCGCTACCGCGCTCATCCTCGCAGCCGCCCGTGCCACCAAGGGCGATAGCGACGACGCCATCGACCATGCTGTTCTCAACGCAGTCGAAGACCGAGCCGTCGTCGATACGATGGTGCTGGAAAAGTTCGTCCCGTTCGATCCGGTGTCCAAACGCACCATGGCCACGCGAGTCGATGACGCGGGCAGCAAGATTCTCTACGCCAAAGGCGCGCCCCAGGCGGTTTCGTCCCTCTGCCCGGCCGATCCGGATCGCGACGCGCGCTACAGCGCCGATGTGGCAAGGCTTGCCGCTGGAGGGTATCGCGCGCTGGGGGTGGCCCAGTCCGACGACGGCGGTGAGACTTGGGTGCTCCTGGGGCTTTTGTCGCTCATAGATCCGCCGCGGGAAGACGCCTCGGACACCATCCGCGAGACGAAAGCTCTCGGCCTCGACGTCAAAATGATCACCGGCGATGATGTGGCAATTGGGAGCGAGATTGCCGGTCGCCTTGGCATGGGAACACGCCTCCTCCTGGCGAACGATGTCTTCGACAAGGACACAGACCCCGACCACATCCCCATCGCTGCGGCCCGCGCGGTGGAAAAAGCCGACGGGTTCGGCCGAGTCTTCCCGCGCCACAAGTTCGAAATCGTCAAAAGCCTGCAGGAGTGCGGGCACATCGTGGCGATGACTGGCGACGGTGTGAACGATGCCCCGGCGCTCAAACAGGCTGACTGCGGGATTGCTGTCAGCGGCGCCACCGATGCCGCGCGTAGTGCTGCGGCGCTGGTACTCACCGCGCCGGGCCTTTCCACGATTGTCAATGCAATTGTGGAAGCGCGAAAAATATTTGAGCGCATCTTGAGCTACATCTACTACCGCATCGCCATGACAATCGCGATCATGGCGGTGGTTGTGCTGTCGAGCTTAGTATTCGGCATCCAACCGCTCACCCCAGTGATGATTGTCGCCCTTGCACTCCTTGACGATATCCCAATCATGACCATCGCCTACGACAACGTTAAAACGGCGCCCCAACCCGTGCGCTGGGACATGCACCGCATCCTTTATTTTTCAGGGATCATGGGCTTCATGGCGGCGCTGCAAAGCTTTGGCATTGTCCTCATTGGCATGGCGTGGATGCAGGATGCCTCGCTCAACGCCTGGTTTGCCATCGACAAGGAACACCTCCAGACGATCCTATTCCTGCAACTAGCGGCGGGCGGCCATCTTCTGTTGTTCGTCGTTCGCTCGCGCGGATGGGCGTTCTCAAAACCGCTTCCATCGCCGCCCCTATTCATTGCCGTTGTGGCAACCCAGGTGCTTGCGGTGATCATGTGCGCCAACGGTATTTTGGTGCCCGCGCTCCCGTGGGAGATTATCGGCCTCGTCTGGCTCTACATCATTGCAGCCACCGCGGTCACCGACATCGTGAAACGCCTCGTGCTGCGCCACCATCGCGAGCCTTCAGCCACCGCCCTCACCGATCACCACCTGCCCCTTGCCTGAAAATAAGGATGGCGCTTGCTTGGCAAGCAATGGATCAGATCTTGCCGACCAAGCCCACCCACCAGAGGGCAAAGCGCCGCTGACATGAAACAGACATCCTCTTATGTTGCGTTGCAGCATTCTCGGTGCGAGGTAGGCGCGTGTTCCAGCTAGATGGTCACAAAGCCCTGGTGGTCGGGGTGGCGAACGATCAAAGTATCGCCTTGGGATGCGCCCGAGCCTTGCGCGCCCAGGGGGCTGAACTCGCCATCACCTATCTCAACGCGAAGGCAGAGCCTTACGTACGGCCCCTCGCAGAAGAATTGAACGCACCCATCGTCATGCCCCTTGATGTCCGCAGCGAGGGTGAAATGGAGACGCTGTTTGCCGAAATTTCTGCGCGTTGGGGGCGGCTTGATACCCTCATTCACTCCATCGCCTTCGCACCACGCGACGATCTTCACGGCCGGGTCATCGACTGCTCGTCTTCGGGCTTTGCAACGGCCATGGACATATCGGTCCACTCTTTCTTGCGCATGATCCGCCGCGCCGAACCGCTGATGGAGCCGGGTGGCACATGCATGACCGTATCCTTCTTGGGCGCCACCCGCGTGGTGGAGCACTACGGCGTCATGGGGCCGGTCAAGGCAGCCCTTGAGGCCGCGGTGCGATACGCCGCTGTCGAGCTCGGCCCCCGCGGCATCTCAGTCCACGCCCTCTCGCCGGGGCCGCTCAAGACCCGGGCTGCTTCCGGCATCAAAGCCTTCGACGAACTCTTGAACAACACCGCAAGCCGAGTGCCCACCCACCAGCTAGCAACCATCGAGCAGGTGGGCGCCTTCGCAGCCTTCCTGGCAAGCGCGGAGGCGGGAAACATTACCGGAGGCATCCACCACATCGACGGCGGGTACAGCATCGTCAGCTAGAATTTTTTAAGGACTTGCTTCCCTATGGCCTCTTCTAGCCCTGGGTTGTTCCCAAAACTTCGCGCCATGACACATTTCCGATCCGCTGAGGCGTGGGCATGGGCCCAAAACCTTTCCCGCTGGGGCCCGTTCTATCGCCAACACTCGCTGGAGGTTTGGGATGACACCGTCTGACGCGCCCGACCGGGAACCGCCAATCCCGGCTACCCATCACTTCGCCGTCCTGCACCGGAGCGGCTGCGCCCAGGGTCGTCGTCGCGCAACGCTATGCGAAGTACAAAACCCACCAGTCAGTGCCGATCCGGCGTTGGTGCTGGAGGAGAATGTTGCGCAATGACTAAAACCGAAAACCGCACCTTGGATGAGCTTTCGGTGGGCGATGAGGCCACCATCACCCGCGTGTGCACCGATGATGACTTTTATGTATTCGCCAACGTCTCCGGGAACCACAATCCCATGCACCTTGCCGACATCGACGGGGACGGCGATGGGCAATCCGAGGCGGTGGCACCATCCATGTGGGTCGGCTCCCTCATCTCAGCGGTGCTTGGCAACGTACTGCCCGGCGCCGGGACGCTCTACAACAGCCAGTCGCTAAAGTTCTTGGGCCATGCCCATGCGGGGGATGAACTCCAGATCCGCGTGGTGGTGCGCAGCAAACAGCCCAGCGGCGAGGTAACCTTCGGCACCTCCGTGACCCGGATCGGCGACGGCGCAGTGATCGTCGATGGTGAAGCGGTAGTCACGGCGCCAAAAGTTAAACTGCGCTTCGAGAACCTTTACGTGCCCGGCCTCATCGTCCAGCGCCACCGGCACTTTGAACGCCTTTTAGCAAGAGCCGAACCCCTTGACCCCATGCCCACCGCCGTGGTGGCGCCAGAAGATGCGGCCTCCCTCGGCGGCGCTTTACTTGCCAGAAAACACACGATCATCGAGCCCATCCTGGTGGGCGACCCAGGAAAAATCCGGCAAGCGGCAGAAGAAATTGGCGCAGACCTCGCGGGGCTGGATATCGCCGAGGCCACCACCCCGGAAGCTGCCGCGCAGTTGGGTGTGCAACTCGTCGCCACCGACCGAGCGCACGCCATCATGAAGGGGCACCTTCACACCGACGATCTCTTGCACGCGGTACTCCGCCGGGAAAGTGGACTGCGTACGGGTCGCCGGCTGACCCACGTCTTCGTCATGGACGTTCCGGGCGTGCCCCATCCGCTGTTGGTGACCGACGCCGCCATCAATATTGCGCCGGACCTCAAGACGAAGATGGCGATCGTGCAAAACGCCATCGACCTAGCCCGCGCCATCGGGATTGAGGAGCCCAACGTCGGTGTGCTGTCAGCGGTGGAAACGGTGAACCCTGATATCCCGTCCTCCGTGGACGCGGCGTTGCTGGCAAAAATGGCGGATCGCGGCCAGATCCATGGCGGCAAGGTCGACGGGCCGCTGGCCATGGACAACGCTGTCGATCTCAAGGCTGCGCGCATCAAGGGGATATCATCCCAGGTAGCAGGCAATGCTCAAATCCTGGTGGTGCCGAACCTTGATGCGGGTAACATGCTCGCCAAACAACTGACTTACGTCTCGAAGGCCACCGGGGCCGGCATCGTGATGGGTGCGAAGTGTCCCATCATCCTTACATCGCGCGCCGATGACGACAAAGCGCGCCTCTCATCCTGCGCCGTGGCGGTGCTCCAGGCGACGTTTGCCAGGCAAGTTGGAAAGAAGCCCAAAGCCGACGGGCAGCCTTTGTGACGCTGTGTGCGCTCACCCTCAACGCCGGGTCGTCATCCATAAAGTTCTCGCTTTACTGTTTCGGCGAAGATGAGCCCGAGCTTGAGCTTTTCGGCCAGGTGGAACGGATCGGCGAACACCCGGAACTCGAGGCAACACAAGCCGACGGCACCGCGCTGTGCAGCGGCCCGGTGCACGTCCGTTCCGCAGACCACGCGGGAGCGTTAGCGGCCATCCTGGAGTGTGTGGAGCAAGCGGCCGGCGACGCCATAATTGCCGTCGTGGGTCACAGGATTGTCCACGGCGGGCCTGACTTTTCTGCGCCCGTTCTCCTTGACGATCGAACCGTCGAAGCGCTCGCCACCTTCTCGCCTTTTGCGCCGCTCCACCAGCCGCACAATCTGGCGGGCGTCGCCGCGGCCCGCTCCGCCTTCCCGCAAGCCCTGCAGGTGGGCTGCTTCGACACCGCCTTCCATCGGAACCACCCATTCGTCAACGATATCTTCGCCATCCCAAGAAAATACTATGACAAAGGGATTCGTCGCTACGGCTTCCACGGCCTAAGCTACGAATATATTTCTCATAAACTTGCAGAAGACGATCCGGGGCTACACTCTGGAAATGTGGTGGTCGCGCATCTGGGCAACGGCGCTTCCATGTGTGCCATGAGGGGCGGATCTTCGGTGGGGTCGACCATGGGTCTCTCGGCCCTCGACGGGTTGCCCATGGGAACGCGCTGCGGGCAGGTGGACCCCGGCGTTCTCCTTTACCTCATGCAGACGGAAGGATTGGACGCCGATGGCGTGGCCGATGTCCTCTATCATCGATCTGGCCTCTTGGGTTTGTCCGGCATTTCCAACGACATGCGGACCCTTGAAGCATCGCCCGCCCCCGCCGCGCGCGACGCGATCGACTATTTCGTCTTTCGCGTTCGCTGGGAACTTGGCGCGCTCTCGGCAGTGTTGGGCGGGCTTGACGGCGTCGTCTTTACCGGAGGCATCGGTGAGCATTCCCGGACGGTTCGCAGCCGGGTGTGCGAGGGCATGGAGTGGCTGGGAATTGCCCTCGATCGTGAGGCAAATGCCGCCAACGGCCCATTGATTTCCAGTGTCAAAGGCAGTGTCAAAGTACTCGTCATTCCCACCGATGAGGAAAAAGTGATCGCTCGGGCCGCCGCCCGCCTATACGCCGGCGCAGTCCCGATCGACGGCGCTGAAGCGTCAGCACTAGCCCCGTGATGGACGCTAGTGGTAGGAGCGGGGTGTGATTATCCGGCCGCGGCCCCCCGGTTCAGACGTTCCTTCGGTCGACAGGTCGCCGGCCGAGGCGTCCCCACAGGTCGCACCGCTCCCTGGCGACGGCACCGGCCCGACTAGCTCCTGACAAAGCGACAACAGCAATCGGTCCGCGCGCGACACTGCGGTCGCTTCTAGGTCCGCCGCATCTGTCCTCCAAATCAGGAGCTTGAACGCCACATCGAGCAGCGACCGGGTGGGTATGGCAGCGGCCATATTGATGATCGCATCCTGCTCCTCCAGCAGCACGCCTTGCGCCCCCGACGTAAAGCCCCCAAGCTCGTCGAACTTGAAAAGAGCGTCCTCGATTTCCATGAAGCGATAGGCAAGGGCCGCCAACGAACCATGGTCCGGCGCTTCTCGTGCTGTGGTGTCCGTGTCCCGATCGCTCGAACGTTGAAACTCAATGAAGTAAGTATCGTGCTTGAATCGGTCGCGCATTGCGGTTCCTAGAATGCATGGAATTAAAGATTGGCCGGAACCCAATTCGCGCGAAAGTAGCGGCACAGCTACGTAACGATGTGTTAAATCACCGCGATAAACGGGATGTTACATGGGCGTTACATTCTGCTAGACCGTGCACGATGATTTTTCGCGGGACATTTGTGATCAGGATTTTGTGGTGAGTGAGGCTGCGTTTCGCGATGCGCTACAGCGCGTTTTGGGTGGATCCACCTTCGCGCGATCCCGCCGCTCGCGCGAGCTCTTAGGCTATGTCGTGGAACGTGCGCTTGCCGATCCCGAAGCTGTCATTTCCGGGCCCGTCATCGCCCAGGACGTTTTTGGCCGGGGCGCCGGGTTCGACGCTTCGTCCGACCCCATCGTTCGCGTCCAGATGCGCAGGGTCCGCGAGCTTCTTGAGGAATATTACACCAACGAAGCGCCAACGGACCCGGTCCGGATCACTATCCCCAAGGGCACCTATCGACCGGTCCTTTCCCTCACCGAAGCGCCCCAAGACGGCTCTCATGCCGAGCGGCTGGATGGGCATGGCATAGACCCACCAGTAGCGGCCCCCGGGACGCGAATCCAGGAAACGCCGCCCGCACCAACGCTGCGGTTCACAGACGGAGCGCCTTCCGAGTTGGGCCGCGCCCGTCGACCCTGGCGAGCCTACCCACGTTCAGCTGCTCTCGCCCTGGTCGTCCTCCTTTGTGCGCTTTTCATCTACTGGCAGGTGACGCCAACCTCAGAGCCTGAGAGCGGCTATCCCGCGTTGGCCATCCTGCCCTTCGAAAACCTGACGGGCGAACCCGGTAACGACGTGTTCGCCACCGGCTTTCAGCATCAGTTTGCCGCCGACCTGCGCCGTTTCAACACGGTTCGCGTCGGGCTGGTATCGGGCGAGGTGGGCGAGCGATACGACTTCGTCTTAAGTGGTGACATCTTGTCGGTGGGCGACGAGATTGATCTCCACATGCGGCTCACCGAGCGCGCCACCGGCAATGAGATTGCGCGCCGACGGTTCCAGAGTTCCGGCTCCCAGAACAACTACTTTGAAGCGCTAACCGCCATTTCCGGTTCGGCCGCCGCGGGGATTGCATGGCCAGGGGGTGCTGCCGCCGAAGAATACATTTTGAAGCGCGAGAATTCGGGTGTGCGCCCCCTTGCCTCATCGGACGCATTCCTTTGCCTTGCCCGCTTTAAAGCCTTCACCAACAGCAAGAGCAAAGAACATTTCCGCCCGGCGTTTGCGTGCCTGGAGGAGACCACCCGGCGGCACCCTTCAGACCCAGTTCTAGGCGCCGCATACGCGTGGCTAATCGCTCTTTCGTCCCCCGAAGCGCATCAGCTCGACATTCCCGAGCTAGCCGAACGGTCGAGCCTGGAATTCGCAGAAGAGGTCGCCCTGAAGTCGGTGGAACTCGATCCTACCACGGACGTGGCCCACGAGTATCTCGGCCTCATCAGAGGCGCTATGGGGAAGACCCGCGGGGCAATCGATAGTATGCAGCGCGCGCACCAGCAGAACCTTGCAAACCCCGACATCCTGGCAAACCTTGCCTACCAGCATGCCTATCTTGGCGAGTGGGAGGAGGCGCGGCAAACGGCGCAGCAGGCGATGGAAGCTTCCCTCTCGCCGCCACCTTGGTATGTCACACCGCTGTTTTTCGATGCCTTGGTTCGCGGCGATGGAAAAGCGGCATTGACATTCGCCGGGCGGCTCGCCCTCGGCGAAGACCCTAGTGAGCCGATCTATATGTTTGCAGCAGCCTCGGTCGCTGAGAACAAGGCTGAGATGGAGCGCCATCGAGAGAACCTCGGCGCCATCGCGGCACGTTTCGACGGTGACCCTCTTTTTGTCGTCCGCCGCTGGGTCTGGTCAGATGAGATCGTCGCCGCACTGTCTGACGCGCTGACAAAGGGCGGATTCACGGTTCCCTAACCCCGACAACAGACCTCTCTGTCAAGTGAACCCCTCTTTCGGACTGGCCTTGAGCACCAATCATCTGAATCTAAAGTTCGCTGCATAGTGTGGCCTCTGCGCGATGACAGAAGCGCTTGACGGCGGCGAGGATCTGGTCGGCAGACTTGGTCCATCTGTAGGGCTTCGGATCGGCGTTATGTGCATCGACGAAGGCGACAGTCTGGAGAAACGAATTTGTGCGCTGGCATTGGTCATTCACCAAGTCCAATGGTCCAATCCTATCTTTATCGGGTAGCAATTTTAATGCTGACAAAGACCAAGAGCTGGTTAAGACTGAAGGCATAGGAACGCGGCTGGTTAGGCGAATTTGCTTAAACGAGCGGCAGTCGCTGTTACTCGCAAGATAGCCATCATCATGTAGGCGATCTGGGTGGACGGAACCGAGTTTGTATACGGAACAGCAAAGTCGATCTGACAAAGTCCCTGACACGAGATTATAGAACTTCGCCTCAGGCGGATATTCGCTGCTGGGACGAACGGAAGCTGATCTCGTAGCGATCGTTGTGATGTTTCATGATCACGTGGTGTGACAATAAGGCGGCTCCCCACCGAAGCCCATAGTGAGGCGATCATTCGCCCTCGCAAGTAACCGTGTGCCCGGTGGAGATACTTTGAAGTGATGTGCGCCTAAAAAACGAATGATAACCTATGACACTCCGAAAGCTACCATTCTTGCGAAATGGCTCAATTAACACTTCGAGACATTTGTCTACATTGATTTAGCAGAACTATAAGTTCATCGCGAAATCGAAGAGTGGTAAGGATGACTGCAAATGCATGTGATTTCTGAATGGGGTCTATCGGGCCTTAAGGCACTGTTTCACCGCGCAGATGCGTTTGTTGTGGTCGACGTTCTTTCATTTTCGACATGTGTGGATGTCGCGTGTTCTAATGGGGCGCAAGTGTTCCCTTTCCCGATGTATGATCGCGAAGCCGCACAAGAGGATGCTGTTAGAAGGAATGCGGAGCTTGCGGGCAAGCGTTCTGACAAGACTGCGCGATTCAGCTTATCTGCCCCAACCCTTCAGGACATACCGGACGGCACCCGTCTGGTGCTGCCGTCCCCGAACGGATCGCATATTTCATTCGCCGCAAAGGAAAGAACCGTTTTCGCCGGTTGTCTGCGCAATGCCGCCGCTGTCGCGAAGGAAGCTATGTATACCGTAGGAGATGGCACGCTTGCTGTTATTCCGGCTGGTGAACGTTGGAAAGATGGAAGCTTGAGACCAGCAATCGAAGACCTGATTGGTGCCGGTGCAATAATCGCGGAGCTAAAAGGTTCGTTCTCACCAGAAGCCGTTGTTGCGCGGGACACATTTTTTGCTGGGCAAACCGACTTGTTCGACCGCTTAATGGGCTCTGTATCAGGCCTTGAGTTGTGCGAACGAGGCTTTCCACAGGATGTCGAAATTGCCGCGAGTTTGAATGTTTCGACTTGCGCTCCGGTCTTACGAGAAGGCGCCTACGTCGCCGCAACTTGATTTGAGCTGAACGGGAGCTTTGTCTGCACCGCCGCCGCCGTCGAGTGATCTCTTGACCGCGCTGCACCGCCGCATGTCTGCAATGGGCCCAAACCTACCAAGTATCAAGCACATCTCTCAATACTACTGAAACCAGATCGTTGACTGACTTGGGTAGCTCCCAAAGTGGAAAACCTCCACCTCCGGTCGCATTGATACGAGAAATGTTTGGGATCAGCTCTTCCAAAGCACCGGCGGCTTGCACAAAGTTTGCAACATCATGCCTGCCGTTCACCAGGGTCGTTGGGATGCACAATCGCTATAGTTGAGCCTCGATGGGGCCGCACCCTTGACAGACAGGATCGTTGTCAAGGAACGATCCCTCCCGTGCCAAATTACGCAATCCGTGTCATAATAACGCGTTTCAATACGAATTCATGCTGAAGGATTTAAACTCATGACGACTATTGACGTTCACGGCAGTGAAGAATTGAAGGCCGCACTAGCACAAGCCGAAGCTGGCTGGCGCATTAGGCTGGCGCCGGGCCTTTACCCTGACATGGTTGAAACGTCGGCTAGTGGGAGCGAAGCGGACCCCATCGTCCTTGAGCCACTAGGCGACGGATGGATCGACGGCGGGAAAGCACCCACGCACCAGATGTACGACCGCGGCTTCGACAACTTTGCGCTCATCCGGTTTCAAAAATCCAAGCACATCAAAATCGAAAAGCTCCACATCAAAAACTGCTGGCCGGCCATCTTTCAGTTCAAGGATTGCAACGACATCACCATCGCCGGCAACAAGCTGCTTCACGGGACGAACGCAATTCTCGTGCGCCGCTCAATGGGCTTTGTCGTGATGCACAATTCTTGGCACCAGGACGATTCTAAGGATCATAAACTGTGGCACGAGGTTAGCTGGGTCGAAGCCCACGGTGGCGAGGGCGGCACCGGCAGCAAACAATACTACAACGGCAGCTTCTTTTCCGGCAAAGACTCTAGCGATATCTTGATTCGCGACAATTTGATTTCTGATTGTTACAATGGTGTGCGGATCAAGGTGGACGTCATCCCCGCCGCTGGCGACAAGCTCACCAACGCCAACGTGCGGATCCTCGCCAACCGCTTCGTGCGCGTTCGCGACAACCCCATCGAGCCGGAGCGCTACGCCTACAACTGGCATGTGGCGTGGAACCACATCGAAGACGCCCACGCCTGGTTTTCCTTTGACGGCGTACGCGGCGGCTTTGTCTACATCTACGGGAACACAGCGTTCTTCAAGTCGCGCCAGGGGTTGAAGACGGAAACCCGGCACACGATGGGTCGCGTCCTTAAACTGAGCTACGTCTCCACCAAGGCGGAAGAGTATCCAGGTCGCGGAACGCCAGACTTTCCGTGGTATGTGATGCACAACAGCTTCGTTCTGCGCTGTCCGATTATCGGCGGTGCCGCGCGCCTCGTCCCCACACCACCCTGCGAGGGTGTCGGGCCGAACTTTACCACCCGACTCAACTTCAAGAACAACGTCTTCCAGTGGTGCGATCCCAGCAAGAGCGGCAGTCACGTTTGCGAATGGATTAGTATGTTCAGTAACTTTGAAAGAAGGCCAGGCGATCAGAATGAGTTCGACGGCAGTCTCACCAACAGGGCCGACTATTTGGCGCAGGCGCGGTCGCTCGGGTTGGGCGAAGCGGCGGGGCTTGAGGCGCACGGGCCGCTCTTCACGAATCCCTCGGCGGGGAATTTCGAACTATCCGCCCAAAGCCCAGGGCGCAGCACCGCTGCGGGCCTGGATATCGCCACACCTTGTGGTGAGACACTGAAGCTACGCACCAACGAGGGCGGTAAACTTCACCGCGGCGCCATACAAGACTACGGCTTCGTTGCCTTGGAAGGTGGTGATGAGCCGCCCACGCTGCCAGGTCACCGCACCGCTTAGGGCACCGGCTCCGGGGCATGACCCGAGGAGCAAAAGGAAGTCTGGCGAGCACAAAGGGACAAGGGAACAAATCTCCCTGCTTCTACACTTCGATCGAAAAAGTGGAATGAAGCGGCTCCAGAGCCGTTCCGGCCTGACTGGAATTCAGTCGGGCCAGAACGAACGGCCCACTCCCGGGATTGGCAAGCAGAAGCACGGAAGCACTAGGCTGGACTAGACGTAACCTTGGAAGAGACCTTAGTCTGCAGCTCGGGCGAAAATGGCGAAGTCAGGAATGCCAGCGTGCTCAAATTCCTGGCCGACCAGGAACGAAGATGCTTCCCAACGCCTGGGGAAGAAGATTGAAAGGAACCATCGGCGAGGGTGCCGAAACACGGTCGTTTGTCCATCCGCATAGGTCGAAGAGCGATGACACATTGGTGGCAGTCGCCGCCTCAAAACAGTCTACCGAAATCCTCTTAATTCTTTCCACCAGCATCCCGAAAGCTGTTTCTAGCTTGGATGATCCCACCTCAAACTGAACATGCTGGAAACCGCCATGGCTGAAAAACTCACCTTTGACGCACTCAAACGACAGGTCGACGACGGTACGGTGGATACGGTTCTTGCCTGCCTTGTCGATATGCAGGGGCGACTGGTGGGCAAACGCTTCGTGGCCCAACACTTCGTCAGCAGCGCCTACGAAGAGACCCATTGCTGCAACTATCTCCTCGCCACCGATCTTGAAATGGCAACCCCCGACGGATACGCCTCAACCAGCTGGGAATCTGGCTATGGCGACTACGTCATGAAACCGGATCTAAACACCCTTCGCCCGGTTCCGTGGCTGGAGGGCACCGCCCTCGTGCTTTGCGATGTTCTCGATCATCACACCCATGAGCCGGTGAGCCACTCGCCACGGCAGGTGCTAAAACGGCAAATCGAACGGCTGAGCACACTCGGATTTAAGGCCGCCATGGCAACCGAGCTTGAATTCTTTTTGTTCAAGAAAAGTCTCGAAGAACTGCGCGGGGAGGGCTACAGGGATCTAAAACCCATTAGTGATTACAACGAAGACTACCACATTTTTCAGACTACCAAAGAAGAGCATGTTATGCGGCCCATCCGTAATTGTCTCTTTGCGGCGGGCATACCGGTGGAAAATTCTAAAGGTGAGGCTGAGGCTGGCCAGGAAGAACTTAATATTAAATATGATGCGCCACTGAGTTGTGCTGATCACCACACCATTGCCAAACATGCCATTAAAGAAATCGCCTGGCAAAACGGCCATTCGGCAACATTTATAGCCAAGTGGCATCATGACCGTGTGGGTTCGTCCTCCCACATCCATCAATCCCTATGGAAAAACGACGCGCCAGCCTTTTATGACAAAGACAGTAAGTATGGCATGTCGGAGTTGATGTGCCAGTACCTTGCGGGGTTACTCAAGTACTCTCCGGACATGACCTTCTTCCTCGCACCCTATGTGAACAGCTACAAGCGGTTCCAGAAGGGCACCTTCGCGCCGACGGGCATCGTCTGGTCCATTGACAACAGGACAGCCGGCTATCGACTTTGCTCCGATGGCACCAAAGCGGTACGGGTCGAATGCCGGGTCGGCGGATCCGATATCAACCCCTACCTGGCGATGGCCGCTCAGCTCGCGGCCGGGGTGGCAGGCATCGAGGAGAAACTCGATCTCCAACCTCCATTCACCGGCGATGCCTATCAGGCCAGCCAGGTCAGTCAAATCCCGACCAGTCTTCGAGAGGCCATGGCACTTTTAGAGAATTCAAAGATGCTACGCACTGCTTTTGGTGACGATGTCGTCGATCATTACTTTCGTTGTGCTGAGTGGGAACAGGAAGAATTCGACCGCGTGGTGACCGACTACGAACTTGCCCGCGGGTTTGAAAGAGCATGACAGACGAAACGATGTCGAAGACCGTAAAGTGCATCTCCCCCATCGACGGCTCGATTGTCGCGGAACGGACGCTGTCGAGCCATGATCAGGCCAAAGCTGTGGTCGCCAGATTGACTTCGGCACAGGCCGGCTGGGCAGCGCGATCCTTGCGGGAACGCATTGACCTCGTAGTGGCGGGTGTTGCCGCGGTGGGTGCTTTGAACGATGAAATTGTCCCCGAGCTCGCCAGGCAGATGGGCAGGCCTGTCCGCTATGGTGGGGAGTTCGGCGGGTTTGAAGAACGCGCAAGTCATATGGCCGCCATTGCGCCGGAAGCCCTCGCCGACATGGCTGTCACGGATGACGGGGCGTTCAAGCGTTACATCAAACGCATTCCCCATGGGGTGGTTCTGGTCGTAGCGCCATGGAACTATCCCTACATGACGGCGATCAACACTGTCGCCCCAGCGCTCATTGCGGGAAACACCGTTCTCCTCAAACATGCATCGCAGACGCTCCTGGTTGGTGAGCGCATGGCCGATGCCTTCCAGTCGGCCGGTGTCCCAAAAGACGTTTTTGAAAACATCTTCCTCGATCACGACACAACCGGAAAGTTGATCCGTGAAAAGTCCTTCGGTTTCGTCAATTTTACTGGGTCGGTCGCCGGCGGCAAAGCCATTGAGCGGGCCGCTGCGGGTACCTTTACCGGCCTGGGCCTGGAGCTGGGCGGTAAAGATCCGGGTTATGTGATGGAAGATGCTGATCTTGATACGGCCGTGGATACTCTGATCGATGGCGCAATGTTCAATTCAGGCCAATGCTGTTGCGGCATCGAGCGCATCTACGTGGTGGAATCTCTCTTCGATGACTTTGTGGAAAAGGCCGTAAAGATCGTCGAAGGATTTAGGCTCGGTGACCCTCTCGATCCGGAAACCACACTCGGACCGATGGCTCACAAGCGGTTCGCGAAGGAAGTCCGAGCTCAGATCGATGAGGCGGTCGACGCCGGAGCGACCGCACACATCGCCAAGTTCGATGAGGACGACGGTGGCGCTTATTTGACGCCTCAGATCCTGACCAATGTGACGCACAACATGCGCGTCATGAGGGAAGAGAGTTTCGGCCCGGTGGTCGGGATCATGCCAGTTGCTGGCGATGATCAAGCCATTCGTCTCATGAACGATAGCAGCTTTGGCCTTACGGCGTCGCTTTGGACCAAAGAAATGGAACGTGCCGAGGCGATTGCCGACGCCATCGAAACTGGCACTGTCTTCATGAACCGATGCGACTACCTCGATCCCGCGCTCTGTTGGACGGGGTGCAAGGACACCGGCCGTGGTGGTGGCCTCTCCGTCATCGGCTATCACAATCTCACCCGACCAAAGTCATACCATTTGAAGAAAGCAAAGTAAGAAATGCCTCCAACCGGCAACTGGTCCTATCCCACCTCCATCCGTTTGGGCGCAGGCCGCATTTGCGAGATCGCGGATGCCTGCGCAGCGGCCGGCATAAAGAAGCCGCTGCTGGTGACCGACAGGGGCCTTGCAACGATGGAGATTACGACCAGGACCCTGGACTTGATGGAGCAGGCCGGCCTCGGACGGGGCCTCTATTCGGATGTGGACCCAAATCCCACCGACAAAAATTGCGAAGAAGGAGTGAGGTGCTTCAAAGACGGCGGCTATGACGGCGTCATAGGTTTTGGGGGTGGGTCGGGTTTGGACCTCGCGAAGGTGGTCGCCTTCATGGCGGGGCAGTCGCGGCCCATTTGGGATTTTGAAGATATCGGCGATTGGTGGACCCGGGCCAACGCGGATGCAATCGCACCCATTGTTGCCGTTCCCACCACAGCCGGAACCGGTTCGGAAGTCGGTCGGGCAGGCGTGATTATCAAATCCGATAGCCAAGACAAGAAGATCGTCTTCCATCCAAAAATGTTGCCATCGGTGGTAATCTGCGATCCAGAACTCACCGTGGGCATGCCCAAATCCATAACGGCCGGCACGGGGCTGGACGCGTTTGCCCACTGTGTCGAAGCGTTCTCCAGCCCCCACTACCATCCCATGAGCCAGGGCATCGCTCTTGAAGGCATGCGCTTGGTCAAACAGTTCCTGCCGCGAGCCTACGAAGATGGGACGGACCTTGAAGCGCGGGCGAATATGATGACAGCGGCCTCCATGGGTGCAACGGCTTTCCAGAAGGGTTTGGGAGCCATTCATGCCCTCAGCCACCCGATCGGAGCAGTCCATCACACGCACCACGGCACCACAAACGCGGTCTGCATGCCGGCGGTTCTTCGGTTCAATGCCGATGCCATTCGGGAGCGCTTCGATGTCGCCGCCAACTATCTTGGGATCGAGGACGGGTTCGACGGTTTTTGCAGCTACGTGGACGCCCTGAACAACTCGATGAACATCCCCAAGACCTTGACAGAGTTGGGGGTTACGGATCCCAACCTCGACGCGCTCACCGACGCAGCGCTTCGTGATCCAAGTACCGGTGGCAATCCAGTAAAAATGACGCGTGAAAACACGAGGGCGCTTTTTGAGCAGTGCCTGTGAGAGCTGACGTTAGCCCAAGGGGCGTATGTTCGTCTGACCTGCTCTAGCTCCACCATCGGCGCACCGCAAGAACCGTCCGATGACGGTAGGATGTTTTGGTGCTTCGCCCTTGAATCGGATGGGTCAGGGCTGAAGGTTTCGACGGTAAGTCCTTCAACGCCCATGGGGTGATTTTAACGGGGTGATCTTAGGTGCTTGTTCGAGCATCCAATGGAGTGGGCCAGGCGATCACATCTTCGCACGACCCGCTCTAAGTCACCGTCCTACAACGCCCCTAATCTGATAGATGTAGACCGGCGCTCCGACCCTCAAAACCCCGCATAATCATGTCGCCCCCGTATCACTCCGGTCGGATGATGCCTGGAGCGCGGCTCCAGGCGCGACATGGATCCAAGCCGCCATAGCGGCCTTGGCGCGTTTTTCGATCGGACGGGACCATCCAACCGGAGGGGAAACGCGCCAATTTGAGTATCCGCAGCGGTTGCGAACCGCTCGTCACAGTTCCACGGCAAACAAAACCGCCTAGGCGGCAGCCATGAGCTCGGCCGCATACTCCCAGTTCGCGAGATTGTCGAACCAAGCCTCCAAATACTTCGGGCGCGCGTTGCGGTAGTCGATGTAGTAGGAGTGCTCCCACACATCGATGCCCAGGATGGGCGTTGCGCCGTGCACCAGCGGATTTTCGCCGTTGGGGGTTTTCATGACTTCGAGCTTCCCGTCTTTGACGGCAATCCACGCCCAACCCGAGCCAAACTGGCTGGCCCCGGCGGCGAGGAAGTCGGCACGGGCTTTGTCGTAGCCGCCAAGATCGGAGTTGATCTTGGCCTCGACCTCGCCAGGCATCTTTGCCTTGCCGCCGCCAGCCGTCATCCACTTCCAAAAGTGAATGGGATTGTAGTGCTGGCCGGCATTGTTGAAGAGACCGGCGTTGCTGCCGTAGCTCTTCTTGACGACATCTTCCAGGGAATCGTTCTCAAGCCCGGAACCGTCCAGCAGCTTGTTGCCGTTGGTTACGTAAGCTTGGTGATGCTTGTCGTGGTGAAATTCCAGCGTTTCGGCCGACATGTAGGGCGCGAGCGCATCGTACGCATAAGGCAGATCGGGCAGTTCGAACGCCAAGGGTGCCTCCAGTTTTCTTGTCGCTTCTATGCGACGTTCGTGTCGTAGCGGAACCTAGGGTGTGGGCCCGCAGATGGCGAGGGTTGGGCCTCGCTCCCCGGTTGCCGCCCCAAAGGGCAAGGCGAAAGAAAACCCTCACGCCCTTCAAAGCCGCACCACAAAGCCGAGGTACACAGGAACCGTTCCCGGCGCTTCTACCAGAAACGAGCAAAACGCGGGAAAGAGCATCGCAGAAGCGGATCTGAGCGTCTCCACCTCGCCTTTTCAGCGGAGTTCGGCCGGATCCCGCAAACGTCACCCACACCCTTTGTGCGCGTCACCCTATTCCATCCACGGCGCCGATCAACAACAACCCGTGCGGCGCCCGGTTCAGGCGTGGGCATACTCCCAATAAAGGTCGCGCGCCATTTGATAGACCGGTCCAGGCTGAAGCGCCCGCGTCTCGATTTTCGTCACCGGCATCACTTTCGCATAGTTTCCGGTGGAAAATATTTCGTCGGCGTCGAGGAAATCAGCCACCGTCAGGCGCGCTTCCTCCACGCGCAAACCCGCCGCCCGCAACAATTCCATGACCCTGAGCCGGGTGATGCCAGCCAAAAAGGTGCCGTTTTCCACCGGCGTCGCCACCACACCATCCTTAACGGCAAAAATGTTGGAGGTGGCGAGCTCGGCAACGTTGCCAAGCATATCGAGGACGAGGGCGTTGTCGTAGCCGGCCTTGCGCGCTGCGGTGAGGGCACGGGCGTTGTTGGGATAAAGGCAGCCTGCCTTGGCGTTGGTGGGCATGGATTCCAGCGTCGGACGGCGGAAGTCGGAGACCGTGATGGCCGCACCGCGCGCCGGTGGCATAGCCGCCTCGTGCAGGCACAGCAGGAAGCGGGTGGAATCGGGGTCGGGCGCCACCATGGACGCGCTCCCCGTCTCTGGCCAGTACATGGGGCGGATGTAGATCGCGGTCCCCGGCGCAAAGCGCTGCACGCCCTCCGTGACCAACTCCAGCATTTCGCCCACGCTCTTGGTGGCCACCAGGCCCATCGCCTCGGCGGACCGATTGACCCGCGCCAGATGAAGGTCGAGGTCAGGCATTACCCCCTCAAACACGCGGGCGCCGTCAAACACGGAGGAGCCCAGCCAAAACCCATGGCTGCGCGGACCGAGGATCGGCTCGTTGCCGGACAGCCACTTACCGTCGAGCCACGTCCACGTTTCACTCCACTCGGCCATCGTGTTTGTTCCTTACTTTCCCTTTTGACTGGTGTAGGACGGCGCTGCGAAAGGGGAAAGACCATGCATCCCGTCTATGTCTTTGACGCATACGGCACGCTTTTCGACGTCCATGCGGCCGTGCGCAGGCACGCTAGCGATGTGGGGCCGGACGCCGACCGACTGTCGGCACTGTGGCGCACCAAACAGCTGGAGTACACCTGGACGCGCGCGCTCGCCGGCCGCTACCGCGAATTTTGGTCGCTCACCGAAGACGCTCTCGACTACGCCTTCCAAAAGGTGCCCAGCGCTCCCACCAGTACGCGCGACGCGCTCCTCAATGCCTACCGCACGCTCGATGCCTACCCCGAGGTGATCGACGTGTTGACGGAGCTGAAACGGGCGGGAGCATCCACGGCCATCTTATCGAATGGCTCGCCGAAGATGCTAGAGATGGCCGTCGATGCGGCACGGATCGGCGATTTGTTGGACGACATCCTCTCCGTGGACAGCCTAAAGGTCTTCAAGCCGCTGCCTGCGGTCTATGAGCTGGTAACAACGCGGTTCCGGGTTTTTGCCGATGCGGTCTCGTTCCAGTCCTCTAACCGGTGGGACATTGCCGGATCCACCGCTTTCGGTTTCAGGAGCGTCTGGATCAACCGGTCGGGCGAGCCGGACGAGTACACCGATCTGCCCCCCACGGTGACCCTGTCGTCCCTAAAAGGTCTAGAGTCTCTGTAGCTTCGTGGGCGGCAAACGGTCGGGGCGTGGCGGCCGCGCCCCGTCGCGATCAGGCGTGGGCAGACGCATCGGGTTTGTGATCGTCCGCACCTTCCGCCCGGGAGCGGGCCACCAGGGCGAGGGCGGCAATGGCCGCGCCGTGGACGACGAACTCGATCGCCACAAACATGCCAATCACCCACCCCCACTCCTTAAACCAGCCTTGAGCGGCTTCCACCGTCGCCATGGCCTCGTCGGCGGGGAAATCGACGATGCTGAAAATGAGGACGCCCAGGATCACCGAAATGAGGCCCGAGACGATCAGCCACGGATTGGCCGCGCCGCCACCTTTCATCTGAAACGCCATGATGACCCGCAGCACGCCGGTAACGATGAAAAGAGCGCCGATCATCAGCGTAAGCCACCAGGCGCTCTGGACAGGCATTGCAATGAGGACAACCCCGGCGGCGAGGTAAAGGGCACCGAGAAGAACGTGGGCGGCCACCGCCTTCCAGCCGGAACACTTGAAGGCATCGATCAGTTGCGCAACGCCGCCGATGAGCGCGAGCACGCCGAACCAGATCACCGACAAGATCGTCAGCCAGTAGGTCATGCCCAGGCCAATCAACCCAAGAACGGCCATCAGCACACCCAGGGCGAGCATCCATTTCCAGCTCGTCGTCAATTCACCGAAGACGGGATCGCGCATCATCGGATTGTTGGTCGCGGCCATGGCTTGCTTCCTCCCTTTCGCCTGCGCCCGGTACTACGGCGCAAAACCCCGTTATCGGATGGCAGCGACCTAGCGCCGCGCGAGATAGTCGTCGTCGTCCACCGGGTCCAGCCAGGTCACGTGGCTCGCACCATCGCGCTCGTGCATGGCCACGTGGCTCATCGTGGTGGTGTCGGTCGCCCCGTGCCAGTGCTTTTCGAGCGGTGCAATCCAAATGACGTCGCCCGCTTTGATTTCGATGCGCTTTTCGCCTTCGGTCTGGAACCAGCCGACCCCTTGGGTGACGTAGAGGGTCTGGCCGAGGGGATGATGGTGCCAATTGGTGCGCGCGCCAGGCAAAAACGTCACCAGCGCCGCGCCGACGCGACCCGGCTCCGGTGCCGTGACGATGGGATTTTGCCATACGACGCCGGTGAACGAGGCCGCGGCCGCGCGCACTGAGGGGGTTTCGCCGGCCCGAGTGATTTTCACAACGCTTGCCTTTCTTCGTTGCGCCCTACGCGGCTTTGCGGTCTGGGCCGGTTCGGGCGCTCCTCACTCCAATTGAAGCAGAACAGGGCTTCATTCCACTGCTCTTGCAGCACCATCGCGGCGATCCTCGGCCCTATCTGATCGGACGATGCCCTCAAGCGCGTTTCAGCAACATGGAATCGTGTTGCGACTAGAACCGCGCGGAAAGACAAGAACTTAGAGCAAGGCATGCGATCGCATGATCGTGTGACCCGCTCTAGTCAGGCGTCCAGGCATCGTAGCCTTTAGCGATGCCCGCCTGCGGGTCGGGACGCAGGATCGAGCCTTGCGGTCGATGGGCCGCTGCCGTGCCTGTGGGGTTGGGCCGGTGGGGTTCTTGCCACTCACGCGGCACATAGGACCCATCGGGAATTTCATCGGAGAGGTGGTGGATCCACCGATACCAGCCCGGCGGAATGGAGGTGGGGTCAGTGACGCCGTGATAAATCACCCAGCGACGGTCGTGGCCGAGCGCCGGGTCGATCTTGCCGTCCTTGGTGCGGAAATAGCGGTTGCCGAACTCATCTTCGCCCACCGCCTCGCCTCGCAGCCACGTGGTGAACGACGTTCCCAAGGTGGTGCTGTTCCACCAGGTGAAAATCTGCAGGAGGCGTTTGAATGCCGGTCGTGCCATAGGGGTTCCGGTAGGCAATAGCTGGGCCCATGTAAAGCGTCGGTGATCATGCCATCGCGGCAGAGCGAACCATTGCCGAAGTTGCTTCGTCGCGGGAGTGCCTCAGCGTTACTCGATTTCGCGACTATTTTGGGCCGAAGGGTTTGTTCCAAACAAAAAACCGGCGCCCAAAAGAGCGCCGGAAATCGGTTTTGCCGCCGGTAAGCGCTCCGCTAGCGCCGGGGGCGGATCCGCACCACCACATCAACGCGGCTAATCTCCATCCCCTCGGGCGCTTCCGGGACCCGCGACAAGGAGAGGGTATCGGAGGGAATGTCCGTTACCACACCGCTCGTCTCGTCGAAAAAGTGATGGTGATCGTCAGTGTTGGTGTCGAAGTAGGTCTTGGTGCCGTCCACCGCGATCTCCCGCAGGAGGTTTGCTTCGGTGAACTGGTGGAGCGTGTTGTATACCGTTGCCAGCGACACCGGCACCCGTGCCGCCACCGCTTCCTCGTGAAGGCCTTCCGCGGAGATATGACGATGACCGCGGGCGAAGAGAAGGTTGCCAAGCGCGACCCGCTGCCGCGTCGGCCGCAAACCGGAAGTTTTCAGGATGTCGCGCACATCCACCGCCTCCGACCGCGCGTCCTTCGCGCCGTCAACTGTGTCGCGTGTGAAGAAAACCGCCATGTTGTGATCCAAAAACCCCAGCTGTCCCATGGGCATGCGTAGGCACACCTTCTTCCCATATAGCCCGACGGAAACCCCAGATCAATACGGCTTCGCCAGGGGTCGCAACGGACCTTCGTGGGAAAACCGTCGCCGCCATCCAAAGCTATTTCAGCGGTTTAGTGAAGGTTCCGTTTAACGACGATCACGAAAGCGCGCCGATCCCGGCATGGGACGACGCGTCCTGTCGGCCCGTGCGTGTTTTGCGCAGCACTTCAATAATTGGGGCGAGCGGCTCGGTCGGGGCGCGTACGGGCCGCGAATGCTGCCGATCGCGGCCGTGCGCGCCCGAATCAAGAAAGCCGAAACGGGCGTGCTGCACAGGGATTTGCGGACCGTGCCGCACGCCGCGCCTTGCCAGCACCCCTTTGTTGACCATAAGGGACGGAAGATGCGGCTCGTCCAGTGGGTGCGCAGAAGCCGTTCCTTGAAAACACCTGGCAAGGCGAACCCCGAACGACACCATGGCGATGACGAACTTCACCCAACGCTCGAGCTACGAGTACGAAGACCTTCTGGCTTGCGGCCGCGGCGAATTGTTCGGCCCAGGCAATGCCCAGCTACCGCTGCCTCCGATGCTGATGTTCGACCGCATCAGCCACATCAGCGAAGACGGTGGTGCCCACGGCAAGGGGCAAATCCGCGCGGAGCTGGACGTGCGCGAGGACCTCTGGTTCTTCGCCTGTCACTTCAAGGGTGATCCGGTCATGCCGGGTTGTCTTGGGCTTGATGCCCTGTGGCAAATGCTCGGCTTCTTCCTGGGCTGGCTCGGCCAGGAGGGCCGCGGGCGGGCGCTGGCGGTGGGCGCGATCAAGTTTTCCGGAACGGTTGTCCCCTCCGTGAAGCGGGTGGAGTACGGTGTGGACCTGAAGCGGGTGATGCGCTCCCGGCTCGTGCTGGGGATCGCCGATGGATGGTTGAAGGCGGACGACGAGCCCATCTACAAGGCGGAAGACCTTCGCGTGGGCCTCTTCAAGACGTCCGCCGAGCCCGCATAAGCGAGCGCTAGAGGAGATCTCATGAAACGCGTCGTCGTCACAGGGATGGGCATCGTCTCGCCCCTCGGCGCAGGGGTGCAAGAGGTCACCGCCTCGCTCCATGAAGGCCGCTCAGGTATCGTCCGCGCCCCCAGCTACGCCGAGCACGGTTTTCGTTGCCAGGTGCACGGCGCGCCGCAGCTCGACCCATCCGAAAGCGTTGACCGGCGTGCCATGCGTTTTCACGGGGGCGGAACCGCCTGGAACCACGTGGCCATGGATCAGGCGATCCGCGATGCCGGGTTAGAGGACAACGAAATCAGCCATGAGCGGACCGGCCTCGTTATGGGGTCCGGGGGGCCGTCCACGCGAACCATCGTGGAGGCGGCGGACGTGGCTCGGGAGAAAGGTCCCAAGCGCATCGGCCCGTTCGCGGTGCCCAAGGCGATGAGTTCCACCGCTTCGGCAACCCTTGCCACGAATTTTAAGATCAAGGGCCTCAACTACTCGATCTCCGCCGCCTGCGCGACCACTAACATTTGCATCGGTCACGCCGCCGAGCAGATCAAGCTTGGCAAGCAGGACGTGGTTTTTGCCGGCGGCTGCGAGGAGCTGGACTGGACCCTCTCGGTCCTGTTTGACGCCATGGGCGCCATGTCGAGCCGGTACAATCAAACGCCAGATGTCGCTTCCCGCGCGTTCGACGTGGCGCGCGACGGGTTTGTGATCGCCGGCGGCGCGGGGGTTCTGGTGCTGGAGGAACTCGAACACGCGAAGGCGCGGGGCGCGCGCGTCCTGGGCGAGATCACCGGCTACGCCACCACCAGCGACGGCTACGATATGGTTCAGCCCTCCGGCGAGGGTGCCATGCGGTGCATGAAGCTCGCCATGGAAGACGCTGGCGGTCGGTCCATCGACTACATCAATCCCCACGCCACCTCCACGCCCATCGGCGACAAACGCGAGATGGAGGCGATCCGAGAGGTGTTTGGCGACCACATCCCGCCGATCTCGGCAACGAAATCCCTGTCGGGCCATTCGCTCGGTGCGGCGGGCGTCCACGAAGCCATCTATTCGCTCATCATGATGCATTCCGGGTTCATCACCGCTTCGGCGCACATCGATGAACTCGACCCGGAATTCGAAAACTTTCCGGTGGTGCGCGAGCGCATGGATGACGCCGAACTCAACAACGTTTTGTCCAACGGCTTTGGTTTTGGTGGAACCAACGCCACGCTCGTGTTGTCGCGCTTCGATGGCTGAGGTCTCTGCGGCCGGCCTCATGTCCGGCAAACGCGGCGTCATCATGGGCGTTGCCAACAACCACTCCATCGCGTGGGGGATCGCGCGCCAGCTCCATGCGGAGGGCGCTGAGATCGGCCTCACCTACCAGAACGATCAGTTCGGGCGCCGAGTCCGGCCGTTGGCGGCCGAAATCGATGCGGCCTTTTTAGAACAGTGCGACGTAGAAGACCTGGCGAGCGTCGACCGCCTGTTCGATGCGGCCGCGAACCAATGGGGCAGCATCGACTTCTTTGTGCACGCGGTGGCGTTCTCGGACAAAACCGAGCTGCGGGGCCGCTACGCCGACACCACCCGCGAGAATTTTTCGCGCACTATGGTCATTTCTTGCTTTTCCTTC
>JBCCYN010000014.1:0-45856 GCA_039189655.1 Pseudomonadota bacterium | reverse complement strand
TCCATCGCTGCGCCGCGTTCGCGCCAAGTGCTTTTGGGCCGTGGGTGAGCGAGAAGCCGGATTGGCGGCACTTCGCGAGGCCGCCGCCAGTGGAGATGCGCGCAGTGTATACCAACTGGTGCGCGCTTTGGTCGATCTTGGCCGGCTCGACGAGGCGCGAGGCGAGGCTGACAAAGTTCGCCAGTCCAACCGCATGGCAGCGTCCCTGGTGTCCCTTTGCCGGGCGGTGATCGAGCTTGCCGCACTCGATCTTGATAAGGCAGCCCAACATGGGAAGGACGCGGTGGACGAAGATCCCTCCAGCGCCGAAGCGCTGCGCATCCTTACCAGCATCGAGGTCACGCGCCTCGAAACGGCGAGGGCCTGGACGGCGCTCGAGACGCTGGAACGGCACCGTAAGTTTCGCAAGGTCGTCGCATCGGTGGCCCTTTCGCGGGCGCGCCTGACGATCTTCGGTCAGATGCTCAACGAATTCGATCTCCACCCGCAGGTTACGGAACGTGCCCGCGATCTGCTGCGTTCGCCCCCCGGCGACGGTGTCGACGGGCTCAGAGTGGAAGTGGCGCGCGAACCTGGCCACACCGGCGTTGCCATCGCCTACCTGATTGCAAGCCGCAGGGCCGGCCGCCTAGCAAAGACCGTCGACGCGATGGTGACCGAAGGCGGGTCATCCATCCCGCGCATCGTCCACCAATATTGGAGCGACAAGGAGCTGCCGCCCGACGTCGAAAGGGCGATCGCCGCCACGCGCCAAGGTGCTGGCGCGGCGGAGCACCGCCTCTACGACACGGCGGCGGTGCGCTCGTTTCTCCTGCGCTATCACAGCACGGTGGTGCAGAGGGCATTCCGCCTTGCGATGGAGCCCGCGCGGCGAGCTGACATTTTCCGGCTGGCCGTTCTTGCCGCCGTCGGCGGGGTCTATGTGGACGCGGATGACCTTTGCTTGACTTATGTTGATGGCTTCCTTCCCAACGGCGCAGGTCTCGTGGTGGGGCAGGAAAGGCTGGGAACCATCGCAAACAATGTGATTGCCGCCGCCCCCCGCCACCCGGTGATTGTTGCGGCGCTCGAAGAGGCGAGCGAGGCGATGCTTCACTACTCCAACGAGTCGATTTGGCTTGCGACGGGACCCGGCCTCCTTACCCGCCACGTCGCACACTATCTTGCCACCTCCGCGGACCATGGCGCGGATGTGGCCGTCCTCACCGACGTTGAAATGACCCGCGCTTTTGCGATGCACATGCCCATGCGCCACAAGAAGAGTTCAGCGGACTGGCGACGCGGCGGTAGCGGGCGCACTCGCAGAAAGACGCGTTAACTTATCGACCGATGGCGCGTTTCCCCAGCTGGCCTCCTCCCACCGCGCCTCCTTCCGCCACCGCCTTTACGCACGGCACGCGCCGCGACATGCTTCCACTGCTCTGAAACGCGCCCAGGTGGCAGTGCCGCTCCCGGCGCGTCGGAACGTGACGAAAAACCGGGGAAGAAAGACCGGGATGGAAACGCTTAGGCCCCCCGTGGGCGACCTTGATCCGATCGAGACGGCTTCGCGGGACGAAATCGTCGCCCTTCAGCTTCAGCGGCTAAAATGGTCGCTTCGCCACGCCTACGAAAACTCATCGTTTTACCGCCAACACTTCGACGAGAACGGCGCACACCCTGACGATCTGAAGGTGCCGGGCGACCTAAAAAAGTTCCCGTTCACGTCTAAGGGCGACCTTCGGGCGAGCTATCCCTTCGGCATGTTTGCCGTTCGCCAGTCCGAGGTGCGCCGGGTCCATGCATCGTCGGGAACCACCGGCAAGCCGACGGTGGTGGGCTATACTGAGCGCGATCTCGACGTTTGGGCTCAGGTGGTCGCTCGATCCATCCGTGCCGCCGGAGGGCGCTCCGGAGACTGCCTGCACAACGCCTATGGGTATGGCCTTTTCACGGGTGGGCTGGGTGCGCACGCGGGTGCTGAGTTGCTTGGTTGCACGGTGGTGCCGGTCTCGGGCGGCATGACCGAGCGTCAGGTGACCCTGATCGAGGACTTTCGCCCCCGGGTCATTATGGTCACGCCGTCCTACATGCTCTCGATCCTCGACGAGTTCCGCCGCCAGGGCAAAGACCCACGCAAGTCTTCGCTCGAGGTGGGCATTTTTGGCGCCGAGCCTTGGACCAACGCCATGCGCATGGAATTGGAAAAAGCCTTCGATATGCACGCGGTGGATATTTATGGGCTCTCCGAAGTCATCGGCCCAGGCGTTGCTCAGGAGTGTGTGGAGACCAAGGATGGTCTTCATGTGTGGGAGGATCATTTTTATCCAGAGATCATCGATCCGGAGACTGGAGAGGTGCTGCCGGACGGGGCGACGGGTGAGCTGGTGTTCACGTCGCTCACGAAAGAAGCGATGCCTATCATCCGCTATCGCACCCGCGACCTCACCGCGTTGTTGCCTGGAACGGCGCGCACTATGCGGCGCATCGAGAAAATCACAGGGCGCTCCGACGACATGATCATCCTGCGAGGGGTGAACGTGTTTCCCACCCAGATTGAAGAGCAGATTTTGCGCTGTGCGGGTCTGGCGCCCCACTTTGTCATCGAATTGACCCGGCCAGAACGCCTTGATGTGATGACCGTGCGCGTCGAGGCCGCCGAAACCTCCCTGGGGGTCGGGCACCGGGAGGATGCAGCCCAGGAGCTTGCCCATCACATCAAGAATGTTGTGGGCGTGAGTGCGCAAGTGCAGGTCGCCGACAAGGGTTCGCTGGAGCGCTCCATGGGCAAGGCGCGACGCGTGGTGGACAACCGCGCCAAAGGGTGAGACACCGTTCGCTAAAGATTGACCGACCGGTCGGGAAATTACGGCCCTGTGTGTCAACGGTCGTTCGCGCTGAGGAACGGAGAACCTCCTTATGGCCCGCACCCGCGCGGTCGACTACGAGGACAAGCGTCGCCACATTCAAAACACCGCTGCTTCGGTTTTTGCCGAGCTGGGATTTGATAGGGCGTCCATGGCGGAAATCGCTCGGCGCGGCAGTATCTCCAAAGCGCTGCTCTACCACTACTACGAAAGTAAAGACGCACTCATCTTCGATATTGTCCGCACGCACCTTGAAGACTTGGAAGACGCCGTCGAACGTGCTGACCGGATCGACCTAACGGGCGAAGAACGATTGCGTCTCCTCATCCGCGCAGTAATCGACAACTACGAGGACGCGGACGACAAGCACAAAGTTCAGATTGCCGCCACCAACATGCTGCCCGTCGACCAGGACGAAGTAGTCCGCACCATAGAACGGCGGATCGTGAGACGGTTCTCTGCCGCCATTCGCCAAATCGCCCCAGACATTGATCGCGAACGGCCAGTGCTCACCCCCGTCACCATGTCGATTTTTGGGATTTTGAACTGGATCTACATGTGGTTCCGGCCAGACGGATCGCTCACCCGGGCGCAGTATGCCGAGGTGGTGACCACCATGGTTTTGGATGGCGTTCGCGCTGTGCGTTAGCTCCCTGGAGGTTGCGGCCAGGTCTTGGCCACCAAAGTCAGCACATCGTATTGGGCAACCACAGCGTCATCCTGGTTGGTGACAGTGCAGTCCCAGCGAACTTCGCCGTACTCATCGGTCTCGCGGGGGTTGATCTCCTTGCAAACGAGGCTCACGCGCAAGGTGTCGCCGGGATTGACCGGCGCCATGAAGCGCAAATTATCGACACCGTAGTTGGCGAGAACCGGGCCCGGTGCGGGGTCCACGAAGAGCCCCGCCGCGAAGGAGACGACGAGGTATCCGTGGGCGACACGCCCGTCAAAGAACGGATTGGCCTGCGCGGCGGCTTCATCCATGTGTGCGTAAAATGTGTCGCCGGTGAACTCGGCAAAGTGCTCGATGTCTTCGAGGGTGACTGTGCGCTCGTCGGTGAGGACGCTGTCGCCAATCTCCAGTTCGGCGAGGGATTTTCGGAACGGATGGTGGCCATCGGTCCCGGTCGAGGATCCTGGCACCCAACGCCCTGCCACGGCGGTCAGCATATCGGGTGAGCCTTGGACGGCCGTCCGCTGCATGTAGTGGGTGAGGGCGCGAATACCGCCCAACTCCTCGCCTCCGCCGGCGCGACCCGGGCCACCGTGGACGAGGGCAGGGAGCGGTGAGCCGTGCCCCGTAGAGGACTTCGCCGTTTGCCGGTTGCCGATGAGAACGCGGCCATGGAACGGGGCGATCGCCTGCACAAAGTCGCGCGCCACGAATTTGTCGTCGGTGAAGATGGACGCAACGAGGCTGCCGAGCCCCCGCTGGGTGAGATCAATCGCTTCGTCGATGGTGTCGTAGGGCAAGACCGTGCTGACGGGACCGAATGCTTCAACCTCGTGCACGGCGCGCGATGCGGCGGGCTTGTCGCAATAAAGCACAATCGGGCTCAAGAACGCCCCTTTATCCGCATCGCCGCTCGCAACCGCGGCGCCGGACGGATCGCCGGCCACCACTTCGGCCTCCGCTTCGAGGGCCGCGACACACTCGCGCACTTCCTCCCGCTGGCCAAGGCTGGCGAGGGGACCCATGCGGGTGGCTGCGTCGGCTGGGTCACCCACCGGCGTTGACGCAAGGCGTGCTGAAAGGGCGTCAATCAGCGGGGCGGTGTGGGCCCGGGGCGCGATGACGCGGCGGATGGCGGTGCACTTTTGCCCGGCCTTTACCGTCATCTCCCGCGCCACTTCACGGACGAAAAGGTCAAACTCCGGCGTACCGGGCGCAGCGTCCGGTCCCAAAATTGCTGCGTTTAGGCTGTCCGCTTCCATGGAAAAGCGCACCGCGTTCTCGATGATGGCAGGGCGGGACTTCAACGCCCGACCGGTGGCGGCGGAACCCGTGAACGTCACCACATCCTGACCAGTCACGTGGTCGAGTGTATCTCCGAGGGGGCCGCACACGAGCTGGAGTGCGCCGGGCGGCAGGAGGCCCGTTTCGACGATGCGCCGCACCATCAGCTCAGTGAGATAGGCGGTCTGGCTTGCAGGTTTTACGATGGCAGGCATGCCCGCGAGGAACGTGGGTGCCAACTTTTCAAGCATGCCCCAACAGGGAAAGTTGAACGCGTTGATGTGCACCGCCACCCCCGTAAGTGGCGACAATATGTGCTGCCCGGCAAAGCTTCCGTCGCGGGCGAGAACTTCGGGCGGGCCGTCGACGATGAGGTGGGTGTTGGGGAGTTCGCGTCGACCCTTCGAGCCATAAGCCAGAAACGTCCCGATGCCGCCTTCAATGTCGATCCAACTGTCGGTGCGCGTGGCGCCAGTGGCAGTGGAAAGGGCGTAAAACTCCTCCTTCCGCGCCATGAGCGCCTGGCCGATGGCTTTCAGGATGAGTGCCCGCTGGTGGACGGTTTTTTGGCGCAAGCGCGGCCCGCCGATGGTGCGCGCAAAGTCGAGGGCGGCTTGAAAGTCGACGCCGGAGGTGTCGACGAACGCAACCACCGCGCCGGTCGATGCATCATGGACGGCCTGACCCGCCCCCGATCCGCGAACCCACTCACCGCAAACAAAGCTTTCCAGGGGGCGGGGGAGGGCGGCCGGCGCGTTCATCTTGATCTCCCTGGATTCGACGATGGCGCTGACAAGTGGGCGGTGTCCGCTACCGGTCGTAGGAAAAGCTGACGCGTTCTGAAACCGGGAAGGACTGGCACGTCAGCACGTATCCGCGGCGCACTTCATAATCCTCCAGCGCGTGGTTCGCCTCCATTTCCACCTCGCCATCGAGCACGAGAGCGCGGCACGTGGAGCAGACGCCGGCTTTGCATCCGAAGGGCGCATCGACGTTTGCCACGAGGGCCGCATCGAGGAGGCTCTGGCCTTCCCGCGCCATCTCGATGACCTGGCTCGCCCCATCCACAATGACCGTGGCTTCCACTTTTTCGCCGGCGGCATGGGCGCGGCGTGAGACAGTTTTTCTTTTGGCGCGACCAGGCTGGCCCGACGCGAAAAGCTCGAACTTGATCTTGTCTTCCGAGACGCCGTGTTCCTTCAGAGCTGCCGCTATGGCGAGCATCATCGGTTCGGGCCCGCAGATAAGCGCGTTGGACACGGTCGACACGTCGATGAGGGAAGAAAACAACGCGGTGCATTTACTGCTGTTCACGCGGCCGGCGAAAAGGTCGATGTCTTCCGCTTCGCTTTCCAAAATATGGATGATGTTGAACCGGCCGAGGTGCGTATCCTTCAAATCCTCCAGCTCCTCGCGGAACATGATCGTGTTCACCGAGCGATTTGCATAGACAAGTGTCATGCGCGACATGGGCTCACGCACAAGAACGGTCTTGATAATACTGAGGATCGGGGTAATGCCGCTGCCACCGGCAAACAACAGGTAGTATTTGCCGGTATCAGGCTCGATGGGCGTATGGAAGGCGCCCATGGGCGGCATCGCCTCCAAAACGTCCCCCACAGCAAGGTCCTCGTTGGCCCAGGTGGAAAACGCGCCGCCGTCCACGCGCTTAATGCCGACGCGAAGCACGCCATCGTCCTTCCCGGCGCAAATGGAATAGGAGCGGCGCAACTCTTCGCCATCGAACATCCGGCGAAAGGTGAGGTATTGGCCCTGGGTGAATTCGAAGGCGTCGCTGTCGCCACACCGGGGCGCGAGCGTCAGCACCACCGCATCACGGGTGTCACGGCGGATGTGGCGGACTACAAGGGGCAGAAAGCGGGCCATCGATGGTCCTGTTGCGGTGCGCTGACCGGGGCCGGGCGAGGCCGGGCGAGCGACCTAGATGCACTTAAAATAGTCGAATGGCTCCAGACAGACGGTGCAGCGATAGCTTGCCTTGCACGGGGTGGAGCCGAACTCGCTGATTTTTTCGCTCGCGGTTGAGCTGCAACGGGGGCAGGCCACGTCGAGTCGCGCACGGGTGGCGCTGTGGGACCCGCAGGCGGAGGTTCCGTCCACCGGTGGCGCGATGCCGTAAGCGCGCAGCTTTTCTCGGCCTGCGTTGGTGATCCAGTCCGTCGTCCACGCGGGGGACAGGCGTCGTTCAAGGCGCAGTTTTTCGATGCCTCGGCCGCGAAGGTGCTTTTCGATGTCAAGATTGATCACACTCGCCGCGGGACAGCCGGAATAGGTGGGCGTCACGTCCACCACGAGCGTGTCGCCGTCCCAGGCGACGTGTCGAACAATACCCAGATCGACAATTGAAATGACCGGGATCTCCGGATCCGGCACCTCGGTGAGCCAGTGCCAGACCTCTTTGGTGGACGGCAAAAGGGCGGCGTCGTTCATGGCGCGATCACCACGCCGCGCCAGGGTAGGCGCGCTGCAGGAACTGCATCTCGGCGAGGATGAAGCCAAGATGCTCACTGTGAACGCCCCGGGTGCCGCCCCGTTGCACGTGTCCGGTTTGGGGCGCTGTCAGCGTGGCAGACCGCAGCGTTGCATCCACATGCCGCTGCCACGTTTCGCGAACCGGCGCTTGCTCGGGCACGACCCCGGTTCGGCCAAGGCGTGCCACCACCTCGTCGGCTTCCAGCAACTCGCCCGCAAAAGGCCACAGGAGGTCGAGCGCCGCTTGCATCCGGCGGTGGCTTTCGGGCGTGCCATCGCCCAGCCGCACCACAAGATCACCGGTGCGTTCCAGGTGGTAAGCCACCTCCTTGGCGCTCTTCTCGGCGATCTCCGCAATGGCGCGGTTGGTGGATCCGGTGAGCGCGCGCAGCATCGGAAGATGCCATGCATCAAACAGGAACTGCCGCATCAAGGTCTGCCCGAAGTCGCCGTTGGGCTGCTCCACCAACAGGACGTTCCGAAATTCGAAGGCGTCGCGAAGGTAGGCAAGGTCATCGGCCGACCGGCCCTTCCCTTCCACGTCGCCCGCAAGGCCGAGCCAGAACTGAGTTTGGCCGATCAAATCGAGCGCGGTGTTGGCAAGGGCGATGTCCTCTTCCAGCGCGGGAGCGTGGCCGCACCATTGCGACGCCCTGTGACCCAGGATGAGACAGTTGTCACCCATGCGCAGCAAGAACTCGAAGAGGTCGCTGCCGGCGGCGCAGGGGGGCCTTTCGCCGGCCATTACATTTGACCCACATCGTCGGGGATATCGAAGAAGGTGGGGTGGCGATAAACCTTGGAGTTGGCCGGGTCGAACAGGGGACCTTTGGCGCTGGGTGTGCTGGCTGTGATGTCGGTGGCGCGCACCACCCAGATGCTGACGCCCTCATTGCGCCGGGTGTAGACGTCGCGGGCATTGTTGACGGCCATCTCGGCGTCGGGCGCGTGAAGGCTTCCCACATGGCGATGGTGAAGCCCTTGCTGGCCGCGAATAAAAACTTCCCAGAGCGGCCACTCTGCGCGCCTGGGCGCCGATTGAGTGGGCGCCGCGCCGCTGTCTTTTGCGGCGGTATCGGGTTTGTTGGAAGTCATTCGGCCGCCATGCGTGCGGCACGCTCTTTATCGGCGTGGGCAAGGAGGCCTTCGCGGAACCATGCGCCGTCATCGAAGGCCCGCCGGCGCGCTTCGAGCCGTTCCCGGTTGCACGGTCCGTTGCCCTTAATCACCTCGAAGAACTCGTTCCAGTCGGGCTCGCCGAAGTCGTAACCGCCTTTCTCCTCGTTCCAACTGAGGTCCGGATCGGGCACGCTCAAGCCCAAATACTGCGCCTGCGGCACGGTCTGGTCGACGAATTTTTGCCGCAGCTCATCGTTGGTGTTTTGTTTGATCTTCCACGCCATCGACTGGGCGGAGTGGACCGAATCCTTGTCCGATGGGCCGAACATCATCAGCGACGGCCACCACCAGCGATTCAGCGCATCCTGCGCCATCGCCTTTTGTGCTTCGGTCCCCTCAAGGCAAAGCTTCATGAGCGCTGCATAGCCCTGGCGCTGGTGAAAACTCTCTTCCTTGCAAATGCGCACCATGGCCCGGGCGTAGGGACCATAGGAGCAGCGCTGCAAAGGCACCTGGTTCATGATCGCAGCGCCGTCCACTAGCCAACCGATTGTGCCGATGTCGGCCCAGGTGAGTGTGGGGTAGTTGAAGATGGACGAATACTTGGCCTTGCCCGAGTGGAGCTGCTCGTACATCTCGTCCCGGCTGATGCCGAGGGTTTCGGCGGCGCAGTAGAGGTAAAGACCGTGCCCCGCTTCGTCCTGGACCTTGGCGAGCAGGATCGACTTGCGTTCCAGCGTCGGTGCACGGGTGATCCAGTTGCCCTCGGGAAGTTGGCCGACGATTTCCGAATGGGCGTGCTGGCTGATCTGCCGAATCAACGTCTTGCGATAGGCCTCCGGCATCCAGTCCTTGGGCTCGATTTTCTCGCCAGCGTCGATCCTTGCCTGAAATGCGCGCTCTTGCTCATCCATCTCGTCGATGGATTTTACCCCGCTCGCGCCCGTCTTGACCATTTGCGCATACATATTTTTGGTCCTCCCGATGGGCGCGGCGCGCTAGACGCGCTCAATGACTATGGCAATCCCCTGCCCAACGCCGATGCACATGGTGCAAAGGGCGTAGCGCCCGGCGCTTCGCCGCAGCTGCCACATGGCTGTGGTCACGAGCCGCGCTCCGCTCATGCCCAGCGGATGACCAATGGCAATGGCACCGCCGTTGGGGTTCACGTGGGGTGCATCGTCTGGCAGGCCCAATTGGCGCATCACCGCAAGCGCCTGGGCGGCAAACGCTTCGTTCAGTTCGACGACGTCCATCTCACCAATGGTGAGGCCTGCCCGTTCCAGCACCTTTCGTGTGGCAGGGACCGGGCCCACCCCCATTACACGCGGTGCCACCCCGGCGACGGCCATCGCCACCACCCGCGCTTTGGGTTCCAGGCCATGCTCGTTGGCGGCGGCCTCGCTTGCCACAATGAGTGCTGCCGCACCGTCGTTTACCCCAGATGCGTTGCCGGCAGTCACCGAAAGGTCTGGACCGTTGATGCCTTTGAGGGCCGCAAGTTTTACGGCGCTGGTCCCAGGCCGGGGGTGTTCATCCGCTGCGACGATGATAGGGTCGCCTCTTCGTTGCGGCACCGAAACCGGGACGATCTCATCAGCGAAATGGCCGGCTTCCTGGGCAGCCGACCAGCGGGATTGGCTCCGCTCGGCAAAGGCGTCCTGATCGGCTCTGCTGATTTGGTATTCTTCGGCCACGTTGTCGGCCGTCTGGGGCATGGAGTTGATGCCGTACTTGGCCTTCATCTTCCCATTGACGAACCGCCAGCCGATGGTGGTGTCGTAGACAGTGTTTGCCCGCGAATAGGCGCTCTCGGCTTTCGGCATCACGAAGGGGGCGCGAGACATGCTCTCCACCCCGCCCGCCAGCACCAGATCGCAATCGCCGGCGCGGATGGATCGGGCTGCCATGCCCACCGCGTCCATGCCCGAGCCGCAAAGCCGGTTGACGGTGGTGCCTGGCACCTCGATGGGAAGACCCGCCAGAAGCGCCGCCATACGTCCGACGTTGCGGTTGTCCTCCCCCGCCTGGTTGGCGCACCCGTAAATCAGGTCGTCCACCTTCGCGAAGTCGCATCGTCCATTGCGCTCGCGCAGGGCGCCCAGGGGGGCAGCGGCAAGATCGTCTGCCCGCACTGTCGCAAGCGCGCCGCCGTAGCGCCCGATTGGGGTGCGTACCGCGTCGCAGATGAAGGCGTCAGCCATCGTGGTCCTCGGGCTTTTGTCGGCGCGGCGTGCAGGCGAGCGAGCTGCCACCCTTTCACTCTTCAACTTATAGAGCGCCCGTTGATCTATTCATAGTCCGACCGGTCGGTCAGCAATAACAAAATTTTGGGAAACCGTACCAACGGGGTCGGCAGCCTTCTGCCGGGCCCATGCAGTATTGCGCGGGTCCAACGGTTTGCCTTTCGTGTCAGTGTTTTAGCCAAGCGAGCCGGTGCCGAATCTGCGGCAGTCCGCATTGGGGGGCATGGCACCGATGGAACAAGCCTCGGGCGATCCACGACCCTCAACGATGGCAAGTCTCGGAAATTTGTACACTTTTCCTTACGAAAGAAAGTGACAACCTAGATTGACAATTCTCATTGTCGTTCTTAGCATGAACGTGGCGTCTGGTCGCACAGCCGCCCGCGGCCCGCGCGAAGGAGGAATAGAATGGCCCATGAAACGCAGACCGCCGATCTGGACGATCCGGATCGGATCTGGCCGACGGGACTGACGATCCGTGAATCTGAAGAGCTGCACAAGCACGTCATCGACGGCACGCGTGTGTTCTTCTTCATCTCGCTGATCGCGCACATTCTCGTCTACACGCTGTCGCCCTGGAGCTTCTAAAAAGGAACCGTCGTTATGAACCAAGGTCGCATCTGGTGCGTCGTTAATCCGACAGTGGGCCTGCCGCTTTTCTTGGGCGGTGTTCTTCTCATTACGCTTCTGATCCACTTCGCCGTCCTCACCAACACCACTTGGTGGTCTGGCTTCATGCAAGGTACCGCTGGCTAAAGCGGGCGACTTTTGCTCTACGGCTTGAGCACTGCGCGCTGAGACCCGGTCACCGGCGCGACAGGAGCGTTGTGCTCGTTCGCTATTTCTCTGACCGGCGGAGGGATCGACCATGACGCCCAATGTTCGGATGTTCGCCAGCGAAGACGGCGCCATGGCAGCCGAGGCCGCTCTCGCGGAAAACGGCTTTAAAGACCGCACTTTACTGCTCCCCAGCCTGACGTCCGGAAAAGAGGAGCAGGCTGTGGTCGATGCCATCGCAGCCGGCACCATTCCACCTCAGACAAAACTGGCCTGCGTGAGGAGCTTGCGCGCGGGCAGCTCTGTAGTCGGTGTGCGGGCGCCGTTCGGCACCAGCGCCACTGCGATGCAATTGATCGGGGGCATCGAAGGTATTCAACCCACCGATGCCCTTGACCGCTATAAGCCCAGCGATCCAACGCCGTTTTCCGATTGGCTAAGGATCCCGGTGCTCGTCCCGTTTCGGGCTTCGGCAACGCTCGTCAGTCACGATTGGGCGCTTTTCTCCTTCTTCAAGCCGCTGATCAAGAGCCCCGCGCCCCTGTCGAAGCTGATCGGTTGGAAGCCCCTTTCAAAATCGGACACCGGTCGCACGTCGAGCTTCGGCATGCCGCTCCTCAGCAAGGGTGCTGCACCGCTCTCGTCGATGACACTGCTTCCGGTGCTTTCGCGCTCGCAGAGCGGATGGCGGTCAAGTTTCGGTTTGCCGCTGCTGTCCAAGGGTCCGTCGCCGTTCTCCAACCTCTTTGGCATCAAGGTGCTGTCAAACGAGCGCGGGCAAGGAAAGCGGCCCTGATCAACCGGCCGCGCGTGCGGCGCGCGGCACACATGCGGTGGAAGGCATGAGACAGCTTAGAGCGCGTATCGCCGGCTACTACGCCTCACTTGGCCCCCGCTACATGCCCTTTGCGGATGTGACCTCGCCGGACCTTTCGGCGGCGCGGCTACTGCGTCTTTCGCTGTTCCAGTTGTCGGTGGGAATCACCCTCGTTCTCCTGGTGGGCACCTTGAACCGCGTGATGATCGTGGAACTGGGCCTCCCGGCCACGGTGGTGGGTGTGATGGTGGCGCTCCCCCTCCTTTTCGCACCGTTCCGGACACTCATCGGCCATCGATCCGACACCCACCGCTGTGAACTCGGATGGCGCCGCGTTCCGTTCATTTGGAAAGGCACGCTCCTTCAGTTCGGCGGCTTTGCCATTATGCCCTTCGCGCTTTTGGTCCTCGCAGGGCGTGGGGAGGCAGACAACGCCCCGGTCCTTCTTGGCTATAGTGCCGCGGCGGCGGCCTTCCTCCTCGCCGGCGCGGGGGCGCACATTGTCCAGACCGCCGGTCTTGCCCTTGCCACAGACCTCACACCTCCCGAATCGCGCGCCCGGGTCGTCGGGCTGATGTATGTGACGTTGCTCATCGGCATGATGGCGAGTGCCCTCGTGTTCGGTGCCCTCCTTTCCGACTTCTCAGCGCCAAAACTCATCCGCTTGATCCAAGGCGTTGCGGTGGTCTGTCTTGTGCTCAACTGCGTCGCCGTTTGGAAGCAGGAGGCGCGCGACCGGCGCCGCAAACCGAGCGCTGCCGCCGACGATCCGTCGTTCCGCGAGGCGTGGGCGCACTTTTGCAAGGGCTCCCAGGCCGTGCGGCGGCTCGCCATTGTGGGTATCGGTACGATGGCTTTCGCCATGTCGGACGTGCTCATCGAGCCCTACGGCGGACAGGTCCTGGACTGGAGCGTTGCCAGTACGACGAAACTAACGGCCCTTCTTGCCCTCGGCAGTCTCTTCGGTCTCCTCTTTGGCTCCTACGCCCTGAAACCGCAGGACAATCCGTTCCGCATGGCGAATCTGGCGGCGATTTTAGGGATCCCAGCGCTGCTGCTCGTGATCATCGCAGCGCCCTTCAAGGTGGACATTGCGTTCCTTCTCGCCAACTTCATGCTCGGGTTCGGTGCAGCTCTATTTGGCCATGCCACCCTCACCGCGACCATGAACCAGGCACCCAAGGAGCAGGCGGGTCTTGCCCTTGGCGCGTGGGGCGCTGTGCAAGCGACGGCCGCCGGCGGTGCCATGGCCCTTGGCGGCGTGCTGCGCGATTTGGTCGATGCTTTGACCGGCGTCGTGGGCAGCCCGCCGGGACTTCCGGCCGGAGCAAGCGGATATCTCACCGTTTATGGGCTAGAAATCGTCCTGCTGCTGGTAACTATCCTTGCCATCGTTCCTCTCATCGGCGGGCGTATTGGGCGGACGGGCAAAGAGATCGCCGGTGCCGGCCAGGCAGCGGCAGCGCAACCCCGGCTCGGCGTACAGACTCCCCATGGCTCTTCGTGAGATTCTAGAGTACCCCGACCCGATTCTGCACCAGAGCGCCGCACCGGTCACCGAGTTCGCGGCTGACCTTGAGGGGCTGGTGGATGATCTTGCCGATACGATGGAAGCTCACAACGCCATCGGTCTTTCGGCCCCCCAACTGGGTAAGCTTTTGCGGGTGATGATCATCAATCCGAAGGAGCTCGACGACGACCCCCTCGTTCTCATCAATCCAACGATCTTGGAAAAATCCCTTTGGGGGTTCGTCCAGGAGAGCTGCCTCTCTGTGCCGGGCATAGTTGGCAGCGTCATGCGCGCCACGAAGATCAAGGTGAGCGCCCAGGACATGCTCGGGTCCTCGTTCGAAGAGGAGCTGTCCGGGATGCCGGCGGTGTGCGTCCAGCATGAACTCGATCACCTGGACGGAAAACTCTTCATCGACCGGTTCTCGCTTTTGGGCCGCATGCGCGTGCGTTACTTCTCAAAGCTCGCAGGACGCCGCCGCGCTGCCTGACCACCGCCCAACGACGCGACCAGAGTTCCCCATATTCGCGGCGACGGTTAGGTTCGAACCGCCACCCTAAATCCATCAGGTCTGCGACCTCTACTGATCGGGTGCCGATCCGGACCAAAGAAACGAGGGCCAAGCGCCAGTGGATTGGTGCTGCCCGGTCTGGGCTCGCGCTTCCAACGCGATGGAAGAAGCACTGCCGAAAACAGTCCGCCTTCGTTGCGAACCCCATTTGGCGGCGAATTCTCGGCGTCAGGCGCGCCAGGCGATACCGGGCGGTGGGCCGGACTTGGCAACCATGCCGTAGAGCGGCTCGGAGGGCATCTCTCGTTCCAAGATTTCTCGGACCGCAGCGAGTTTTTCTACATCGATCCCGGTCGCAAAACCTTTAGTCTCGCAGAGGAATACCAGGTCCTCAAAGACGATGTTGCCGGATGCACCGGGAGCGAAGGGACAGCCACCTAACCCGCCGAGTGATCCGTCGAGGATGCGCGCGCCAGCATCTAGGGCGGCGGCCGCGTTGGCGATCGCCATGCCGCGCGTGTCGTGAAGGTGAATCCCAAACGCCGCATCGCCAACGAGACGACGGATGTCTTGCGCATATCGGCCCACCTGGGCGGGTCCGGCAAAGCCCACCGTGTCGGCAAGCCCGATGTGATCGGCGCCCGCGTCGAGGCACGCTTCGGCAATGCGCATCACCTCCGCTTGGGGCACTTCGCCGGCGATGGTGCAGCCGAACGCCACCGACACGCCCGCATAGACCTTTGGTCGCCTCGCAGATTGGCGGGCAAGCTCCACTGCCCTCGCCACGAGCGCAACGGCTTCTTCGCGGGTGCGGCGGGCGTTTGCGAGACTGTGCTCCTCGCTGGCCGACACCACACAGACAAGTTCGTCGACGGGCGAGGCGAGGGCATCGTTGATACCGCGTTCGTTGAGGGTGAGCGCGGAGGAGTGGGCACCATCGAGTGCTGCGACGTCGCTCAACAAATCGCGGATGTCGGCAAATTGGGGAAAGCGCGCCGGCGGCAGGAACGAGCCCACTTCAAAGTGCCTCACGCCCGCGCCGTACTCTTTACGGATCCACTCCCGCTTGGCGTCGGTGGACGGAAACGTCTTCACGAGTTGCAGGCCGTCGCGCAGGCCGACTTCCCGCAGTGTGATCTCACCGGCTGGATAAAGTTCGCTCACCCTAGGCAGCTTTGATTTCGTGCGTACCACGCGCCGCGGCGATTTCTTCTGCCCCAAGACCAAGGTCGGAGAGCACGGCCTCCGTGTCCGCACCCTTGTTCGGCACGTCCACTGTGGTCACACCCAGGGGCACGCCGTCCACCTCCACCGGCAGGGTGGGGCATCGGAACGATTTTTTCTCGTCATATGCGGACTCACTGAGCCCGCCGGGGCGATTGACGTGGGGATCGTCGTACATTTCCGCAGGCCGCATGATGGGCGCAAAGGGGATCCCACCCTTCTCAAATGCTTTCACCAGTTCGTCGAAGTCGTGGTCGTGAATGGCCTTGGCGATAACCGGTAGCGTTCTGGGGCGCGCTTCGATCTGCTGGAGGCGGGTCTTGAGGTTGGGGTCTTCGATGAATTCGGGCAGGCCGAGGATGTTGCATAGGATGACCCACTGCCCCTCGGTGACGGAGCCGACAAAAATCTGCCGTTCGCCCTTCGTTTCGAAAATGTCGTACACCGGCCAGGAGAAGGTGCGGTTCGGCATCGGCGGCGCTTCCACCCCCTCGATTTCGTACTGAACCATGTGCTGGGCCACGAGGAGGAGACAGTTCTCGAAGAGCCCGATCCTGATGGTCTGACCGCCGCCCTCGCCCTGTTGGCGCTCAAACAGCGCCGCGAGCACGGAAAGCGCACCAAAGAGGCCGGCCATGATGTCATTGGTGGACGAGCCGATGCGCAGCGGACGGCCCAGCGGACCGGTCATGTAGGCCATGCCTGTCATCATCTGCACCACTTCGTCCATGGCGGTGCGGTCTTGGTAGGGGCCGTGGAGGAAGCCTTTGCAGGAGGCGATGATCAGCTCGGGATGGCGTTCGCGCAGCGCGTCGGGCGAAAGCCCCATTTTTGCAAGGGATTCATCGCGAAAATTCTCCACGAACACGTCGGCCGTCTCGAGAAGTTTTTCGAGCGCGGCACGTCCCGCGTCGGCCTTGAGATCGAGGACGACGGATCGCTTGGTGCGGTTGAACGTGGGAAAAAAGGCCCGCCCCATGCCCGTCAGGTCCCGCGTCTTATCACCCTGAGGCGGCTCCACTTTGATCACTTCGGCGCCGAGTAGTCCCAGGAACATGCCGCATGAGGGGCCCATAATCATGTGGCTCATCTCTACGACGCGAATCCCCTTGAGCGGTGCGGTTTTGTCCGGCATGGCGGCTCCCTTGGCTTCGTGTCGTACTTAATGCACCCCACACGTCGATGGAACGGCTGGAGCCCGTTGGGGCAATGGAACGCGTGTGAAGTTTGACGCGCTTGAGGTCTGGGACCACGCTCGAACCAAATCGATAAAGTGACGCGCGTTGCAGTGCCGCCGCGAGACGGCCAGGCGTAGCGTGACTGCGGCGCTCAGGTGGCCACTCAGGTAAAGCCCGGCCGCGCCAAAAATATCTGTGCTCCGTCGGAGAGGTTTGTTGCTTCCAGTCGTCCACAATCCGAATTATCAGGCGCCGCTGCCGCCCGGGCATCGCTTTCCGATGCAAAAATTCGGGGCGGTCGCGCGAGTCCTCACGGAAATGGGTTTTGCACCCTTCCACGAGCCATCCCCTGCGCCAGCCTCGTGGATCGCGCTCGCCCACGACCAAGCCTATGTGGACCAGGTTCTCTCGGCTGCGGTGCCGGAAAAGGTGGTTCGCGAGATCGGGTTTCCCATGACCGACCGGGTCGCACTCCGGGCAAGGACTGCGTGCGCTGGGACGACCTTGACTGCTCGGCTTGCCTTGGAGTGGGGGATTTCATGCAACACGGCCGGCGGCAGTCACCACGCAAGGGCGGAGCAGGGCGCCGGATTTTGCGTGTTCAACGACGTCGCGGTTGCGATCCGGGTTCTCCAAGCCGACGGCGCGATCAGGCGTGCCCTCGTCTTCGACTGCGACGTGCACCAGGGCGACGGCACCGCCTTCATTTTCGATGGCGATCCCACCGTGGCGACCGTGTCGATGCATGCGTCCTCCAACTATCCGGCTCGAAAGGCGGCGTCGACCATCGATGTGGCCCTTGCCGACGGCGTGGAGGACGATGACTATCTGGCGCGGCTCGACGAGACCCTTGAGCGAGCACTCGCCATCCCGGCGGACATTGTCTTTTACAACGCTGGCGTCGATCCCCACCGTGACGATCGTCTTGGTCGGCTCAGTCTCACCGACCGCGGACTTGCCGAACGCGATCGCCGGGTCATTGACGCGGTCCGCCGGCGCGGGCTCCCCCTCGCCGGGGTTCTCGGCGGTGGGTATGCCGACGATGTGGATGCACTTGCGCGACGACACGCTTTGCTACACCTGAGTGCCCGCGAAAATCTTGTTGCTCGCCCGGCCGCGTGAGCCGGCAGTCCAGTCTGCCCCATGATGGTAGGCGCCGAACTAGTTGTTAACGCAGGATCTTTCCAAAGATGAAACGCAAGCCGGTCCGCGCCCGAACGAAAGTGGTCATCTACGCCACTTGCGCGGACCATCTCCTCGTCTTTCGCGAACCCGACTTCCCCGAAGTGGGACACCAACCCCCCGGCGGCACCGTGCAGCCTGGCGAGACTTTGGAGCAGGCGGCGATCAGAGAGTTTTTCGAGGAAACCGGCCTGCGCATCGCCATGGGCGCGCTCCGATATCTCGGAGAAAGAGTCTAGACTTACGAGCGAGATGAGTTAGCCCACCTCCACACCCGCCATTTTTTCCACGTCGCAATTGATGCGGAAATTGACCGCGTATGGCGCACCGTGGAAGAGACCCCCGATGGGGGCGATGGACCAATCACCCTAGAACTCTTTTGGGTTCCGCCGGACGAGCGAATCCCGCTCTTTGCGGAACTGGATGCTCTGCTTCCTGAGGTCCACCGGGAAAGACTGTCGCGTGGCGACCGGGCTCCTGGGACATAATTGCCGTGGACGAGGGGGATGCGGTTGACAAGCGTCGTGCAGACGTTGCGCATCTGTTCTAGTATGGTGGGGTGTCGAATCGGGTCGGTGTGATGAGTCAAGCGGCGCGGCAAACGGTTGAGAAGGTGTCGATTTCGTCCCGGGCGTCTGCGGCGTCCCGGCCGACGGTGGACTATTTGTCGGCGCTCAATCCCGAACAACGACGGGCCGTTGAGGCCATTGACGGACCGGTTCTGGTGCTTGCCGGAGCGGGGACGGGCAAGACGCGGGTCCTTACGACGCGCATTGCCCACATTCTCGCCCTCGGCCGGGCGCGGCCATCGGAAATCCTAGCCGTCACCTTCACCAACAAAGCCGCGCGGGAGATGAAGGAGCGTGTTGCGGCCGTTGTAGGACCCCACGCGGAGGGCATGCCCTGGCTTGGAACCTTCCACTCCATTGGCACCCGAATTCTTCGCCGGCAGGCTGAATTGGTGGATCTCAACCCGGATTTCACCATCCTCGACACAGACGACCAGATCCGCCTCGCGAAACAGGTCCTCGCAGCCGAGAACATCGACGAAAAGCGATGGCCGGCGCGGCAAATCCTGGGTGCCATCGACGGGTGGAAAAACCGTGGCCTGACGCCCGAGGAGGTGCCTGCGAGCGAAGGTGACTGGTTTGCAGGTGGCAAGGGCGTTGCGGTCTATCGGCTTTATCGCGACCGGCTCAAGGCGTTGAACGCCGCTGATTTCGGCGATCTTTTGTTGGAGCCGATCCGCCTATTCCGCTCCGCGCCCGACATTCTGGCCGACTACCAGCGGCGGTTCCGCTACATGCTGGTGGACGAGTACCAGGACACGAACGTCGCCCAGTATCTCTGGCTGCGCCTCCTTGCCCAGGACAATCGAAACCTTTGCGTGGTTGGTGACGACGACCAGTCCATCTACGGCTGGCGCGGCGCGGAGGTGGACAATATCCTGCGCTTTGAAAGCGATTTTCCCGGCGCAACGGTGGTGCGCCTCGAGAGAAATTATCGCTCCACCAGCCCCATCCTGGCCGCCGCAAGCCACCTCATCAGTCACAACGAGGATCGGCTCGGCAAGACGCTTTTCACCGATCTCGTGGATCCCGACGCCAAGCCGGTGACGGTTGCGTCGGCCTGGGACTCCGAAGAGGAAGCGCGCGCCGTAAACGAAGAGGCGGAGAGCCTCCAGAAGAATGGCGTTTCGCTGGATGAAATGGCGATCCTGGTGCGCACATCTGCGCAAATGCGTGCCTTCGAGGACCGTTTCGTCACCACCGGCACGCCCTATCGGGTGGTGGGCGGCCCGCGGTTTTACGAGCGTAAGGAGATCCGGGACGCTCTGGCGTATTTTCGCTGTGTCGCCCAGCCCGCCTACGACTTGGCCTTTGAGCGCATCGTCAACGTGCCCGCTCGGGGTATTGGTCAGGTTTCGCTCCGGCTCATTGCCGAGGCCGCGCGAGGTCGAGGCACGCCCATGCTGCAAGCGGCCGCCGATCTCCTGGCGACCGACGAATTGAAGGGCAAGGCACGCACGGGATTGATGCAGCTACTGGCTGCGTTCGACCGTTGGCGTGAGCAGCTGGGCGCCATGCCCCACACCGAGCTGGCTGAGATCATTTTAGAAGAGTCCGGCTATACGGACATGCTGAAGGCGGACCGATCCGCCGATGCCCCCGGCCGCTTGGAAAATCTCAAGGAGCTGGTGCGCTCCATGGATGAATTCGATTCGCTGCCGGGATTCTTGGAGCACGTCAGCCTCGTGGCCGATGCCCAGGGGGCCGTGGAGGGGGCGGCAATCACCCTCATGACCCTCCACGCTGCAAAGGGGTTGGAGTTCGATGCGGTGTTTCTGCCGGGATGGGAAGAGGGGCTTTTCCCCTCTGCCCGCGCCCTCGACGAGGACGGGCACTCCGGTTTGGAGGAGGAGCGGCGCCTTGCCTATGTGGGCCTCACGCGGGCGCGCAAGGAAGTCTATGTGTGGTTTGCGCTCAACCGCCGTATCCACGGCATGTGGCAATCTGCGGCGCCGTCCCGATTCATAGACGAGTTGCCCGAAGACAGCGTGATGGTCCGCGAGGACGTCGGCTATGGGGGGCTCGGCGGCCACGGTGGCTCGCGTTTCGACCAGGTTGAGACCTTTTCCTCATCCTATCACACGCCCGGCTGGGAACGCGCCCAGCGCCGCCGCGAGGACGTTCCCCGGCGCGAGAGGATCCTGCCCACCCTCATTGAGGGCGAGCTTGTAGCAAAGTCGGTCTCCGAACACGTCGGCGCCTATGATGTGGGCGACCGCGTGTTTCACCAAAAGTTCGGCAATGGGGACGTTGCGGCGGTGGAAGGCAACAAGCTCACCGTCGACTTCGACAAGGCTGGCCGCAAGCGCGTCCTGGATTCCTTCCTCACCCGCGCCTGAACAGGCTCAGCCAAGCCTATCCTGTTTTTTTAGGCAACCAGCATCTGGAGCGCATTCCAAGGCCGGCTGCAGCCGAGCCGGCTCGACGAATGCTGTTGTGCAACGGACTGGCGCATCCTGCGCGGGTGGGTCTGCACAAGAGTTTCGAGAGTTGGACCATGGCTCAGTTTTTCTCGCGGATCTTCGCACCGCTCCTGCGCGACACGCTAAGCATCCTCAACGTTCTCGCCATTTGCGCGATCGTCGCGGTATTCGGTTTCAACAGCTATTCGACCTGGAACTCCCGTGTTGCTGAGCTGGAAGAGTCTGCGGAGATGGCGGCGACGGGCTGGCTCAAAGTCGCCCTTGGCGAGATCAACGCGAAGCACGCCCGTGGCGACAAGCACATCTCGGCCATGGGATGGCGTCACATCACGCTCGCTGCCGACGTTGCCAACATCACAAGGTTCGCGATCCTGCGGCCCGATGGTACCGAAGTCATCGGCACGCAGCCGGCGGGCGGGGACGTGCACGGTGCCCATGCTCACCACCACATGCATGGCGGGCACACGGTCCATAGCCACGGCGCTCACCCGGATCACCACGGAGCCGGCACGCCCAACACTATTAGTGCGACGGTGCCAAATGATCCCCACGCCCATCACGTCATGGTCGCCACGCCACCGGGGGACGATCAAGCGACAGCACCGGTAATAAAGATTCCGAAAGAGGCGCTCGAGGGAAAATCAAGCTTCAAAATTCTCTACAGCAACGCCGGCCAGTACTCCTACACCGATCACGCAAGCGGCGAAGTCCTGGACGGAAAGCCCGCGGACGACAAGGTCTACATCGAAGCTTTCCTCCCCATCGAGGGCACCCAAGCTTCCGCCCGCTTCGTCAATATCGTCATCGACGTCACCAACGCGAAGATGTTGTTCTTGGAGACGTTCTGGAGATCCTTCTTGATGACGGGTGTCTTAGCGGCACTCGGCGTTGCCACGAGCACGGCAACTATTTTCCTGATCCGCCGCAAACGTGCCAGCGATGCTCAAATTATTCACCTCGCGAGGCACGATCCGCTTACGAACCTTGCCAACCGTGCAGAGCTCTCGCGCAGGCTCTCGGCCATGCTCGACGAGGCGAAAGCCGGTAGCAGCAAGATCGCGCTCCACATGATCGACCTCGATGGCTTCAAGACCATCAACGATACGCTCGGGCATGAAACCGGCGATAGCCTCCTGCGGGCCGTGGCCGGCCGGCTCGACGAATGCGCCTCCCCGGCCGACGTGACGGCCCGGCTGGGCGGTGATGAGTTTGCCCTCGTCCAAAAATACTCAAAATTTCAAACCGTCCAACAAACCGCTGAGCTCCTCGTTCACTCGCTGCGCTCCATCAAGACCGTCGATGGCGTGCACGTGAGCATCAGCGCGAGTGTCGGCACGGCGTTGTCCGCCCAAACCACCGAAAATCGTACGCTCAGGCAGTTCGCCGATGCCGCGCTCTACCGCGCCAAGCGGGGTGGGAAAGACCAGCAAATCGTGTTCGAGCCCGGCATGGAGGCTGAAGTTCTCCAGCGCAATGCGCTGTGCGTTGCCATCCGCAACGCCCTTGATTGCGATGGCTTTGATATTCATTACCAGCCGCTCCATGACGCGCGCGACGGCGCTCTCAGCAGTTTTGAAGCGCTTGTGCGCCTTCCGGACAAGGACGGCAGCTTTGTCTCTCCAGGGATATTCATCCCCGTTGCCGAGGAAATGGGCGTCACCCACGAACTGGGGGACTTCGTGCTTCGAAAGGCCTGCGCCGAAGCGGTCGACTGGCCCATTCCACTGCGCCTTTCGGTCAACCTGTCACCGCAGCAGTTCGACAGCGACATCGTCGGCGTCGTGAAGGATGCCCTTGGGCAATCGGGCCTTAACCCCGGTCGTCTGGAGCTTGAGATCACCGAAAACCTGTTCATCGAAAACCCTGAGCCCGTGGGGGCCAAGCTTCACGAGTTGAAAGCGCTCGGGGTGCGGGTGGTCATGGATGACTTCGGCATCGGCTATTCGAGCCTGCAGCAGCTTTGGAAATTCCCGTTCGACAAATTGAAAGTGGATCGCTCGTGCTTCTTGTCTCTGGGTGAATCCGAGAGCGTTGCAGAAATTTTGCGCACCATCAGCGCCATGAGTGGTGCCATGAACTTGCGCGTCACCGCCGAGGGGATCGAAACGGAGCACCAACGCGCCTTCGCGGCCGAAGCTGGCTACGACGAGCTGCAAGGGTTCCTGTTCAGCAAACCCCTGCCAGCGTCCGCGGTGGTGGACTACATCGTAGAGAAGGGTGGCGGAGGCAACGGGTCGGTGCGAGCTGCGCTAGCCAAGACAGCCGACGGGACACCTTCCGGCCCCATCGCAACGGCCAAGGTTATCGAACTTCTTCAGCCGCCGCGCTCGAGCGAAGTCCTCGACGGTCACGCGGCAAACGATCGCGGTAAGGCTGGCCCGCGGCGCGCGTAGTGCCTTGGCGGACAGTTGGCGCGCGGATCGCCGTAGGGCAAAGTGTTGCCGAAAGGTCGCGCGCCGGCCCGCGTGAACCCCGCTGCCACCTCGGGATCACCGGCGGGTTTGATCTTCCACCTCGCCTCCCCTAGCGACTCACTGGCAGGCCTGCGCCTTGGCGCGGGGTCGTCCGGTTGCGTCAGTGTGGGAGGTTGGCATGGATCGCATCAAGATCGTCGGTGGCGTTCCGCTCGAAGGTACGATCCCCATCTCGGGTGCCAAGAATGCGGCCCTTCCCTTAATGATCGCGTCGCTCCTCACCGACGAGACATTGACGCTGCAAAACGTCCCCCGCCTGGCGGATGTGGCTCGCCTGTTCGACATCCTCGCCAACCACGGCGTTGATACTTCCTTCCAGGGTAAGCGTTCTGGGCAGGATCCTCTTGCTGGCCAGACCGTTTCGCTGTGCGCCCGAGCTATTGTCGATACCCGTGCGCCCTACGAGCTCGTTTCCAAGATGCGCGCGAGTTTTTGGGTCATCGGCCCGCTCCTCGCGCGGACCGGCGAGGCCACGGTATCGCTGCCCGGCGGCTGTGCGATCGGGACGCGACCGGTGGACTTTTTCATCGATGGTCTGCGCGCGCTTGGCGCCGACATCGAAATCGAGAGCGGCTACGTCGTGGCGCGGGCCAAAAACGGCCTGCGCGGCAGTCTCGTTCGCTTCCCGCGCATCTCCGTTGGGGCCACACACACGGTCATGATGGCCGCCACCCTTGCCCGCGGTGAAACCGTCATCGAGAACGCGGCGCGCGAGCCAGAGATTGTTGATCTTGCCGAGTGCCTCATCGCCATGGGCGCGCGGATCGAAGGCCACGGCACATCCACCATTGTCATCGAAGGGGTGCCGCGGCTCGAAGGCGCACGCCACACGGTGCTGCCCGACCGCATTGAGGCTGGCACCTATGCCCTCGCCACAGCCATGGCCGGCGGTGACGTCACCCTTGACGGCGCGAGCGCTGAACATCTGTCCAGGCCCATCGAACTGATGCAGGAGGCGGGCGCCGATGTGACGGTGACCAACCGCGGCATTCGGGTGCGCAGAAACGGCCACGGTATTTCCGCCGTGGACGCGCAGACTTCGCCCTATCCCGGCTTTCCGACGGACCTTCAAGCCCAGTTCATGGCACTGATGACCTCCGGCAAGGGTACGAGCCGCATCACCGAAACCATCTTCGAGAACCGTTTCATGCACGTGCAGGAGCTGGCACGGCTCGGGGCAAATATTTCGCTCAACGGTCAGACGGCGACCGTTGAAGGGGTGCGTTCGCTAAAGGGCGCACCGGTCATGGCCACTGACCTTCGCGCGTCGGTGAGCCTGGTCATTGCCGGTCTTGCTGCTGAGGGCGAGACAGAGGTGAACCGGATCTATCATCTAGACCGTGGGTTTGAGCACTTGGAGCAAAAGCTCTCGCGCTGCGGCGCCCAAATCAGCCGCATCGCCGGCTGACTTCCGCCCCTTTGCCGACAACCGGCGGTCGGCTCAAGGTCTACTGTTCCAACCGCGGCTGGCTTCGACTGGTGACGACTTCCGGGCGTCCTAAAGTTTGGGCGCTGTCACGGCAGCCAGCACATCGCTGTGCTGAACGGAAAACTCCTCCCAATCGCCCTCTGAATGCCGATCAGCGCGCAACGGCGAAATGGTAATCTTGTTCTCCAACAGCAGTCCGTAGTCGGAGTTGGGATCCACCGTCGCCGATCGGGCTCGTCGAAACTGGAGCCAATAGTAAGATAAACCGCGCATATCGACCCGCGCGTCGACGTTCAGTCCTCCGATGAGACCGTGGCCCGGAGGGCATATGGCAACCCCGGTTACGTCCTGGGGTGCGCAAGCGGGAAAATTGATGTTGGGCGAAATGGGCCGCGGCCAATCCAACTCGATGAGGTTCTCAATGAGTCCGGGCGCAAACCGTTCAGCGGTCTCCCAGTGGATTGTCGTTCCATGAAAGAACTGACTGAGGGCGATGGACCGCACACCCATCATGAGCCCGGTCATCGCGGCGCCGACGGTGCCTGAGTAGGCGATGGAATCGGCCATGTTCCCGCCGCGATTGACACCGGACAGGATGAGATCGGGCGTTCCCTCCAGGAGCCGCTCTACCCCCAGGACCACGCAGTCAGCCGGTGTGCCGTTGACGAAAAAACGGCGTTCGTCCTCCTGGTGGACCCGCAAGGGCTCATGGAGACTGATGGCGTGGCTGACGCCCGACTGGTCAAATTCCGGGGCGACGATCCACACGTCTGAACTCATCGTCAGTGCGATCTTTTCCAGCAGCTTTATGCCGTCGGCACGAGCGCCGTCGTCATTGGTAATCAGGATTCGCATGGGGTGCGTACGGGCCTTTCGATGGTCGCGACGGGCTTGCCAATGATAGCTCACCTTGGCGGCAGCGCGGACCACCCCGCTTCCATTTGCCAAGATTTTCCCCGGCGAACGTGAAGGCCAACCGGACGGTGGCGCCAATCCAACAGCGCGGCGCGATGAACTGACGTGCCGCTACCCGCGAGCGGGCTCCAGCGCGATGGGTTTTGTCGCGTCGCTTTCACTGGCTGGACGTTCAAGCGGTTTGGGCGGTTTGCGCCAAGGCTGAGATTTGAAGAACGCGGTCATGTACGCGATGGCGACAATGATGACAAAGCCACCAACGTTCGCCATGGGGACGGTGAAAAAGTTTCGGCCGGTGACATCAAGAAGCGCGCCCGCCGCCTGGGCGAGCACCATGGAGGCAAGGAACACGGCCAGCGACTGCTGCCCCACCTTGCGCACCACAGCCACGAAGCCGCCCCACAGACCGCCGCCCGCGAGCCGCCGCCCCCCTTCGCCCGCCGCGATGTAGGCCAGATAGGCAATCGCGAGGAAGTGGGTGAAGCGGTAGATCCCTTGATCTGTCTTGGCAAACAGCGGCCAGGTGGCGTCACGGAAGTCGTAAATCCACTGGAAGTACTGCCAGCCCCAGCGAGAACCGAATATGAGGTTGAAAATCAGCACGCCGACCGCGAGCGCGATCAAACGCCGGCTCGTCGGCGGCGCCGGTAGCCAGCCCATCATAAACGCAAAGCCGGTGAAGAAGACGAGTTGCCAGCCGAACGGGTTGAAGAACCATTCGCGCTCCACGTCCGGACGCACCTCGGCGCTGAACTGGATGAGATCGAACTGTGCCAGGAGCCAAATGATCCCGATGAAACCGAACGCGAGCCAACGATTCTTGAGGCCCAGCCAGGCAACGATGGGCATCATCGCCAAAAGCACGAGGTACATGGGCAGGATATCGAAGTAATTGGGCACGTAGTTCAGCGTCATCAGCCCCACGAGGTGTTCGGCTGGTGCTTCGAAGAAGGGCAGAACGTAAAGTCTTTCAGTATAGTACTCGCTGTTACTGATCTCATTGAAAACCACCAGCATCGCTACGGTGACGCAAAAGAGTCCGATGTGCGCCCAATAGACTTGCCACACACGGTAGGCCGTGCGGGTGGTGCCGAGCCAGAAGGAGCGGTCCCGGAAAATGGCGCCGAATGCGATGGCCGAGGCCATCCCAGAGCAGAACACAAAAATTTCGGTGGCGTCCGATGCCCCGAACCGGGCCGGAATCCAAAGCACCCACGCATTGGCCGGAACATGGGCAATAAAAATAATGAACATCCCGAGCCCGCGAAAAAAGTCGAGCCGGAGGTCGCGCGGCCGTTTGCTTGGCGCGTTCATCGAGAAGGGACCCGGAGCGTGGGGTCGATCATGGCATACTCCAGCCGTAGCGCATCCTTCCTCATAGACGATCCCACGGGCCTTTGGAGGCTATGCGTCAGAAAGATGCCGCCGATGACGACGGATCGGCCACCGGCGGCGATCCGCAACGCAAGAGCCGCTCGAACCCGAAGCGGTCGTAGCTGCCACGCCGCTGGGCTCGATCCTTGATGAGCTCGCGTGCCTGATCGCCCCGACCGGCGCGAATGGCTGCGTCGATGGTCAATCGGTCGAACACGTCCCGCTGGGCGTGGCTTCCACCAATGCGGATAAGTTCCGTGCGCGCCGTCATCAATCCCTTAAGGGCTTCCTCGTGGTGGCCACGCCTGAGCGCAGCGAGGCCGCCGCCGGCCGGAGCACCAGCTTCCGCAGCAACGGCGCCGAACTCGGATCCATCACCGGCTTGGGCCATGCGTTCAATGAGCCTGTCCGCCGCTTTTTGCCGGCCCGCGGCCAGAAGCGCCATCAAATAGTGGAGATCGGCGAACACAACGCAGCCGTCGTCTACCCTGCGCTCGGCAATCACCGACAGCTCGTCCCAGCGCGATCCGACGTCGACCCCGTCCGCCTCAAGCCTTGCAAGCAGCGAGACGGCGTTCGCAATGTCCCGGTAGTCGTCGGTGTGTTCGCGCCGGATCTCGGTGTCGTAAAGGTCGAGCGCCCGGTCGATATTGCCCAGATCCAGCTCGAAGAGGGCATAGTGCCACCACACGTGGTGACGAAAGTTGCTGCAACCCGAAAAGCTCGCCTGACGGGGAAGGAGCCAGTCCCGCCCCTTGCGTGAGTGGCCACGCATCTCATGGACGTGGGCAACGGCGTGTAGCGCCCAGGCGTCGTCCGGGGCCAGTTCGAGGGCCCGGATGCCCGCACGTTCGGCGATGGTGAAATCGCCCGTCTCCTCGCAGGCAAAAGCATGGCATCCATGGGCATAGCCGGCGTGGGGGTGGTGGTCGCTGAACGCGCCTATTGCAGCTTCAGCAGAACGGCGCATTCCGGCGGTGTCGCCATAAAGGAAACGGATGGCCTGGGCCATTTTCATGGCAAACGCGTCGCCGGGCATGGCGGCCAGAATCTCGTCGAAAATCGCCGCCGACTGGGACGGGCGCCCGTCCAGCCAAGCGCCAAGGGCGGCCACCATGTACCGGTCGTGCACGCCGGCGCCGTCGGCGACTGCTTCGACAGCTGACCGATGAAGCTTTGCCGCTTCGTCAGCCAACTCGCGGCGGCCAAGCAGCAGAAAGATCAACCCCTTCGCCGCGAGAAAGGCTGGCGAATTGCCTGATTTTTCACCAAGGGCGGCGAGGTGATCGGGCACCGTGGCGCAGTGCGCCAAAATGGATCGAACGAGTGCCTGCCACTCCGCGGCGCTGTGGGAAAGCGACGCCGGTGTCGGCACCTCACTCACTTCAATCATGCACCCGTCTCCAAAACCCGACTCCATCGAAGCCCGGAGACACGGTCCGCGCGTCGTCCAAGCATCTAGCGTCCAATATTCCCAAAATATGCCACATGTACGTGAACTCTTGTCACACTACGTTGAGCGCGGTTTATCCGAAGTTGTGCGCCGTTCCTGTGGGAGCGCTGCGTCTCGCGATGGTAAGGGGTGCATTAGAGCGCGAGGCCTTACGGCGCGATGAACAACGGTGATCCAGGAGGCATTGCATGGTCAGGTTGAGCCAGCCTCGTCTCGCCGCCGTTTCCATGGCAATCGTGTTCTTGTTGGCCTGGGCTGCCCTGGCGCAGTCCGGACTTCGCTACGGCGTGGCAACGTTGGTGGGGGCGCTTGCCGGCTTTGCCCTCTACCATGCCTCGTTCGGGTTCACCGCTGGTTGGCGCCGGTTCATCCGCGAGCGCCGCGGGGCCAATTTGCGTGCTCAACTGATCCTCGTGGGCGCGACGACGGTCTTTGCAATCCCCATCATCGTCTATGGCGATTACGTGGGCATTGCCGCCGGGGGCTTTGTCTTTCCCTTTGGTGTGGCGGTGATAATCGGCTCTTTCGCCTTCGGTCTTGGGATGCAGCTGGGCGGCGGATGCGGGTCTGGCACACTGTTTACGGTGGGCGGCGGATCGACGCGGATGATCATCACGCTCGCCTTTTTCATCCTCGGCGGCCTCCTCGCCACCTACCACTGGGATTTCTGGCAGCAACTGCCAAAATTTCCAGCAGTTTCACTCGCGTCGACGCCGACTGGTCCCCTCGGCGCCGTTGCTCTGACGGTGGCGCTTCTGTTTGCCCTTGCCCTTGCAACGCGGCGATTGGAGGTAGCGCGGCACGGTTCCCTAGAGCCGGCCAAAGCCATGGGCAGTCTTCTCAAAGGGCCCTGGTCGAGCGCTGCCGGTATCGCCGCCCTCACGGCGGTGGGGGTGTTGACGCTCCTCGTACTCGGCCGGCCATGGGGCATCACCTCCGGCCTGACGTTCTGGGGCGCGCAAATTGCCTACCAAGCGGGTGTGCCGGTGGGCGAATGGAGCTACTGGAAAAACGCCATGGGCTCGGTGGAAGGGTCCACCTTCGGGAGCAGCACGTCCGTCATGAACTTCGGACTGATGGCCGGGGCGGCGCTCGCAGCGTGTTTGGCCGGCCGATATGCACCCAAATTGAACCTGTCTCTGCGGGACGTGGCGACAGCGGTGGTGGGCGGCCTTCTCATGGGCTACGGCGCCCGCATCGCCTTTGGCTGCAACATCGGTGCGCTGCTGTCTGGAATCGCGTCTGGGAGCCTCCACGGCTGGGGTTGGTTCCTTTTTGCGTTCCTCGGGAGTATTGCTGGCGTTCGAGTGCGCGAGTTCATCGGTATGGATCCACCGCGCAATACCGCCACCCATGGCGCTCTTCGCACGCAAACGTGATGGAAACATCGTGCCGACCAACGCCGCTTCCCGGTAGGGAGTGGGTCGCGAGCGAGTGTCACTCGCACCTCAGCCTCGATTGATACCCCGACAAAAGGAATCCCGCCCATGCGTTCGCTTCTCGTCGCCGCCGCCCTCACTCTTGCGCCACTGACGGGCGCCGTTGCCGATTCGGTCGTCACGCAGCACGACGGCTGGCGGGTTATCGACACCGACAAATCCTACGATGCCCTCCTTGCTGACCTGAAAGGGGCCATCAAGGCCAACAAAATGGGCCTTGTCACCGAAGCGGGCCCCACGGAAGTCGCCAAGAAACGGGGCGAGACCATTCCCGGTAACCGGGTTCTTGGCATCTTCCGTAACGATTTTGCGGTGACGATTATTCGTGCCGCACCTTCTGCGATGATCGAGCCGCCGGTGCGCATCATGGTCATGGAAGAGCCTGACGGCACCGCATCGTTGAGCTACAAGCTGCCGAGCGTCGTGTTCGCGCCCTACGCCGAGGAGGGCGGCGCGGCGGTTACCGATTCTGCTGCCCAGCTCGACGAGATTTTTGCGACCATCGCCGACCAGGCCGCCGCAAACTAACGGTTTACGCGCTGAAGCCGGGCCGGGCCGGCGCGGCCTGGCGGGCAATCCTGCGGGCCATCGAAATGGAACGAGCCGTGATGCGTACGTCACCGCTCGTTCCTTAAAATTTTCCGTCGTAGGCCCGGCGTCCGATGCGGACGCAAAGCAGCGTGAACGTTTCTCGGGAAAGCGCCTGCGTTGCTTCTTTGGCCAAGGCGTCGCTGTCCTCGATCCAAACTCCGTGGCCGCCCATGGCCTTGGCGAGGGTGACGAAATCAGTCCCGGTGAAATCAACGCCCACGTTGGGAAGCTGTTGGCCGCGCTGCTTCATCTCAATGAGGGCGAGGCTGTCGTCGATGAGGACGACGATGGGCACTGCGAGCTGGTGCTCTCGCAAGGTGGCAACGTCGCCCAAAGTCATTTCGAGCCCGGCATCGCCCACGAACGCCACAACGGGGCGATCGGGCACCGCGTGCTTGTGCCCCGCCGCGAGGGCCACGGCACAGCCCATGGTACAAAGGGCCGATGACTGCAGCATCTGACGCGGCAGCCGGCAGCGCCAGAGCTGGCTCAGCAGTATCCTGTGAGCGCCCGAATCGGCAGTGATGACTGTGTTCTGGGGAAGTGTCTGGGCGAGCTGGTGAAATACGGTGGCGGGGCCCCAGCCTTCGGATTCCGGGGAAAACGCAGCGCGCAGCGCGGCCCTTGCTGCCGTTGCCTCGCCGTTGGCCCAGGCGGGTTTTGCCGGGCCGGTCGTTCCCAGCGCATCGAGGGTTTCGCCCACGCCGCCGTAAAGGGTAAGGCCGACAGCGTGCATCCCATGGGTGCGCACGACGGGCGTAATGTCGATGACCCGGGCGTCCGCCGGCCAGGGGTCGCGCCAGCCCACGCGCATCTCTATGGGATCGTAGCCCGCAAGCACGATACAGTCCGACGCCGCCAGCAGCGGCATGAGGTGCTTGTCGGCAAGGGGCGACAGGCCGGCACCGCCTAGGACTAGCGGGTGATCCTCGTCGACCATCCCTTTGGCCTTGTAGGTGGTGACGAGCGGTGCCCCGGTGCGTTCCACGAAACGGCGCAAGGTGTCGGCGGCGCCATCGTTGAGGGCATCGAGCCCAGCCACCACCAGGGGTTTTTCCGCCGCGGTCAGCCATGCGCGGGCTCTTGCGAGCACATCACTGTCGGCGGGGGCAAACGGTGCGGCTGGAGGAAGCGCTGACAGCGACACCGGGGAAGCCTCTTCTTCGGCAACGCGGATGGGAAGGTCGATGTGGACGGGCCCCGGTTGTCCTGAGACGGCGAGGGTCAGCGCCTTGTCCATCACCTGCGGGAGGCTCTTGCCGCGCGCTTCAAACGTAGCTTTCACGATGCCCGAGAGCAGCGCACGGTGGTCGAACACCTGGTGCGTGTAGGTGTCGGCGTCTGCGCCGTCCATGCACCCGGTCAGGAAGATGAGGGGCACGCGGTCCTGAAAAGCATTGGCTACGACGTTGACGGCATTGGCGACACCTGGGCCGATGGTGGCCACCAGGATGCCCGGCGCCCCGGTGGCGTGCCACGTGCCCTCGGCCATGAAGCCGGCGAAGTTTTCGTGCTTTGTGAGGTGAAAGGAAATGCCCGCGCGCTCCAGGGCATCGATGATCACTAGCACCTCGCCGCCCGGGATGCCGTAGGCGCGCGTCGAGCCCGCCAGGGCAAGCTTTCGCGCGATGACATCGGCGTTGCTCAATCTCACAGGGAGTACCTTTCCTATGCGCTTGCGACGACGCTGCTGGTGGGCGTGTCGCCGACGTCCACCACACCTGCCTCGGCAAGGCGCGCGATTTCGTCGTCGGCCATGCCCAGGAGTTCGCGCAGCACTTCGCGGCTGTGTTCGCCGCGCATGGGCGGACGCAGGCGGTAGTCGATGGGCGTTTGGGAATACTTGATCGGGTTGCCGATGGTTTTTGCAACGCCGTCACCGGCGAGGGGGTGCTCGTGGGTCACAGTGGCGCCCCGGTGTTGGGCCTGCGGTTCGGCAAAGGCTTCCGTGATGGTGTTGATGGGCCCCACCGGGACGCCAAGCGGCGCTAGCGTGTCAGCCCATTCCTGCCGGGTGCGCATGGCGGTCAGGCGGCAGACCTCCTCCTCAAGGGCTTCGCGGTTGCGGACCCGCGCCGCGTTCGTGGCGAATCTTTGGTCCTTGGCCAGCTCCGGCTCGCCCGCAGCAGCGCAAAACCGTTCAAATTGCGCATCATTGCCCACGGCGAGGATGAACATGCCATCCGAAGCCGGGAAGGCGTTGTAGGGAACGATCGTCGGGTGGCCGTTGCCAAGGCGGACCGGCGTATCACCCGTCATGAGGTGCGCTGTTCCCTGGTTGATGAGCCAGGCTAGCTGGCTATCGAAGAGCGACAGATCGATATATTGCCCGCGACCGGTGTGGTCGCGCGCATGAAGCGCTGCCAGGAGCGCCGAAGACGCATACATGCCGGTCATCACATCGGCGATGCCAACGCCGACCTTCATGGGCACCCCGCCTTTGCCATCGGGCTCGCCGGTGACGCTCATGATCCCGCCGCGCCCCTGGGCCATGAAGTCGTAGCCAGCGTGCGGGGCGAGGGGGCCGGTCTGGCCGTAGCCGGTGATCGACGCATAGATGAGCCGCGGGTTGATCTCAGCGAGGCTTTCGTAATCGAGCCCCAGCCGTTTCGCCCCGCCCACCTTAAAATTCTCGACCGCCATATCAGCTTTTTCCGCAATGGCGCGGACGATCTGCTGCCCCTCCGGCTTGGCAAGGTCCAGAGCCAGGGAGCGCTTGTTTCGATTGGCGCAGAAATAGTAGGCGCTTTCGGCGGTTTCGTTGCCTTCGCGGTCGAGGAGGAAGGGCGGGCCCCATCGTCTCGTATCGTCGCCGACGCCAAAACGCTCGATCTTGATGACGTCCGCGCCCATGTCCCCGAGGAGCTGAGTCGCGGTGGGCCCAGCCAAAATGCGCGAAAGATCAAGGACGATGAGCCCGGCGAGCGGCCCTGTGGGGTCGGCGGGCGATGGGGATTGGGACACGCGGTGGGCTCCTTCGCGCGCCGGAGCGCGTTTCTGATGCGCGGCTTTTGCAGGCCCGGCGTTCGTGTGCAAGGGCGTTCGATGGGACCGCGATGGCAAGGACGTTGGCGGCCACTGCCGCTGGTGGCCTCGCGATCGGGCGAGGAAGCGGATGATAGGCGGCGCAAGGTTTCGGGCAAGGCCCCGCCCGGCATGTCGGCCTCAAACTGGCGTCAACACACCCGGCCGGCGCATCCTCGCTTGCCCGGCGACCGCGCGCGAGCCATGTTCGGGGCGGAGGACAACAAGTTGCTATGCTGAACGAGCAACGGCCAAACCTATGCGCGGGATCGTCCGCTTTCATCTCCGTTCACCGTTTGGTCGGCGAGGTCACGGCGGGGCGTACGGTGATGTTGCGCGATGGCGAGACCACGATGCTTGCTGCGCCTCTCGATGGTGGCGAGGTGCTTTCGCCGACCCTTGCCATCGCCTGCTGCCGGGCTTCCTACCTCGGTTTACCCGATGCGCCGACCTTGCTTGAGCTGCCCTCGGCGGATCCGCAATTATTGTGGCGCTACGCGAGTGGCCTGCCGCGGGACGTTTCTGCCGTAGCTGTTTCCCAAGGCGGCTTGATCGCTGCCGCGGCCGCCGAACTGGCAAAACTTGCCGAACGCCTGCCAGCCATGACTCTTTCGCTCGCTGAAGAGGTGCCATCCAACGTTCTCTTGGCTGAAGCCTCAGATGTCCTGGCGTTTCGTCGGGCGCTGGCGAGCACCGTCCACCCTGTCGCGACGGCCGCGGTGCCGCTCCCTTCCGGCGCCAACGCGACCATGCAGTCTTTCCGGGATGCCGCGGGCGGCACGGTGAGCGCGGTCATCGTCGGGGAGGTACACGATGGAATGTTTGTGCGCGTCCACTCCTCTTGCATCACCGGCGACGTGTTCGGCTCTCTCAAGTGCGATTGCGGCGCCCAGCTCACCCTCTCGATGGAGCGCATTTCCCGCCAAGGCGGTGTGCTCCTTTATATGGCGCAGGAGGGCCGGGGTATCGGCCTTGCAAACAAGCTGCGGGCCTACGCTATGCAGGAGAAGGGCCTCGATACCGTCGATGCCAACATCGCGCTCGGCTACCACGACGATGAGCGCGACTATGCGCTGGCTGCCGCGATCCTGCGTAAACTGGGACTTTCGCGGGTGCGGCTCATGACGAACAATCCCTCGAAAGCGGCGGGCCTTGCGGTGGGAGGCCTTGCGGTGGACCCGGTGGCGCTCAAAAGCCCGGTCACCGAGCACAACGCCAAGTACCTGGATACCAAGCGCACCCGCAGCGGCCATACCCTTTAGATCGAGCCATCGTCACGCCTCGCCCCGTGGTGGGTTCGGGGCAAAGTTGTTCCCAAAACTATCCCCGTTCTGTCCCGGCCCCTCGCCGCCGCGGTGCAAAACCCCGCCAAGGCGCTTCGCCTCTCCCGACAGCGCGCGCTATCACATTGGCGACGCAAAGGGGCGATTTCGGTCACGGAGGAATTTCGCTTGAGGGCAGCGGCGTTCGATTATCACGTGCCCAAGAGCTTGGACGAAGCCGTATCGCTGCTCGCGCGTTATGGGCCCGATGGGCGGCTCCTCGCCGGGGGGCAGAGCCTTGTGCCGGCGATGACGGCACGGCTCGCAAGACCGGCGCAGGTCATCGATATCAACCGCATCCGCCACTTACGGGGACTTTCTTTGGCGGGGGACGGGGTGAGCGTGCCGGCCCTTGCACGCCACGCGGACTTTGAGGCCCATGGTGCGCAAAACCCCCTAGCCGTGCTGCTTTCCCGCCTGGCTTCGTCCATGGGACCCCTTCCGGTCCGTACTCGTGGAACTTTTTGCGGGGCTGTCGCCAACGCCGATCCGGCGGCGGAGTGGTGCCTTCTTTGTGTTGCCCTCGGCGCCACAATCGTCTTGCGGTCCGAAGCAAGAGGCGTCCGTGAAGTCTCCGCTGCAAATTTTTTCCGGTCTGTGGAGATGACGGATGCCGACGACGACGAAATGGTCGTTTCGGCGAGGCTGCCCGGCCTACCGCCCTGGGTACAGTGGGGCTTTTCCAAAGTGTCTCGCACCACCGTGGGATTTGGTGAGGCGCTCGCGCTTTGCATCGCTGAGGTGGAGGGCGGCAAGCTGACCTCGCCACGCATCGCTCTTGGTGGCGTCGAAGCGGTCCCGCGCCGCCTCGGCGCTGCGGAGCGCATTTTGGCAGGCAATGCGCCCAGCCGCACCGTTGCCAGGGAGGCGGCAGCCACTGTGGCCCGCGACGTAGAACCCCTCACAGGCGACGGAGCACCGGGCAATTTCCGACGCCGACTCGCTGCCACGGCCGTGGAGCGTGCGATCCTGGACGCCATCGAGAGATGACCGCCAGGCCATCTGGAATGCTTCGGCAGAACTTCGGCGGCGAGCTCCCATGACCGCCGGGTCCGTGCGCATGCGCGTTGATCTCAACGGGGAAGATCGCACCCTCGTCGTGGAGCCGCGGGCTACTTTACTTCACGCGTTGCGGGAGGTCTTTGGCCTCACCGGGACGCGCGCCGGCTGCCAGGAGGGGCACTGCGGCACCTGTACGGTCCTGGTGGACGGCGAACCGGTGCGAAGCTGCCTGATGTTTGCAGTTCAGGCCCATCGAACTCGGGTTGAGACGGTCGAGGGTTGTGGAGACACCGACGCGTTGGGACCGCTTCAGCAAGCGTTTGTCGATGCCGGCGCCCTAGGCTGCGGCTACTGCGCGCCTGGTTTTTTGATGCTCGCCAAGGGGCTGATCGATCGCAACGATCTGGGCGTGGACGAAATTGTCGAGACGGTGCTGGCCGCCAACACCTGTAGCTGTGGCAACCGCGATGCGCTCGCTTCCGCGATTACAACCGCGCGAAAAGCAGCCGCACCGGTGAGCCCGCCATGAAGCACGTGGGGCGGTCCGTTGCCCGTCTCGATGGCCCTCGGCACGCGGCCGGAAAATCGCGCTTCCTCACCGACCTGGAATTCCCGCGCCAGCTCCATATGCACCTGGTGCGCTCGCAGGTGGCGAGGGGCACGGTCCGGGATGTGCTCACCGAGGGTGCATTCACGGTCCCGGGCGTTGTCGCCGTTTGGACTGCGGAGGACATCTCTCACGCGACCGTGCGGGCCCCATTGGAGGGACCCTACGCTGCCCTTTGCCCGGAACCGGTGCTGGCCGGCGATAGTGTGCATTATCGCGGTGAGGCCGTTGCAGCCGTCTTCGCCCACACCGCCGACGCGGCGGAAGATGCCGCAGAGCGCATCATTCTGGATATCGCTGAAGAAGAGCCAGTTCTCCATTTTGGCAACGCGCAGGGGGCCCATCAAAACACCCCTTCGCCAGGCGCTGAACCGGTTTCGATGGCCTATGGCGATCTCAATCTTGCATTCCACAATGCGGATTTCACCGTTGAGCGGTGCCTTTCCGTCGCCTGTGACGCTCCGATGGCCCAGGAGCCGCGCGTCGCGGCGGCGCTGTGGGATGGGGGGAGTGAGACCCTCCGAGTCTGGAGTGCTGCCCGGCCTACGCTCGAGGGGCGGCGGCGCATCGCCGATGCCGTCGGTGCGCCGATCTCCGCCGTTGTATGGGAGCAGCATTGGGCGGGTGGTCATTTTGGCGCGCAGGCTGAACTCTGCGCCGAAGATGTGCTGGTGGCGATGGCGGCGCGCCGGCTCGGCCAACCGGTTCGATGGGTGGAAGATCCTGCCGAGCGGCAGGCCTTAGGGGGTCATGGTCCAGGTTTTGAAGCCCGGGCGCGGGCCGCCGTCTCAGCCAGCGGGGCGCTGCTCGGCCTTGACGTAAGATTTTGCCTCGACCTGGGCGCATATCCGAGGCCCGGGGCGTTTCATTGTGCAGATCTCATAGTTTCTCTTCTTCCAGGACCCTATCCGCCCCGAGCCTACCGGGTTGCGGGCCAGTTCCAGGCCACCAACAGGGCGCCGATGGGTTTTCGGAGCGGGGGCGGCCGAATGGAGGCCACCTTCGTGCGCGAACGTCTCCTCGATGCGGCGGCGGCGGAGTTGGGTATCGCGCCGTCAATTCTGAGGGCGCGCAACCTTTCCGCACCTAGCGGCAGCGGACGCGACACCGCCCAGGACGGTCCAAATAAGGGCCTACCAACGGCTTCGGTTCGCGCGGATGGCCATGCCGTCGCGCAGGTGGCGGAGGAAAGTTTTGCCCTTTCGGTCCTGCGCCAGCGGGCCGCCGAGCGCCGCACCAGAGGCAGCTTCTGCGGCTTCGGGATTGCCCAGTATGTGGACGTGTGCGGCGGCGGCCCCTTCGATCGGGCAAGGGTCCGCATCGAAGCAGACGGCGGAGTGGAGGTTGTCGTATCACTGGCCGAGCGCGGCCGGGGGAGCCACACAGCTGTGGCGCAGATCGTGGCTGATGTCATCGGCGTCGACTATCGGCGCGTGCGCGTGCGATCCGGCGATCTTTCGCCCAGTGAAATCGGCGTATCGCCGTTTTTGCGCGGAGGGCTGACGGCGGCCGCCACAAGTGCGCTCCTGGCAGCAGAGGCTCTTCGCGAGAAAATCGCCCGGGGCGCCGCACAAGTTTTGGGGATCGCCCCACATAACATCGCCATTCGGAGCGGCCGGGTTTGCGAAGCCGGTCGCAATTTTGGCCGCTCCCTTGAGTTGGGCGAACTGGCGTCGGCGATGGCGCCGGGGGCGGCGGCCGAGTGTGCCGATGGTCACGGGCTCTTTGCCGAGGGCGTGCACCGGTCCTCAGGGGTGTCCTTTCCCAGCGGTCTCGCAGCGGCCAGCGTCGATATCGACGCCAAGACGGGTTTCGTCCGCGTCCAGCGCGTCTTCCTGGTCCACGATGTGGGAAATGCCATCAACCCTGGCCTCGCGGAGGCCCAATTGACGGCCGGCGCCCATGGCGGTGTGGTCGCCGCGCTTTACGGGGCCGCCGATCCCGCCGGCTATGGCGAGCCCGGCTGGCGTGGTGGCTCGTCCAGCTCGTTCACCGGGGCCGATCTGCCGCCCGTCGAGGTGGCTTTGGTGGAGCGCGGATCGTCGGCGCAAAATCCCCTCGGCATCAACGGGATTGGGAGCGCCGGCGTGGTCGGCGTGGGCTCTGCGATGGCCGCAGCCGTGGATGACGCGCTGGGTGCCCCCGGTTTTGTGGAACGCCTGCCCATCGACCCCCGAACCATTTGGGCGAAGATCAGCGCCGACGGGGCAGCCCAATCAGGCGGCCATGCCCGGCCTGCCGCGGCGGCCGCCGCAAAAATCCCCTAACACCTTCAGTGCCCATCGCCAGGTCATCGGAGATATTGAAAGACCGGGACCATGGGAAGCAGGGACTTTGGAACAAACCAATTGCGTCGAAGGCCCCATCAGTCTACACTTCATTTGTTGTATTTCGAACGCTAAAGTTGAGTGTCAGCGTTTTTGGTTCTGACCGATTGCCGGCGTGCGCCCGGCACTGCGCTAAATTGAGCTGGGAGATGCCACGCCGTGAACCTATTTGGCTTCGGTGACGATTCCTTCAACCTGATCCCCGAGTTGGGTAATGAAGAGCTGAGTGACAGCGACGTGGCCGATCTGGCGGCGGCCGCGGCGCAGGAGGAAGAGTCCGGCGACGAGCAGGCGGAAGCCCCTCAGGCCGATGAGCGGGAGGTCGCCTCAAGCGAAGAGACCAGGGAGACGATTACCGAAACTCTCCTTAGCGCCGACGACAGCATACCGTTCCAGCTGCGGCCGGATTTCCCGTCAGGGGTGGGCGAGAAGGCCGGAACATCCGTACACGTTAAGCTCCCAGGCGATGCGGGTTTTATCCTTTCAGGTGGCGTCAACAGCGCCGGACCCATCACACCAAACTTTATTGTTCCCGAGGCTGACGCGAGCAATATCGGCACCGTGATCGAGGATGCGTTCAATAAGCCGTTTCCTGTGGGAGAGCCGGCGCTTGAGTTGACCGTCACTGTCAACACTTACGCTGAGCTTCTCGGTATTCCCGGATTTCCACCGGAGCTGCCTGAGCTGGTCTAGCCGGTCCGACGTTCGGCCGCCTGCGCGCTGTTAAACTCTAACAGCATCATCGAGACCGTCTTTCCTTCCGCAGGATTGAGCCGCTCAAGCAATGGGCGGAAACCCATGGACGCGTGGAACGCAAGGGAGCTCGGGTTGGGGGGATCGACGTTCACCTCGCTGCAGACGCGGCTGTAGCCCTTCAGGCGGGCGCGTTCGAAGACGTCTTCGTAGAGCATTCGCCCGACGCCGCGGCCCCTCGCTTGAGGTGAAACAACGATGCGATCGACGTACAAAAACTCGTCGAAGCGCTCATCAAACCATTGGTAGTTGAGGCTTGCGTGATCCGCCCCGGGTTGCAGTGTCAGGCAGGCGCCCAGAACGTCGTCACCGCGAACGATGCGCAGCTCTCCCAGCGCACACAGCTTGTCGAAGGCAGCCGAATCAAGGGCGTTTACGGCGGGGACAGCGGCGTTGTTTATCGCCCTCGCCTCCGCCCTGTCCGCCGCATTCGACCCGTCGGTCACGATCATGTCGCGGCGGCCTGTTTGCGGTCGATACGCGCCAGGAAGCTCTTGAAAAGGTCGTAACTATCCTGCGGACCAGGCGATGCCTCTGGGTGGTATTGCACTGAAAACACGGGCTTATCCACAAGCGCAAGCCCGCAGTTGCTGCCGTCGAAAAGCGACCGGTGGGTCTCCTTGGCGTTGCCCGGCAGCGTCTGCGCATCCACCGTAAAGCCGTGGTTCATGGAGACGATCGACACCTGACCCGTGGCAAGGTCCAGCACCGGATGGTTGGCGCCATGGTGTCCTTGGCGCATTTTCTTGGTTTTTGCGCCGATGGCGAGCGCAATGAGCTGATGGCCAAGGCAAATTCCGAACGTGGGGAGCCCGCTCGCGAGCAAAGACCGCAGCGTGTCGCCTACCACTTCTATGGTCGCGTCCGGATCGCCAGGGCCGTTGGACAAGAAGAGGCCATCGGGCTCGTGATCCATAACCTCTTTCGCGGAGGCCGTGGCCGGTAGGACGGTGACGTCCGCACCGAGACCAGCCAGCAAGTTCAAGATGTTGCCTTTGATGCCGTAGTCCAACGCCACGATCCGAGGCCCGCCTCCCGAGGCCGCGCCGTAGCCGTCTTGATCCCACTGCCAGACGCCACGTTGCCAGCCTCGTGCGCTCCGACCGCTCACGGTGGTCGCAAGCTCTGCCCCTGCCATCTCGGGGGCCGCGCGCGCTGCGTTGAGGAGGGCGTCAGTGTCAAACTCGCCCGCCGGATCGTGCTGAAGCGCGCAATTTATCATTCCAGCTTCGCGAATCCTTGCGGTCAGCGCGCGGGTGTCGATCCCGGTGATGGCGACGATACCCCTTTGCCGCATCCATCCGCCAAAGCTGTCGGCCGCTCGCCAAGACTGGGGCGCGGTGATGGGCGCCCGCAGCACACAACCACGGGCAGCAACGGCGGCTTCACTCGCCACCGTTTCCACATCGTCGCCATTCGCACCGACATTTCCGATATGCGGAAATGTAAAGGTAACGATCTGGCCCGCGTAGGAGGGGTCCGTAAGGATCTCCTGGTACCCGGTCATGGCGGTGTTGAAGCAAAGCTCTCCGACCGCTGTCCCCTCCGCGCCAGCACCGAAACCTGTCAGCACCAAACCGTCGGCCAAGGCCAGGCAGGCCGTTGGTTTCGGCGCTTCCCAAGGGACTGAGCTCATACTTTTCCCCGTTGTTCTAGCCGATATCAGAAATCGTAATGGTCCCGCGACCGGTGGCCTATCAACCCCGCCGTGACCGCCATCACGGAACGTCTTGCCCCAGCTTGCAAGCCTGGTTCAACCACGCCATTTCATGATTGTGGTCGGGGCAATGTGTGGCCCCAGAGCGACGCACACGGCTAAGCGCGACATTGCGGCGCGAGGTGAAGCTGAATTACACCTCGAATGCTGTTGGCGTGCGATCGAGATGGTGCTAATCGCCAACGCCGCGTGCGAGCCTTCTGTGATGGTTGAGCCAATGGTTGTGCGAGACGAGCTTCACGACGCTATCCGCGACGCCGGTCAACGGGACGATCGCAAGCGCTTGTGTACTTTGCGGCTGATACAAGCCGCCATACGCGATCGAGACTCCGCCCATTGCACTGGGAACGGTGAGAAAATCACTGCCAGTGAGGTGGCCTCTTTGCTGCGGACCATGATCAAGCAGCGTGAGGACCAAATCGAGTTGGATCGGGCCGCCGGCAAGACCGAGGCCGTCGCCCAGACCGAGCGCGAGGTGGATACGATACGCGAGTTCATGCCCCAGCTCATGGACGAGCCGACCTTGCGGAGCGTTTGCAAGGAAGTGGTCACCGAAATCGGCGCAGCGGGATTGCGCGATGTGGGCCGGACGATCAGCGCGCTGAAAAAGCGCTACCCGGGCCAGGTGGACCTTGGTCGCGCCAGTTGCGTGGTGCGGGGAATGCTGCGCTAGCCAAGCCGGAAATCTAGCACCGGTTCCCCAAGGAAAGCGGGGATTGGGCGAGCCGACCCTTTGTCTCACGGTTGCCCCGCCGGCCATGATGCCGCCCGCGAGTAGCCTTCGCCCAGAGGGTGGTAGATGCGGATTTCGAAAGAATTTCTTCAGGAATTGTGCGAGCGGGTGCCCTTATCGTCGGTGGTGGGCCGTGTCGTCACATGGGACCGGCGAAAGTCCCAGCCCGGCAAACAGGATTTTTGGGCGTGCTGCCCGTTCCATGAGGAAAAGACGCCGTCGTTCCACGTGGACGACCGCAAAGGCTTCTACCACTGCTTTGGTTGCCATCAATCGGGCGATCACGTCCGTTTTCTCATGGACCATCAAGGTCTTGGCTTCCTCGACGCGGTGCGTTCGCTCGCCGACGAGGCAGGTGTTGCTTTGCCGGAGCCATCGGCAGAGGACCGGACAAAGTCCGAAAAACGCGATCGCATTCGCGACGCGCTGGCGCTGGCCGGCGACCGATTTGTCGCGCAGCTTTGGAGTGCGCCGGGTCGCGATGCCCTTAGCTACGCCCGGTCACGGGGGTTTTCCGACGTCACGCTGCGCGAATTTGGTTTTGGGTATGCAGCGGCCGCGGTGGGCTCGCTGACCCGCGAACTCCGGCAGGCGAGCTGCAGCGCAGACGAGATTCTCGACGCGGGGCTCACAGTGCGAACGGATCGTGGCGAATTGCGTGAGCGTTTTCGCGGTCGCCTCACCGTGCCCATCCATGACGGTCAGGGCCGGGTCGTTGGCTTCGGAGGCCGCTCCATCGACGGCCGCGAGCCAAAATATCTCAACTCTCCCGAAACCAGGCTCTTTGATAAGTCTTCGCTGCTGTTCAACCTTCACCGGGCGCGCAGCCACGCCCACCGGGCAAATCGGCTGTATGTGGTGGAAGGCTATCTCGACGCGGTGGCGCTTTGCGACAGCGGCCTTCCCATGACTGTGGCAAGCCTGGGCACAGCGCTCACCGAAGCGCAGATCAAATTGGCTTGGCGCCTCGCCGAAGAGCCCATCTTGTGCTTCGATGGAGACAACGCTGGCCGAGCCGCCGCAATGCGGGCCGTTGATCGGATCCTGCCGCTGCTGGAGCCGGGGCGATCCTTCCAATTTTTAACGCTGCCCGAGGGGCAAGATCCCGACGATGTGGTGCGTGCCGGCGGCAGCGCGGCCTTTGAAAGCCTCGCGCAGCGAGCGCGAACGCTGGTGGACGTGCTGTTTGAGCGCGAGACACAAGCGGGCGCCAAGACGCCTGAACGCCTTGCCGCCCTCAACGTGCGCTTGGAGGCGCTTGCGGCCAGCATTTCTGACCAGCGGGTTGCCGGGCTCTACCGCGAGGTCCTTCGCGAGCGAGCCTACCAGTATCGCCGCATCGAGGTTTCTGGAAAAACTGGTGGGAAGGCACAGAGCAGGCGGCCGGGGCAGTTGCAGGCGCCGGCGCTGCGCCAACCGGCCCCTGCGCAAAATTCCACCTTGGAGCTGGAGCGCATCGTGCTGGGTCTTGCCATTGCGCGCCCAGCGCTCCTCGATGCGTTCGGCGAGCGACTCAGCGCGACAAAGTTCGCCAGCGCCGCGCATCAGGCTCTCGCTGCAATGCTGGTGGAGGCCTACGGACGAACGTTGGCGCAAGGTCCCCTCGACCTCCTGGCAGATCTGCCTGACCGCGCCCATATGTGCGTCAGTGAGGTTTGGGGCGATGTGAACGACGAGCGTGGCGCCCGGTTGCTCAGCCGTTTTTCCATCCTCGCCCAGGATCCTGACAGTGCTTTTGTGGAGCGCTGTGTTGATGTGTTTCTTCAAAGACTCCGGCTCCTTGAGGAGCGCGGGGCTCTTCAAGGCTCAGCGGAGGACTGGTTAAGAGCTGACGGTGCCACCCACGGTTCTTCGCTGCGTCAGGCGTTGGAGGGGCAAGAAACGGCCCTCGCGCAGGCTGAGCGGGAGCTGGCCGATGAGGCAGCGGCGCTGCGCCGAAAGGGGGCGGCGGACGCGGCTATGGGTCCATCAGATCAAATGAACTGACTGAAAACCTTGCGCCCTGTAAACACCGCGTTATCTATGCATCTTCGAGGATATCTAAGCATACATCGCGCGCGAAGCTGGGGATGGCGGGCGCGCCCTATATCCCACTTGGATCTGCCGTGGTGCCGCCGTTTTCGGGGCCGCCACAAAAAGGGCCTGAATTGCGCCCTCTGGAGGATAGGTTTGGCGACGAAAGCGAACACGGCGAGCGAAAAGAACGCGGCGGGCGAAACCACCGATGGCCCGCTCCTCGACCTCAACGACGCTGTGGTCAAGAAGTTTATTAAAAATGCAAAGCGTCGAGGCTACGTCACCTACGAAGAGCTCAATGAGGTCCTCCCATCGGACGAAGTAACGTCCGAGCAGATTGAGGACACTATGGCGATGCTGAACGAAAAGGGCATCAACGTTGTGGAGCAGGACGAGCAGGACGATAACGAAGAGCAGGACGGCGAGTCCCGCGAGCTGACCACCGAGACCACCACGCGTGCTGTCGCCAAGACCACCACGCGCGAGCCGGCCGAGCGCACCGACGACCCGGTGCGCATGTATCTGCGCGAAATGGGGTCTGTGGAGCTGCTGTCGCGCGAGGGCGAAATCGCCATCGCCAAACGCATTGAGGCGGGCCGCAACTTCATGATTGCCGGCCTTTGTGAAAGCCCCCTGAGCTTCCAGGCCATCATCATCTGGCGTGATGAGCTGGTGGAGGGCAAAGTCCTCCTGCGCGACATCATCGACCTTGAGGGCACCTACGCTGACCCCGAGGGCAAGTCGAACCTTGCCGAGCCAGGAGATGTGCCGGGCCCGGCAGTCGCCAACGGGGTCGCTAGCGAGCAGGTTCTGGGTGAGCGAGCTGCTGCGGAAGGGGGCGCGCCGGCGCAGGCAGAGGGCGAGCCGTCTGAGGGAGTTCAGTCCGAGGAAGGTCAGTCCGAGGAAGGTCAGTCTGAGGGGGGTGAGCCCGAGGCCGCTGAAGCCGAGACTCCCAGCAACGTCATCCAGCTCAACGGTGCGCGCCGTGGTGCGCCTGACCAGCCCACCTCCGACGACGATTCCGACGACGACGATTTTGAAAGTTCCATGTCGCTCTCGGCGATGGAGAACGAGCTGAAGCCGCGCGTTCTTGAAACGTTCGAGACCATTGCCGACAACTACAAGAAGCTCCGAAAGCTCCAGGAGCAGCAGGTGGAGAGCCGGCTGAGCGACGAGAAGGGGCTGTCGCCGCACCAGCAGCGTCGCTACAAGAAGCTGCGCGAGGACATCGTCGTTAGCGTCAAGTCGCTCCTCCTCAATCCCCAGCGCATCGAGAGCCTGGTGGAGCAGCTTTACGACATCAATAAGCGCCTCATCGGCTGCGAAGGTCGCATGATGCGCATCGCCGACAGCTACGGCATCGACCGCTCGGATTTTGTGAAGCACTACCAGGGTCACGAGCTTGAGCCCGGCTGGGCGGAGCGCGTCGCGGTGTTGCCGGGTCGTGGCTGGAAGGAGTTCGTCTCCCACGAGATCGACACCATTGCGGTGCTGCGCCAGGAAATTCAGGAGATCGCCACCCAAGCGGGTCTGGATATCGCAGAGTTCCGGCAGATCGTCCACAAGGTGCAGAAGGGCGAGCGAGAGGCTCGGCGGGCCAAGAAGGAGATGGTGGAGGCCAACCTGCGCCTCGTGATCTCCATCGCGAAGAAATACACCAATCGGGGCCTGCAGTTCTTGGACCTTATTCAAGAGGGCAACATCGGCCTGATGAAGGCGGTGGACAAGTTCGAGTACCGCCGCGGCTACAAGTTCTCCACCTATGCCACATGGTGGATCCGCCAGGCGATTACCCGTTCCATAGCGGACCAGGCACGGACGATCCGTA
>JBCCYN010000013.1:0-48412 GCA_039189655.1 Pseudomonadota bacterium | reverse complement strand
GAGAATCCACCTCTTGCAAGGGCGATGTATGCGCATGCAGAGGTGGGATCGATGCTTCCGGAAGAGTTCTACCGAGCTATAGCGGAGGTATTGCATTATATATATTCAAAAGAAAATGCAATGGCGATAAAGTGAGAAGGAATTAAAAAATATTATAAGAAGTGTAGAAATAAAAAAATTGTATGTAATCGCAGAATAATTTAAGTGAAAGAACTCTAAGTATTATTTAGGAAATGATTATACTGAAGGAATGGAAAATAAAAAGCATATTAGCGGTACAAGGGTGCGTATTCATTTGAGATTGAGGTGAATCTATTTGATCGAATTAACGTGAGTATATTATATTTTTGATTTATCAGAATTGGGTAGTGAAAATTATTAGATTGAATAAACGCAGGTAGGCTAACTTGCTTAGGGGAACTGTTAAAGTCTGTAAACCGTGGAGGCGGTACAAATAGTGAGTAATTTAAAATAATCCTCACAAGCAAATAAATGCTGTGAAGGACTCTGTATAGCTGGTTAATAAAAGTTTATGTAACTGCTGTGAATCCGTATATTAATCGGCTGTGTTATTACCTCGGGTGTAGGAGGGACGTAATCGATGAGATTGAGGTTGGGTGAATTTGACGGCATTTACGAGACGCTTGCTCGGATTGCCTTGATGGTCTGGTGTATGCCAGGGCCTAAAGGGCGGCGAGGTAGCCCATTGTGAAAATGTTGTAGTGCGTTATCTACAGCGCCGATAGTTGTTAGATTTTGGCGGGGAAGTCGTTGCCTATTTCGCGCCAGGCAGGATTAGTAATGTGATGATCCTAGAAATAAATATTCCGGTGATGTAGGAGGTCGTCTACCAATGGCCAAACGGGGCAGCGTCGACCAGCTGCATGCCGTTCGGCGACCACCCTATGCGTCGCAACATGTATGTCGTCACAACCGTCTCGTGCTGGAACAAAAAGCGATCTGGGTCCATGCGGCGTTACTAAACGCGCCAGTGTTTGCGGTTTCGCGTAAGATTTGCACGTCTTTGCTCTGCTTAAAGTTGACTTGTCTAGCTCGGTAGCTTTCAGGTATTTTATTTTCGTGATCCCGAGCCGGTGGAGCATGTGTTAGATCGTCGAGAGGTCGACACTTGGACCAGCTCTCGCCACGTTCGCCTCGCGTAGCTCGGCCAGGGATATGCCCTTGTTGGTCTTGGTGAGTTCCGGCAGATGGTTAGTATGAGGTGCGAGCAGTTGCCTGTGCTGCTCGCTGATTTTCCCCTGGGCGATACCGCCCGTAGGCGGTACTCACTGCATCAGCTTTGCCACCGTCGAGGGGCTAGTCGAAGCTGACAGCGTGCCGGTGATCAAGGCCTATGAGGCTAATATCCGCGATTTGGCGGTCGAGATGGCCGTGTTCCGGGTAGAAATTTAGACCGTCGGGGGCTGGTGTGTCCATTCGATGAAGTTCACCGAACTGTTTTCGATTTTCTCGGTAACTCCCTCGAATTATTGCGCTATTAGCAAATAAACCTGCTAAGAAATGTTTTGGAACTGGCGTTTGCAGACCAGCTGACATATGAGCGCAGTTTCGGGTATTATACTCCAAAAAAACAGTAATATCAAGGGAATAGAGGGTTTCAGTGGCCAAAGAGGTCATATGGTGCGGGCGGCGGGACTCGAACCCGCATGGCCCTATGGGCCTCCGGATTTTAAGTCCGGTATGTCTACCAATTCCATCACGCCCGCCGGGAAGTGACGTTCCCCTTATTCAACTATCACGTGGCCACAGGACGCAGCAATTTTTTCGCGGTTGCCTGCGTGTCGATGTCGGCTTGCGGAATGTGTTGCTTCGCGTCTTGCTATGGGGGATGATACATAACCGATACCAGCTTGGCGGGCGAGGACTCTCGGTGCGTCGCAGATGACAGATTGTTCAATGTCAATTGTCACCTCCAAGTCGGCGAAAGACATCGATGTGTACGATTTTCCCACACTATTTGACATTTGAGCGCGGCATGGAAGTTGTCCAAGACACGGATTCGCTTGCAGAGTTATGTGATAGGTTGGGGGACGCGCAGTTCGTTGCCGTTGACACAGAGTTTTTGAGAGAGACGACATTTTGGCCGCGACTATGTCTCGTCCAGGTAGCTTCCGTGGACGAGACGGCGATAGTTGATCCGTTATCGACGGGAATATCACTCGAGCCGCTCTTCAAAATACTTGCTAATACGGCAATTGTCAAGGTATTTCATGCGGCACGCCAGGATATCGAAACATTTTATCACCTATCTGGTGTAGTACCGACGCCGCTATACGACACACAAGTCGCGGCCATGGTGTGCGGCTTCGGCGACAGCATCGCATATGATCAAATAGTAAAGAAGATTACTGGCGCTATGGTTGATAAGTCCTCGCGCTTTACCAATTGGGCGGAGCGGCCATTGAGTGAAGCGCAGCTAAACTACGCATTAGCCGATGTGACCCACCTTCGCGATGTCTATCGGCATTTGCGTGACGTGCTTTCGCGGAACGGGCGTGAGGATTGGGTGGCGGAAGAAATGGCTGTTTTGTCCGATCCGCGGACCTATGATTTACGCCCCGAAGACGCGTGGCGCCGCTTGAAGTCGCGAGCACGGCATCCTGCAGAGCTTGCAGTGCTCCAGGAGGTGGCCGCGTTGCGAGAGCGCGAAGCAAGGGACAGGGACGTCCCGCGAAACCGCGTAATGAAGGATGATCTGATCTACGAGATCGCCCTGCAGCGACCGGCAAGCAACGAAGCGCTGGCCAAATTGAGAGCGACGGCAAAGGGCTTCGAGCGCTCTCGGCTAGGGCATGCGATCATCGATGCTGTGAAGGAGGTGGCGAGCCGAGATCCCGCGGATTTGCCCAAACTTCCGCGTCGCAAGCCTAGCATAGACGGGGCGAATGCCGCAGTAGAGTTAATGAAAGTACTCCTCAAAATGCATGCTGAGATGCACGGCGTTGCGCCGAAGGTCCTTGCGACCGTGGATGACCTTGAGGCCATTGTTGCCGACGATGATGCGCCGGCGCTGGTGGGTTGGCGCCGGGACGTTTTTGGTGATGCTGCATTGCGGCTCAAGAGGGGTGAAATTGCGATTGCGTTTGACGGTCGCACTCTTCGGACAATTGATTGCGAACGGCCGGTCAATCCGGACGCCGCCCAGGTTCGCAGTCGACGGCGACGACGCCGCAAAGGGGGCGTTCAAACAGAGGCGGCTTCATCCGGCGCAATTGATCCGGCTGGGGCGCACGACGGAAACGCAGGCAACGCGGAATAGTCCAATCAAATCTGCGGGCGGGCCGTTTGTGGTGATCACACGGCGCCTCAATTCAGCGCAGTCAGGCTTTACCGCGGATGGGAGGTTGAAACGAGTAACCCAGATCCCAGGGGAAATAGATCCATGTGTCCTGACTCACCTCGGTGATGTAGGTGTCGACCTGGGGGCGCCCTTTGGGTTTGGCATAAACGGTGGCGATATGCGCGTGGGGCAGGCGCTCACGGACGATCATCGCGGTCTTTCCGGTGTCTACGAGGTCATCGACGACTAAGATCCTCTTGTGCGGGTCATCGGCGATTAAGGACGCGTCCACATCCTTAAGGACCTTTAGATTGTCGAGCTGTTTGAACTCTCCATAGGAGACTATGCAGATCGTATCGATGATCCGCACGCCAAGTTCCCGGGCGACAATCGCTGTGGGGACGAGACCACCTCGGGTGATACATACCACCGCATCAAACGGCCCCTCCGTGTTGAGGCGCCATGCCAGCGCTCGGCAATCGCGGTGGAGTTGGTCCCACGAGACTGGGAATGCTTTTTCGGGCAGTCGATCCTCGGCCATGACGGTGCCTCGCGCTCGACGCGCGCGCTGTCAAGGTGCCTATGGCCTAGGGCGATTTTGCGAGGGGTTGCTGTTGCTCTGGCGCCGCAGTCGGGGGCGCAAGGGCGCGATCTGCAGGGGTGAGAGTGCCTTCGTCCAGTCTAGGGGAGGCGATTGCATGGATGGCAGCGGCGACGAGATCCTCCGTTCGGTCGACAAGTTGCGCGCCCTGGCGGCAGGCTTCTGGTTGTCGATCGCAAAATGTGCGCGCATCATTAATGGCGGCGCTTAGGACGGTCGCAAAGGGCTGCTCGCCGTTGAAGGCGGAAAAACCAGCAATGGCGACGACGCCCAATACCAACAGTTTCGCTATGGTTTTCATGAAGGAGAGCGCCTGCTTAAGACTAGCTGCAACGGCTGCGAACGCTAATCTGCCCGCATTAATGTTTTGTCGGCTGAACGCGAGCAATTGCACCGAGATGACTGTGTGGGATTTAACCCACTTTTCAGACCTGGGGGACCATGTTGCGCGAAAGTTAGGAGGCGCGTTTGTGAGTATTTCGTCCCTCATCGACGATTTGCCCGTGGAAGCTTGGGCGGAAAGGGCGGCCAGAACCGTACGGCGTTTTAGGCGCATGGTGATGCGAAAGCCGGTTCGCAGCGGGCTTACGGCATTGGGATGCTTCGCCGTGGTGCTCATCGCGTCCAACGCCCTTTGGGAACAGGACAGCCATCACCCTGCACCGCTCTGGGGCGGCGATCCGTCAAGCCCCATCGTCGCGACCCATGCGCCCCTTCAAGTGGTGCGCAAGGCACCGGTGCGGAATGTGGAACAATCAGACCCCATGGTTTTGAAGGTCCAAACGGGCCTTCTGGAGGCCGGCTACTTCGCCGGCGACGCAAACGGGATCTTGGAAGACGACACGGCCGTTGCGATCCGTCGCTTTGAGCAAGAGCGTGGTTTGCCGGTCACCGGTCGACCGAGCCTTGGCTTGCTCGCCGCCATCAGCGAGCCGCTTCCCGAGGTGGAGCCTGAAAATCCCGGTCCATTGCAAACGGTCGCTGCGCCCGCGACTGCGCTCAGTGAGCCGGCATCACCAACGCCAGGGACTGTGCCGCAGATTCAGGCAGCCTTAAATGCTGCTGGGTACGGCCCGCTCGAAGTTGATGGTGTGATGGGGCCGCGAACCAAGGATGCGTTGGCTCAGTTCGCCCGAACGAATGGACTTAGCCCGCAAGGGGTTACTCCGGCGATCCTTGATGCGCTTGCGGGACACAGCAACTAGCTCGGCTTATACCGCCCTTCGAGGCAACTGAAATTAATGGTTTGAAAACGGAGGTCCCTGGACCACTTCCGTTCCATGGCTCGTGGGTTCGATATCGCCGCTTCGCCGCGGCTGAAAGCGGAAATCTGGGTAGGGGCGTACCTGCGACGGTGCACATCGGCCGGAGCGTTCGCTGCGTTGAGCCGACGCGGCGACGCCAGCGCCGGCGCGATTTTCATCGAGGTCATCCACGATAAAGGTTGTGATCTCTGGGCGCCGGCGCCGCTCGCAGCGCATCGTGCGTTCGAATGTGTCCTGCAAGATGTGGACCCTTTGGCAGTCACCGAACGCTTGGAAAACGAGCAAAAGTTCGACCCAGATCTCTGGATTGTCACGCTGGAAGATCGCGCAGGCCGTGCCTTTTTGGAAGACGACGAGCGTGGCTGAGCCGTTCTGGCGGCAAAAGTCTCTCGATGAGATGACGCCAGACGAGTGGGAGTCGCTGTGCGACGGCTGCGGCCGCTGCTGCCTCAACAAGCTGGAAGACTGGGATACTGGAGAAATCGCGTTCACCTCCGTCGCGTGCGCATTGCTGGATGAAGGCACATGCCGTTGCGGCAACTACGAGAACCGTACCGAGCTCGTGCCCGATTGCGTCGCACTAACGCCCACAGCGGTACGCTCGCTGAATTGGCTTCCGCCCTCGTGTGCCTACCGCTTGGTGCAGGAAGGCAAGGACCTTGCCTGGTGGCACCCCCTGGTGTCGGGCGACCCTCACACGGTGCACCATGCCGGAATCTCGGTTCTTGGACGCACCATCTCGGAGGACAAAGTCGACGTTGAGGAATACGAGGCGTTCCTCGTCGATTGGCTTGACGAAGAAATTGTCCCAGATAACTAATCCAGAGGTTGACAGCGTAACGCTGCGCCTGTATTAGTTGTGCATCGTCGCAGAGGTGGACTTGGCGCAAGCGTAGCTTGCGCTTTTTTCGTTTGGCGCAATGCGCGTCTGGCGACAGCGAATTCATCAACAGAGTAGCCCGATAGGACGATCACCTCGAAGAAAGGTGATCGCTGCATCCGCGCGCCCTGAATTGTGCATTCGATCCGACGAGCGAGACTAATAACGCTCCAGCTACTCGAAAGATTAGCAATAGTGCGTCGGTTGGGGGACTGGCGCCGTGTATTTGTTGGAGGGGCTATGTCTGTACTAGCGGTTGAGCAAGACCATCAAGATGGGCTTGCGGACCGGTTGCTTCGCGCCTTTTCGGTCCAGGTCGAAGAAATCGAAAAGCGTATCGGCGCCAACAGCGCTGACGGGATTGTTGAGGACGCCAAAGTTCTTAGCGTCCTTGCGAAGACACTGGAGACTCTGGTGGGCGTGCAACGCCGCTTGAGCGGTGAGCAATCTGATGAGCCGGTGGATTTCGAAGTTTTGCGCGATGAACTTGCAACGCGCTTGAACCGGTTACGGGTCGGGACGCAAGAAGGATGTGATCTGCTGGACGATCGGCAGGGTGGTTGAAGGGCCGTGGCCGAGCCCCGAGGGCGCCCTGCAACGGCGCGCGACCTTAAGCAATCGCTGGTGGCTTGTGGAAGGCGAGGGGAACTCAGTGAGTTCGTCGCGTCCCTTTCCCGAGACATGGCGGAGGCGTTGTTGTCGGACTGGTCCGTCTGGGCGCGGCCCGAGCAGCTTCCGCCGGATGGAAACTGGCTCACCTGGTTGATGTTGGGTGGGCGTGGGGCAGGAAAAACGCGGGCCGGCGCCGAGTGGGTGAATGCTATGGCGCTCGGCCGCGCTCCGTTTGCCAACGAGCCCCACGAACGTATCGCCCTCATTGGTGAAACATTTGCCGATGCCCGCGAAGTTATGGTGGAGGGAATTTCGGGACTCTTGTCCATCGGGCGTCGGGCTGATCGGCCACAATGGCAACCATCACGCAAACGCCTGGAATGGCCCAACGGAGCGGTGGCACAGGTGTTCTCGGCGGCGGATCCTGAGAGTCTTCGAGGTCCTCAATTTGCGGCAGCCTGGAGCGATGAATTGGGCAAGTGGCCGCATGGCGAGGCGGTGTGGGACATGTTGCAATTTGGGTTGCGGCTCGGTGAACGACCGCGCCAGGTTGTGACGACCACCCCGCGGTGCGTTCCGCTCCTCAAGTCGCTCATGGCGAGCGAAAAGACTGCGGTGACGCGCATGTCCACCGCCGATAATGCGGCAAACCTCGCGCCGCGGTTTTTGGAGATGGTGGTTGACCGCTATCAAGGGACACGACTTGGTCGCCAGGAGCTCAATGGTGAGTTGATCGAAGATCGCGACGATGCGTTGTGGGATCGCAGCGCCATCGAGCGCGGCCGGCTGCTGGAGCCTCCGGCCTTGGTTCGGGTCGTCGTTGCTGTTGATCCGCCGGCAACCAGTGGGTCGAGTTCCGCCATGTGCGGGATTGTCGCCGCAGGACTGGGTGAAGATGGTATCGCCTATGTCCTGTCAGACCGGACGATAGCGCGAGCGACGCCCCAGGCGTGGGCCGACAGGGCCGTCGGCCTCTACCACGCCATTGGCGCCGATGCGATGATTGCGGAGGTCAATCAGGGAGGTGAGATGGTCGCCACGGTGGTGCGCGAGGCTGACCCTACCGTGCCTGTAACACCAGTCCGCGCGACGCGCGGAAAATGGACGAGGGCCGAACCAGTGGCGCTGCTCTACGCGCAGGGACGCGTAAAGCACGTCGGTGTGTGGCCTGAGCTGGAAGATCAGATGTGCAACTTTGTTCCAGGCGGCACCAGTGAGGGCGTTTCACCTGACCGTATCGACGCGATGGTGTGGGCGATATCGGCATTGATGCTCGACAAAGCGGGCGGCGCGCCCAGGGTCCGGCGCTTCAGCTGACCAATTGTCACTGCATGTTCAAAGGGGGCCGTTTGGCTTCCTTTTTTGTTTGAGCCGGCTCGCTGGCGGGAAGGAGCGCAATGGGCATTTTCGGAAAGCGCGAGGAGAAGGCGTCGAAAGTGGGCCGGCTGATGGCGGTGGAAGCTTTGGGCCGCCCCATGTGGACACCCCGAGACTACGCGTCCCTTGCAAAGGAAGGGTTTGCAAAAAATCCGATCGTCTATCGGTCGGTCCGTATGATCGCCGAGGCGGCCGCTTCGGCCCCCTGGCTCCTTTATGACGCTGCGCGTGAGGCGGAAGATCACGAGCTGCTCGCGTTGCTTGACCGGCCAAATCCCGCGCAACCGGGCAGGGCGTTGATGGAGACCGTGTACGGCCACCTCATGGTTGCAGGCAACGCGTACCTCGAAGTGGTGGCTCTCGACGGTGTGCCAAGAGAGTTGTTTGCGCTGCGACCGGACCGGATGAAGGTTGTGCCTGGTCCTGACGGGTGGCCGGCTGCATTCCACTATACGGCAGGGACAAGAACGATCGAATTCATTCAGGACGGCGACGTACCGCCGATCTTGCATCTTTCGCTCTTTCACCCGCTCAACGATCACTATGGCTTTGCGCCCATCGAAGCAGCGCAGACCTGTCTCGACATTCACAATGCCTCTGGTGGTTGGTCAAAGGCGCTGCTGGATAATGCAGCAAGGCCCTCTGGCGCGCTGGTCTACACCGGCGAAGGCAATCTGAACGATGAGCAGTTCCAACGTCTAAAAGCGGAGCTGGAAGACGGCTACATGGGTGCCCGTAACGCTGGGCGCCCACTTTTGCTCGAGGGTGGCCTCGACTGGAAAACGATGGCCATGAGCCCGCGCGACATGGACTTCATCGAAGCGAAGAATCAGGCGGCGAGGGAAATTGCACTGGCATTTGGTGTTCCCCCAATGCTCCTCGGTATCCCTGGCGACAACACCTACGCTAACTATCGTGAAGCAAATCGCGCGTTTTGGCGGCAAACGATCCTTCCGCTGGTCAATAAAACTGCGCAGGCTCTCAGCAACTGGCTTGCGCCGGCCTGGCCTGACGCATCCCTTCGTCTTTCTTTCGACGCCGACCAGATCGAGGCGCTTTCAACTGAACGAGAAGCGCTTTGGGAACGCATTGTGGCAGCCGACTTCCTGACGAGGGAAGAAAAGCGTGCCGCGGTCGGTTATGGCGCAGATGATGGGGACGACCAAGAGGGGGACGGTTCGACCGTTGCCCGCTGATGGATCCGGTCACCCAGAATGTTATCGAGCGAGGTGACCTTGCCCACCTCGCTCTTTTTTTGTGGGCTACCGCCTCATCCGGACTCCTTGTTTGGACGATGCGGGAACTCGCCCGCTGCAATCGGCGATTCAGCGACTTCGTGACCGCCATCGCCAAGCTCAATGCGTTGTTCGGACAAGACTGATGGTGGCGTTTTTGAAGCGCACCGTCGCCCCGGTGATCCGGCTGACGACGGTTCAAGATGTCGATCATGACGAGACGTTTTATGCCTTCGCGCAGAATGTGGGCCGTGTCGTGATGGAGCGGCGGGTGCGCGACGAGCCGCGTGTGGTGAGCTTTCCTTGGAGGATCGCGCGGTGAAAGTAGCTCCTGAACGGAAATACGCAACGGCACTCGCAAGCGTTGATAGCCGTGGTCGGTTTTGCGGCTATGCATCCCTTTTTGGCCGCGTCGATCTTTCTGGTGACATCGTTGAGCCCGGTGCATTCGCAAAGACCTTGCTTGCGCGGGGTGCATCAGAAATCGGCATGTACCTGGAGCATGATTCGGGTTCTGTGATTGGCCTGTGGTTGCTCGTTGAGGAAGACCAACGCGGACTGTGGGTGGAGGGCCGGCTTGGTGGCTCGCGCGCAGCGGGTGAGGCTGGTCATGCGATGACATCTGGTCGGCTCGACGGTCTTTCCATCGGCTTTCGCACAGTGCAGGCCGAATATGACCGGGCTGCGCGAGTGCGCCGCTTGAAGGAAATCGACCTCTGGGAAGTATCGGTCGTTACAAGTCCGATGCTCCCAGAGGCGAGAGCGCACGCGGTAAGCACCGCGTCGCAACGGCGGGAGACCCCCGCTACTGCCGTGGACGCTGGGCTCCTTGCCCGAATGCGTCGGACTACGGCCTTTCTTCGTCAAACGAGGTGAAAATGGATAACGCAGTGGTTGCGCCCGAAACGAAGGCCGATCTGGCGCGGGCGATGGATGAAATGCAGAGCGCGTTTGAAGCGTTTAAGGAAACCAACGAAGACCGCTTGGCCGAGCTTGAGGGCAAGTCGAGCGCCGACGTGGTGACCACGGACAAGCTCTCACGCATTGAGGCGGCCCTTGATGCCAACAAACGGCGTATGGACGAGCTGGTTCTAAAGTCCGTTCGGCCTTCGCTGCACGGTGCTCCCGCGATTGCAGCGTGTGAACACAAGAGTGCATTTGACGCCTATGTTCGTGGTGGCAGCGAGTCTGCCCTTAGAGCGATCGAAAAAAAGGCACTGACGGCCGGTGACTCAGATGCCGGCTTTACGGTGCCCATCGAGGTCGAGGCTGAAGTACTGCGTCGCCTCGGCGCAATATCTCCGATACGGGGCATTGCCAGTATTCGTCAGATTTCAAGTGGCGTTTACAAGAAGCCGGTTACAAGCGAAGGTGCAAAGGCGCACTGGGTTTCTGAGACCGCGAGCCGGAACGAGACTGACGGCCCGACGCTTTCGGAGCTGAAGTTCGAGACCATGGAACTTTACGCAATGCCGACCGCCACATCCACTTTACTGGATGATACGGCCGTCGACATCGATCAGTGGCTCGCGGACGAGATTGAGACTTCTTTTGCCGAAGAAGAAACTGCCGCTTTTGTGGCAGGTAGCGGCAACGGGCAACCAAAAGGCTTCACTTCTTACACCACTGCCCTCGAGGGTTCCCGGGACTGGGATCAGCTTGGCGTAGTGGAAAGCGGTGTCAACGGAGCGTTTCCGGCCACCGGTGCCTCAGACACTCTGATTGAACTCGTTTACGCCCTGAAGGCTGGTTATCGTCAAAACGCTACGTTTGTGATGAACCGCGCCACCCAAGCGGCTGTGCGCAAGATGAAAGATGCTGAAGGACAGTATATCTGGGCGCCGCCCGCCGTTCCCGGCACCAGCGCATCCTTGCTCAACTTCCCTGTGGTTGAAGCGGAAGACATGCCGGATATCGCCAACAATGCGCTTGCCATCGCGTTCGGCGACTTCCGTCGCGGCTATTTGATCGTCGACCGTCAGGGCATTCGCATCTTGCGCGATCCTTACTCTTCGAAGCCTTACGTTTTGTTCTACACCACGAAGCGTGTCGGCGGCGGTGTGCAAGATTTTGACGCGATCAAGTTTCTACGGTTTACGTCCTGATAGCGTAGGTACGAAAAATGTATCTGAGGGGCCACAAATGATGGCCCCTTTTTCTTTGCCGGACCACGGCTTTCCAAATGATCGGGTGGGACAATGGTTGCGATCCTGACAACCGCGCCTCAGGCTGAGCCTGTCACGCGCGAGGAGGCGAAAGCGCACGCGCGCATCGATGGGTCTAGTGAAGACCAGCATATCGACGCCTTGATCGTCGCTGCTCGGACGGAGGTGGAGAACCGCACCAGCCGTGCGTTGATGACGCAGAACTGGCGCATCGTTCGAGATGGCGTCCCGCGAGGCGGTGTAGTCCGGATCGCGCCGGCGCCGCTAATCTCGGTTGATCAAGTCACCGTTTACGACGCCGACGGTGCACCGGAAACGGTCCCGCAGGACGATTACCAAGTCGACCTTATTTCGTCGCCGGGCCGTCTCAAACTTCGGGCAGGCAGGTGCTGGAGCTCTCGTGCCATGAACGGGCTCGAGATCGATTTCACCTGCGGCTACGGGGCCCGCGAAGCGGTCCCAGCGCCCATCAAGCATTCGATTTTGATGCTGATTGCCTATTGGTTTGAGCAGCGCGAAGCGGCGGCAGCGGGCGCTGTCGCTGGTCCCGTGGCGAACGGGGTATCGGCACTGCTCGCGCCCTATCGAATGCCGAGGATTTCGTGAGCGTTCGCATTGGTGACCTTCGTCGCCGCCTCACGATCGAAAGGGCAAATGATACTTCGGACGGTGCTGGCGGATTTTTGCGTTCCTGGGTCAATGACGGCGAAGTATTTGCGCAGATCTTGCCACGGCGCCGTCGCGAAGCTTTGGATACTGGGCGCGTGATAGGAATGGTGACACACGTGATCACTGTGCGTTGGCGCGATGATATCGACGGCTCAGTTCGCTTCAAGTCCAATGGTTTGAACTACCGTGTGCGAAGCGTAGAGGATGCTGATCCGGAACGCCGATTCCTGGATTGCTGGTGCGAGGAGGAGCAGCCGTGACTAGTGCACAGCAGGGGCTCCTAGCTTCCGTATACAGCGTGGTCGCAGCGGACGCTGGGCTCGGCGCAACGCTTGCGGGCGGAAAAGTGTACGATCAAGTGCCCCGCGGTGCGGCGTTCCCATTCGTGAGGCTGGGAGCCTTCACCACCGAGTCTCTGGACTCAGGCGTGCCTCCGACGGAGCGCCATCGCTTTGATATTCAGGTGTTTTCTCGAGCCAACGGTCGAGCCGAAGTCTTGGCGATCGCGGCGCGTTTGGAGGCACTTCTTCACCATGCGGCTCTCACCGTCAGCGGGTACGTGCTTACGGTTTTGCGGCTGCGCGAGACGACGGTTGCTGCGGGCCGGGACCGTCGGTCCTATCGCGCCCGTTTGCGCTTTGAGGCGGTGACCGAGAAGGACTGAGGAGGGCGCAATGGCAGCGCAAAGTGGCAGTGATCTTCTGCTCAAAGTAGACGATACTGGTGGCGGCTCGTTCAAGACTGTTGCAGGTCTTCGATCAAAGCGTATTTCCTTTGGTGCCGAAGCGATCGACGTGACTGATCCCTCTTCTGCGGGCCGTTGGCGCGAACTGCTCGATGGGGCGGGCGTGAAACGTGCCAATGTGGCTGGATCCGGCATTTTTAAAGATAAACCCGCGGACGAAGCCGTGCGCACGATCTTCTTCGCCGGTTCGGTCCGCGACTGGCAAGTGGTGTTGCCGGACTTCGGGACCGTCCAGGGACCGTTCCAAGTCACTGCGCTTGAATACGGCGGCAACTACGACGGTGAAGTTGTCTACGATATCGCGTTGGAATCTGCTGGCGCGCTCGACTTTACGGCACTTTAGGAGAACTTAGCATGGCAAATCGTTATCGCGGCGAAACGAGCGCGATGCTTGACGGTCGACCTTGGACGCTTTGCTTGACGCTGGGCGCCATCGCCGAGTTGGAAAGCGCCTTCCAGGTGGGCGACATGTCTGCATTGGTGGAACGTTTCTCCAACGGTACACTCTCCGCTCGCGACGCTGTGAAGATACTCGGCGCGGGGTTGCGCGGCGCAGGCAACAGCGTAGACGATGACCAGGTTGCGCGTATGACGGCCGACGGCGGTGCGGCCGGATTTGCGGCAATTGTCACGGAGCTGTTGACAGTAACGTTCGGCAATGCGGAAGCGGAGGGCGCCGACCCTTCTTGACGAAGCCGGCCGCGCAAGCCGCGCGGCCGTTCCCGTGGCGCGAACTAATGCGCTTGTGCCTTGGCGATCGAGGCATGGCACCACGGGATTTTTGGGCCCTGAGCCTTCCGGAAATCAACGCCATCTTCGGCTCGGACGCGCACGATGCGACGCACCGGGCAGTCCTTGCGCGTCTAATGGAGGCGTTTCCCGATGCCTGATGATGAATCGCTCAATGAGAACCTAGCCGCGGCAGAAGAAATTGCCGACACGCTAACGGTTTCAGCAAGTACATTTTCCCGCGTTCTGCGTCGCGGCATGCAAGACGCAATTGTGGAAGGTGCGCGCCTTGAAAGTGTTCTGCGCAGCGCAGCACTTTCAATTTCAGCGAGCGCATTGAGTGCTGGTCTTCGGCCCCTCTCGGGTCTCGTGGGCGGGGGGATCAACGCAGCGCTCGGTGGCCTAACAAAGGCTGTGGCAGGCGGGCTGGCATCAGCTGGCACGAAAGCTATCCCATTTGCGCAAGGGGGCGTCATAGGTACGCCGACAGCTTTCCCGATGGCCGGCGGACGCGTAGGTCTGATGGGCGAAGCAGGACGAGAAGCAGTCTTGCCACTTGCCCGCGGCACGGACGGACGGCTTGGGGTCGCACTAGAGGGCGCTGACCGCAGCTCGCCATCAGTCACGATAAACATCAACACGCCCGACGCGCAGAGCTTTAGGCGCTCAGAAGCGCAAGTGACGGCAATGCTGGCGCGCGCAGTGGGCCGCGGTCGGCGGGGACTTTGACACATGGATGGTTTTCACGACGTGCGCTTCCCGCTCGCGGTCGCCTTCGGAAGCGCCGGCGGCCCCGAGCGTCGCACCGAAATCGTCGCGCTGGGGTCTGGCCGAGAACAACGCAATCAACGCTGGTCAATGAGTAAGCGCCGCTATGATGCTGGCACAGGAGTACGCGATGTTGATGATCTTCAAACGGTGGTGGACTTCTTTGAAGAACGCCGTGGACGGCTTTATGGCTTCCGCTTCCAAGACCCTCTGGATCACAAGAGTTGTGACCCAAGTGAAACACCTGCTGGATCGGATCAGCTCCTTGGTGTTGGCGACGGCGTCGAAACTGATTTCACGCTTATAAAAACCTACGGCGAAGATTTCGCTCCTTACCAGAGGACGATTTCTCTTCCCGAGGACGGAAGTTTGTTAGTCGAAGTCGCCGGTCTGGTCCGAACAGAGGGGGCTGATTTTGTCTTCTCCGACGGCATTATCAGCTTCTTTCCGCACGCGGTTCCGATACAGGGAGCCGCGGTTAGTGCCGGTTATGTCTTTGATACACCCGTGCGCTTTGACACCGACCAGCTCTCCATCAGCCTTACTGCGTTCGATGCGGGCGACATTCCATCGATCCCAATGGTGGAGATCATACTGTGAGGGCCCTGCAACAGGAGTTGCGGGCCCACCTCGAAGGAGGCGTGACAACCCTATGCCGATGCTGGCGTATCGTGCGGACCGATGGGGTTGTACTCGGATTTACTGATCATGATCGAGAGTTGAGTTTCTTAGATGTCACGTTTTCTTCACTCGATGGGTTTGAAGCATCGAGTGATGTAACAAAAACTGGTCTTGGTGTCGGCGGGTTGGAGATTGAAGGCGCCTTTTCGTCGGACGCAATCGAGACCGGTGACTTGCAAGATGGTCGGTACGACGGTTCGAGAATCACGCTTTGGCTAGTGAATTGGGCTGATGTCAGCCAGCGTGCAGTTTTAAGGCTCGGCGTGCTCGGCGAAGTGCGTCGCAGCGACAACGGGTTCTGGGCCGAGGTTCGGGGCCCCATGCATGCCCTGGAAACGATTCGTGGCCGGGTGATATCGCGTCAATGCGGTTCAAGTTTTGGCGGCTCGAGCTGCGGTGTTGATATTGCGGCTGCCGCTAAGACAGTCACTGTCACCAACATTGACGGCGCTCGAATCACAGTCACTGGCATCAATGGCAAGCAAACCGCTTGGGCCACGGGCGGCACTGCAGTTGTGACAAGTGGATCGGCAAATGGCATGCGCCGTATCGTGACCAAGCACGCCATTGAGACGACTGGTGTTGTCCTAACGCTACTTGAACCAATCCTTGACCTCAATACTGGTGATCAACTCGAAGTCACGCCCGGTTGTAATAAGAGTTCGACGGACTGCGCCAGCAAGCACGGCAATAGCGCAAACTTTCAAGGGTTCCCTCATCTTCCGGGCAACGACAAGGCCCTTGGCTACGCGAGGGCAAAATCGTGAACCGCGCACAAATCGTTGCCGCGGCGCGCGGTTGGATAGGAACGCGCTATCACCATCAGGCCTCCGTACGGGGCATTGGCTGCGATTGTCTTGGTCTTGTGCGTGGAATCTGGCGCGAACTCATTGGACCGGAACCGGAAATCGCCCCACCCTATACGCCTGATTGGGCAGAAGCGTGCCAGCGCGAGACGTTGCTTGAGGCATCTGCGCGGAATTTCGTTGAAGCTGATGAGATCCGTCCGGGGACGATGCTCATCTTCCGCTGGAAGACGTTGATGCCGGCAAAGCACTGCGGCATTGCCTCCGATGACGGCCGTTTCATTCACGCCCACGACTCTGCCGGGCGTGTTGTTGAGGTGAGCTTGTCCAAGCCGTGGGCGCGACGAATCGCTGCCAAATTCGACTTTCCAGGAGTGACCGACTGATGGCAACGCTTGTTTTGCAGGCGGCTGGACAGGCCGCTGGAGGCCTACTCGGCCCCGTTGGCGCCATTGTTGGCCGAGCCGCTGGTGCAATTACAGGCAACATCATCGATCAGCGTCTACTCGGTGAGAATTCAGTACGTTCCTACGGCAGGATCGATGACTTGAGTATACAGACTTCATCTGAAGGAAATCCGATACCCAAAGTATTCGGCCGCATGCGCATTGCCGGTACGGTAATTTGGGCCACGGAATTTCAAGAGCACTATGAAACACAGTCTGCCGGAAAAGGCGGTGGGCCAAAGGTGCGTGACTATTACTACACCGCAAGTTTTGCGGTTGCCCTTTGCGAAGGACCTATCGCTCGGGTTTCGCGAGTGTGGGCCGATGGCGAGCCGCTCGACCTTGAGCAGGTTGAGATGCGCGTCTATGAGGGTTCCGAATCCCAGGACCCTGACCCGCTCATTGAGGCGATTGAGGGAAGCTCACCGGCCTATCGTGGCCTCGCCTACGTCGTTTTCGAGCATCTGCCGGTCACGCCCTTCGGAAACCGTATTCCGCAGCTAACCTTTGAGGTTATCCGTCCGGTTGGCAAGCTGGAGCCCATGATCCGCGCGGTGACAATGATCCCAGGGTCCACCGAATTCGGCTACCATCCTGAGCAAGTCAAACGCGTAGTAGGTCCTGGTGAACGGTCTACGGAAAACCGGCACCTCGGCACGGCAGCTTCTGATATCGAAGCCTCGCTGGATGAGTTGCAAGCGATTTGTCCTAACATCGAGCGGATCGCGCTCGTCGTTTCGTGGTTTGGGGACGACCTACGGGCTGGTCACTGTTCGGTGAGGCCTTGTGTGGAGGCAAAGGACAAGGAAACCGACATCGCCTGGGTTGTAGCCGGCGAGACCCGCAGGAGTGCAAAGCTTGTCAGCTTGGATAGCAACGACCGCCCTTACTACGGTGGTACTCCGTCGGATGAATCAGTATTCGCTGCGATAAAAGCCATCAAACGGCGTGGTCTCAAAGTCGTTTTCTATCCTTTCTTGCTGATGGATGTGCCGCCAAATAATGGCCTCGAAGATCCCTATGGGGCCGACGAGCAAGGGGCCTTTCCCTGGCGTGGCCGCATTACCGTTTCGCCAAGTCCAGGCCAGAGCGGATCTCCTGACGGGACCGCAGCGGCTGATTCGGCTGTTGATGATTTTGTCGGTCGTGCAAGACCTGGAGATTTCAGCGGCAGCGACGCGGTCGTGAACTATTCTGGTCCAGCCGAATGGTCGCATCGGCGGATGATGCTGCACTATGCAAAACTCACCAAGCAGGCCGGCGGCGTTGACGCCTTTCTGATTGGTTCCGAGCTACGCGGACTAACGACTATTCGCGGTGCGAATGGCTACCCTTTTGTCGATGCACTCAAAGATCTTGTAGTTGATGTTCGCAGTATCGTTGGGTCTAGCGTTAAATTATCCTACGCAGCGGATTGGACAGAATATTTTGGTCATCACCCAGGAAACGGTGATGTCACCTTCCATCTCGATCCGCTGTGGGCGGATAACGACATCGATTTCATAGGTATCGATAACTACTGGCCACTTTCGGATTGGCGCGATGGCGAGCACGCTGACCAAGATCTCGCGCATACCCCACACGATGTGGAATACCTAACCAGTAATATATACGGCGGTGAAGGGTTTGATTGGTATTATAAAAATAAAGATGATCGTATAAATCAAATCAGAACTCCTATATCAGACGGTGATTACGGCAAGCACTGGGTATTTCGTTTCAAAGATCTGAGGCGTTGGTGGCGTACCAGGCACTATAACCGTGTTGCAGGTGTAGAAGATAACAATAAAACTTCTTGGGTTCCTCGATCCAAACCGGTTTGGTTTACGGAAGTCGGTTGCCCCGCCGTTGATCGGGGCGCGAACCAGCCAAACGTGTTTTATGATCCCAAGAGCTCTGAATCTCGATTTCCTTACTTTTCATCCGGTCGGCGCGACGATCAAATGCAACGATCGTACCTTGAAGCTATGCTCGGAGCGTTCGATCCAGAATATTCAAGCGATATCGATAACTTCAATCCCATCTCGACGGACTACAATGGACGCATGGTGGATCCTGCGACGGTCCATGTTTGGACATGGGATTCGCGGCCTTGGCCAGCGTTTCCGCATCGCCTCGATGTGTGGTCGGACGGTGACAACTGGGAGCGTGGGCACTGGTTGTCGGGCCGACTTGGTGGTGCGCCCTTTGCAGAACTAGTGGGCGAACTCTTTGCAAGTTGGGATCTTGATCCGCCCGAGGTCGTGGCCGCACCGACTGTGCTCGATGGTTTCATTGTGGCATCGCCGCAGAGCCTTCGGAGTGTGTTGGAACCTCTGACCGCTGCCCTTTCAGTGGTGGCTGTTGATACTGGGACAGGCATTCGATTTGCGGGACTTGACCGTAACGCAACCGATCTCGTTGACGAGGAAAGTCTTGTAGACCTCGGAAATGGAGCGCCGCTTGTATTTGAAAGCCGTGAGGAAGCCAGTTCTTTGCCGATAGAGCAAAGGCTACGATACTTCGATAGTGGTCGAGAGTACCAGGTGGGGAGTGCAAGTTTTAGTCCACCGGAAAGCTCTGCCCTACAGACGGAAGAAATTTCCGTTTCGGCAAGCATGAATGATGGGTTGGCGGCCGAGCTGGCGCAAACAGCGCTGGCCGCGCGTTGGTCAGGCCGCACGAAGCTCCGCTTCGCATTGCCCCCCAGCGAAATCGATATCATGCCGGGCGACGTTATCAACTTGCGAGAAGGGGAGCGTGATCGGGAGGTTATCGTCGAAGAGATCGACGATCTTGGTCATCGTGAAGTAACGGCGCGAACCCTCGACCGCTCTGTGCTTGCACCCATTCCTAGAGTGGGATCGCCAACACCTCCCATCTCGCTGGTGACTCTAGCGCCGCCGGTAGCGTTCGGCCTCAACCTTCCGCTTATTGACGACACGGTGCAGCCTAGCTGGCCTCATATGGCTGTATTTGCGAGGCCTTGGCCAAACGAAGTTGGGGTTTGGCGTGCCACAAGTGGGGGAGCGTTCAACCTCGTCACCACATTATCCGATCCGGTCAACGCTGGCCAAGTGGTCGGCGTGCCGCGCCCGGGCCGACCCACAAGTCGGTGGGACTACGGCGATTCCATGGATGTTGTACTGTTCTCCGGGCAGTTTAGTTCTCGTGATCCCATGGATGTGCTGGAAGGCGCGAATGCCATTGCTGTGAATGCTGCCGATGGATCTTGGGAAGTCATCCAGTTCCAAAACGCAACGCTGATCGGCGAGCGGACCTATCGCCTCACAAATCTTCTGCGGGGGCAAGCCGGTACAGAGGATGCCACTGCGGTTGGTATACTTCCAGGAGCGTTCTTCGCGGTCATTGACGCCAAGCTTCCTGCAATCGAAAGCGCGGACGACATGGTCGGTGTGGAACGCACCTTCCGGGTGGGCCCTCTGGATGAGGGGATCGGTGGTCTGGATGTAACGACCTTCGACTTCACGGTCTCGGGTCGTGCCAAAAAGCCGTTGTCGCCTGTCCACGGGCGAGCGGTACTCAATCCGCTGAACGGCGTAGTCATAATATCGTGGATCAGGCGTACCCGCATCGGCGGGGATCAATGGCTGGACGGCGTGGATGTGCCGCTCGGCGAGAGCGAAGAGCGCTACCTGATCGAGATCCTCGACGGCACGACCGTAAAGCGCTCCGCGGAGCGCACCGTGCCTTCCTACAACTATTCGCTGGCCAGACAAACGGCCGATTTCGGCGGCCCGGTCGATACTGTTTCGATCCGCGTCGCCCAGATTGCACCCGGCTTCGGGGCCGGCGTGCCTTATGAGGTGACGCTAAATGTCCAACAGCCTTAATCTGGAGCTGCCCTATCTGGAGGCCAGCCAGTCCCAGAAGCATGTAACGGTGAACGATGCCCTCAGGCGTATTGATTCTCTGGTGCAATTGGCGGTGGAAGATCGGAGCCGCAGCGCCCCCCCGGCCGCAGCGTCGGAAGGTGACCGATACATCGTAGGACCGACTGCGAGTGGTGCGTGGACGGGAAAAGAGCTCAACATAGCCACTTACCAGGACGGTGCATGGGTGTTCTTTGCACCCCGTGAAGGCTGGGTCGCCTTTAGCCGTTCCGAGGGTGCTATCCTCTACTATGATGGCTCAGACTGGGAGATCCTGACCGCAGTTGGGGCCTCCGACATCGTGCCGCGCATTGGCGTCAACACGGTCGCCAATGAGGACACGACGCGGCTTAAAGTGGCGTCTGAGGCTGTGCTATTCGAGCCCGACAACACGGCAAGTAATCCTACCGGTAGTGCCCGTGTCTACGTTAACAAGAATGATGACGATAATACTGCGTCGCATCTGTTCCAGACGAACTATAGCGGACGTGCCGAGTTTGGTCTCCTTGGTTCTGACGAATTTTCATTAAAGGTTTCGCCTGACGGCTCAACTTGGACGGAATCGTTTTCCGTTGACTCAGATAACGGGAAGGTAGACTTTGCCTCGCTTCCCACTGTGGCCGGCGCCGAGGCGTTGCTCACGAGTATTTCAACACGTGCAGAAGCTGAAGCGACAAATATTCCGACGTCGATCAGAGCAATTGAAACGCGTGGCTACAATACTGAAACTGATGGTGGAATTGCCCGGTACGAACGTGTCAATAGTCTCCCCGCCGACGGTTTGGGATTTAGCGATGCGGCTGGAGGCTTCTGGAAGCTCGCCGGAAACACCGTTACTGCTCGACAGGCAGGAGCGAGGGGAAATGGCAGCACCGATGATACTGCTGCGCTTCGCCGTGCTTTCAATTCTGGCCGGAACGTCTTCATTGAAAGTGGTACGTACTACATTACTGGGGCGCTAGCGACTGCGGTAACAAATCAGCGTATTATCGGCGATGGGCGAGGTAAGACCCAGATCAAGGTCGATACGAATTTTCCCCTAAACGCGTCCGGCGTTATCCGGGTAATAAACCACTATACGACGATCCAAGACATCGAAATTGACTTCGACCAGTCGAGTGCATCGTCTCGGGGGACACTTGTCAGATACCCGCCCGCTGTAAATGTTGAGAATAAGTTCCGAGTTCGGCTTACCGCTTTGCGCTTTCGCCAGGCCTACGATGGCATTAAAGCTGTCGGAAACTGTGGTGGTGCAATCTTCGAGGACATAGAGTGCGGCTCATTCAATGAGGGCATCTGGCTCGACGGATCGCGCGATACGGTGGAATTGCGAAATTGCCGCGTGTGGCCGTACGAATTTGCCGGTGTTCCTTCGCTCATCAATATATTCACCGACGGCAATACGATCGGCTTCCGCATCGGCGAAGTCGACGACCTCAAGATGACGAACTGCACCCCGTTCCAGTCTCGTTTGATTTTTGAGGCGTCGAACGGAAAGAGGCCGTTTGGTACGATCAATGGGCTTGCCCTCGATGGCTCCCGCTCAAGTATTGAGATGTACGATGGTGAGATCACCATCTCCAGCCTCTACGCCACCACCAACGAACCGAACGACACGATCATTCGCCAAACAGGTGGCATACTGGCGCTTTCTGACTTCAACTTTGAAGTGGGTGCCACGGCGAACGTGCCGGTTGTTCTTGTGGACGGCACGAGCGCGGTTTGCCTTATGCAAAACGGGCGCATGGTGCTCGGTTCAAGTACAGCCGCGGACGGTTGCCGGCTTGCTCGAGGCAAGCTCACGGTTTCTTCGGTTCGGTTTGTTGTCGAGCCGACGACCCAGCGTACGGGTACATTCATTCGGCAAATTGCGGGCGACCTTGTCGCCTATGGTAACGCGGCAAACGGGAACACATCGGGGACTGGCGCGTTTTTGCGGGTCCAAAGCGACTCCCAGCACATGATTTTTGGGAACGACTCCAATGGTTGGGGTATGATCTTCCCGGCGAACCGGACGAAGGGCACTTACGGCCCCAACCATGACGGTTCGAAACTGTCCCTTGACAGCGTGATGACGTTTGGCGCGATGAACACCGCCAATAGCGGTGGCGAATTTCGGCTGGAAGGAGCGGGGGGTAACCGCGATGTCCGTGTTGACAACTCCGCCGGCAATGTCCGCTTTTCCACGCTTGCGGGAAATAAATCGCTTCAGGTGATTACGGATAGCGGCACCGCTTCGCTGTCTGGCGATTCGCTACGCTTTTCCAACGGGCTTGTGATCAACCGCGGTGCGTCCGATGAAATCGAGACGACTGCGTTGGGTGAAGGTTCGCTGAATGCCGTAACGAGCGGCAGCAAGAATACCGCTATGGGCAAGCGCGCCTTGGAGGTCGTCAGGGAAGGCGAATCGAACACCGCCGTTGGGCACCGCGCCGGTTGTTCTATAGCTGATGGTCACCGCAATACGATTATTGGCGCTAGCGCAGCTCGCGACACCGCGTCCTGTACCGGTGTTACACTTGTGGGTATGGGGGCCGGGCTCACGCTGGGGAACGGCGCGAACAATACCGGTATTGGGCGCAATGCTTTCCACGGTGTTTCGGACGACATCTCTAATTCGTCGGTGTTGGGGTACCAGGCCACTGTTACTGGTTCCAACCAGGTGCAGCTCGGTAACTCAAAGGCGACCACCTATACTTACGGAGCTGTGCAAAACCGTTCCGATGCCCGCGACAAAGCCGACATTCGCGACACCGCGCTCGGGCTCGATTTCTTGCGCGCCCTGCGGCCGGTGGATTTCCGCTGGAACTTCCGGGAAGACTATCAGCGTCCCCCCGAAGTCGCAGAAGATGAGGATTGGACCGCGCCGGAGGCAGGCTCGAAGAAGCGCCAGCGGTTCCACCACGGTTTCATCGCGCAGGATCTCGAAGCGGCGATGTTCGAATTGGGCGTCGAGTTTGGAGGCTTCCAAGATCATTCGCGCAGCGGTGGTGCGGATGTGAAATCCATCGGCTACGAAGAACTGATTGCGCCGTTGGTGAAGGCCGTGCAGCAAATCGCCGACAGGCTGGATGATCTGGAAAACCCGGCCCAGTAGGCCGGGCCAGATCCCAAACACACCCTAAAAATCAAATGTAGGAGTGCAACATGGCCGAGCGTGCGCCGTGGCTTGATTACTTGGCCAATCACATTGGCTTGCGTGAGATCAAAGGCCCCAAGCACAACGAACTGATCGTCCAGTGGGGTAAGCAGTCCGGAATCGACTGGTGGAACAATGACGAGGATGCCTGGTGCGCAGTGGCCGTAAACGGCTCCCTCGTCAATTGCGGATATCCATCCACCAGGTCGGCCTTGGCGCGCTCCTTTACGCGCTACGGAACGCGCCTAAATAAACCCGTCCGGGGTGCGATTGTTGTCTTTCCGCGCGGTAAGAACCCCCTTTATGGACACGTCGGCATCGTAGAGGACGTCCATCCCAACGGGACCGTGACCGTGGTCAACGGGAACGTTGGTGACCAGGTCAAACGCTCTATCTTCCGCACCGCCTCGATCCTGCCGGATGGCATTCGCTGGCCGCCGGGTGCCGCCGCGCCTGGCAATGGCGCACCTCAAGCGGTGGACATGCCGCTCGGTGCTCGCACCCTCAGGCTCGGCTCGCGGGGCAAGGACGTGGAAGCGTTGCAGCGTGACCTCAACGTCCTCAACTACGCCCTTGAAGCGGATGGTGAGTTCGGTGGCCGGACGCGGGACGCTGTGATGCGCTTTGAGGCCCGGCGCGGCCTAAACGCAGATGGTGCGGCGGACGCGGCAACGCTGGCCGCCCTCGCAAAAGCCGTTGACGACCGCGCAACCCGTGAGGCGAGCCGGGAAAGTGGCGCACGTGCCGCAACTCCCATCGCGAGCGCCGGAGCCGCGATGACTGTGGGTGCCATCGCCACCACGGGCGTCGAGGTGGCGAGGAACGTGAGTTCGCTGAACGACGGCACTGTCTTAGGGCTTGTCCTTGCCCTTGGAGTCATGGCTGCCATCGGAGGGACGCTCCTGTGGCGGTACGCAATCCGCCGGGCTGAGGGGCCGCCTGCCGAGGATGCGTTGTGAGCATCCTGACATCTTTGTGGTCGCTCATGGGCTGGCGCGGTGCCGCCGGCCTTGCCATTGGCGTCATGCTCGCTGGGACGGCGGGATACCACGCCGGTCGTGTTGTCGTTGGCGCAGCGTTCAAAGAACGCCTCGAGCGACGACTGGCCGAATTCGAACTCAGACGATTGGAGCGCGAGAATGACCGTACCGATGCTGCCCTTGCAGCGCGCCGTCAAGCTGAGCGCGCTCCCTTTGATGATCTTGCTGGCGGGCTGCCAGACGACGGGTTCCGCCGGGACTAGTCCGTCCTGCCGTGCCTTTTCGCCGATCACCTGGTCTGCGGAGGATACGCGAGGCACGGTTCGTCAAGTGCGGGGCCACAACGCGGCCTGGTCGTCTCTTTGCCGGACAAGAAAGCGTCGCTGAAACGAAAATATTCTTACCGAGGAACGGCTGACGTTCATGCGCGATTCACGGCGCTAGCAGTAGGTTCTGCGTCATGTTCAGCGCTTTGCGCCCCCTTGTCATTTTGGGTGTCCTCGCCACGCCTGTTGCCGGCGCCGACCCGGCGCTCGCGCAGGGCGCCTGCTTGTCGCGTCACGACCAGCGCAGTGCGGTCCAGTCGGGCCGCGCGGTTCGACCCAAGGAGGTGCGGCGTACGCTCGGCGGCAAGATGCTTCGGCTGCGATTGTGCGACACGGCAGGAGGGCTCGTCTATAAGGCGACCACCTTGCGCTCCAACGGCCGAGTTCGGCGTCATGTCCTTGATGCCGAAAGCGGGCAGCCGATCCGGTAGGAGAATTTTGACGATGCGGCTTCTCGTGGTGGAGGACGACCGAGATCTCAATCGCCAGCTTTGCGATGCCTTGAAGAAGGCCGACTTCGTGGTCGACGCAGCGTTCGACGGGGAAGAGGGGCATTTCCTTGGCGATACCGAGCCATACGACGCAGTTATTCTCGATCTTGGGCTGCCGGAAATCGACGGCATCACCATCCTTGAGAAGTGGCGGGCGGCTGAGCGAACCATGCCGGTGCTCGTGCTCACCGCGCGCGATCGTTGGAGCGACAAGGTGGCCGGTATCGACGCTGGCGCCGATGACTACGTGTCGAAACCCTTCCACATGGAGGAGGTACTGGCCCGCGTTCGCGCACTTATTCGCCGTTCGGTGGGGAGTGCCACGAACGATTTTCGCTGTGGGCCGGTGCATCTGGATTCTCGGGCGAGCAAGGTCACTGTTGATGGCAAGCTGGTGCGGCTCACCTCCCACGAATACCGGGTGCTTGCGTATCTAATGCTCCACCAGGGCCGCATCGTGTCGCGGACGGAGCTTACCGAACATCTTTATGATCAGGATTTTGACCGCGACTCCAATACGATAGAGGTATTTATAGGCCGTCTTCGCAAGAAGCTTCAGTCCGACATCATCGAGACTGTTCGAGGCCTCGGGTATCGCATTACGCCACCGACGAATGCGGCTTAGATCACTCTCCACCCGCCTCCTTTTATCCTCCCTCGCATGGAGCGTTTGCGCGCTCATTGCGACGGGCGTCATTTTGTCGTCCGCATTCCGGGAGTCCGTTGAAAAGCGCTATGACGCGACACTCAACGTCTATCTCTCCATCCTCATTGGTGAACTGGCCGAGCGGGAGTCGGAGCTCGTCGCAGAGCTCGACCCCGATCTTGGCGAGCCGCGCTTCCTGCTTCCCCTTTCCGGCTGGTACTGGGCGGTCATCGACGCCTCCAATTCCGACGTCGTGCTCGGGAGCGAATCCCTTGCTGGTGATACGGTGCCCATGGCCGAGGGTCTTCAGGACTTGGCGCCGGGTGCACTTTTTCAGGGCTATGGCGTCGGGCCGGCGGGGGATGAACTGCGGGTCGTGGCCCAGCGGATCGCCCTTGAGGAAGACCGCTGGCTTCTCGCTCTGGTGAGTGGACAAGCCGACGCCATCGGCGATGACACGGCGCGCTTTACCACCCAGCTTGCCATCTTCCTCGGGACCTTTGCAGCGATTCTCATCGCCATGACGTTTGTCCAATGGCGCTTCAGCCTGCGTCCCATCCGCCGCCTCAGCCATGAACTGACGGCCGTGCAGGAGGGTGCAGCCCGCCATGTGGGCAAGAACTATCCCGTGGAAATTGCGCCCATGGCCGAGGCACTCAACGAGTTGATCGACGCCAACACGGCGACCCTGGAGCGGGCACGGCGGCACGTGGGCAACCTTGCCCATGCCCTCAAGACGCCGCTCAGCGTCCTCACCAACGACGCGGCGCTAGATGATGGGCCGCTCGCAAAGTCGGTGGGCGAGCAAACCAGCATCATGCAAAAACAGGTTCGCTACTACCTGGAGCGGGCGCAGATGGCCGCGAAGGAGCGCATGATCGGTGCCTCGACCGAGGTGTCGGGAGCGTTGTTACGGCTCCATCGTGCAATGTCCCGGCTCGGCGAGCGGCGGGGCATTGTTGTCACCCTGGCGGTGAGCGAGACCCTAAAATTTGCCGGCGAGCAGCAAGATTTTGAAGAAATTGTCGGTAACCTTGTCGACAACGGGCTGAAATGGGCGCGTTCGCGCATTGAAATCAGTGTTGATCCAGCCCGCTCGACGCTCATGGGTCGCGCCGGGATGCTGCGCGTCACCATCGACGATGATGGCCCGGGGCTTAGCCTGGAGCAGCGGCAGCAAGCGCTCTCCCGGGGCCGCCGGCTCGACCAATCCAAGCCGGGCAGCGGACTTGGGCTGTCTATTGTTTCAGAGCTCGTCGACCTTTATGGCGGTGATCTCTACCTGGAAAAATCGCCGCTTGGGGGCCTTCGAGTGATGGTGACCCTTCCGCGGGGGTAGGGCGCTTCATAACTTTTGATTCAGAACGTGTAGTGAAGATGGTGTGCGTCGTTGGTTGAGTATCAGGAGTGGTCGGTGCGAATTGCTGCGCGGGCCTTCAGGGCGAGGTTTCCGAGCGTGTGGGACAAACGGCGATCCGCGGCGCTGTTGGGATGTGTTCTCCTCGGCGCCTGCAGTAGCTTTGGCGGTGGCTCCCCCGAACCGCTGATCGCTGCCCATGGCGCGCCGGCGACGAGCACCCTTGCCCCCGTCAGCCTATTTTCGGTGCTTAGCGAAGACGCTGAAGCAGCCGCCCTTGCCGCCCAAGAGACGGCGCTTGCGTCAAGCAAGGGCGGTATCCCGGTGCCGTGGGAAGGGGGGACTGCGAAGGGTGTGATCACCCCCGGCCCGGTCCATCTCATCAACTATCGCGCCTGCCGCGAAATCGTTCACGTCACGGAGCGCAATCGCGAGCTTTTGCGCGGACGCTCCACCATGTGCCGGGAAGGCGATGGTCCATGGCGTCCCCTCAGCATGGGGACGGTGGATCGCGCATTGACGACGGCCGGTGAGGGGTCTTAGGCACACCGCGACAAAGGTGTGCCACATGTTCGACAAGACCTACGACGCAGCATCCATTGAGCCGCGCATCCGCGGACTTTGGGAAAACGCCAACGCCTTCGCCGCCGGAGCGGGCGCTGAGCGGGGTGCGGACCCGTTCTGCATCGTCATCCCGCCACCCAACGTGACGGGCTCCCTCCACATGGGCCACGCCCTTAACAACACCCTCCAGGACATTTTGGTCCGCTATAATCGCATGCGCGGCAAGAATGTGCTGTGGCAGCCAGGCACAGACCATGCTGGCATCGCGACGCAAATGGTGGTGGAGCGCCAGCTTGCCGCCGAGGGCAATGCAAGCCGGCGTGACCTCGGCCGCGATGCCTTCGTGGAGCGGGTGTGGCAGTGGAAGGCCCAGTCGGGCGGCGCCATCAAATCCCAACTAGACCGCCTTGGCGCCTCCTGCGACTGGTCGCGCGAGCGTTTCACCATGGACGAGGGGCTGTCGGATGCGGTGCTCACCGTCTTCGTGCGGCTTCACAAGCAGGGCCTCATCTACCGCGACAAGCGCCTGGTGAATTGGGACCCGGCGCTGCTCACGGCCATCTCCGACCTGGAGGTGGAATCGCGGGAGGTGAAGGGTGAGCTCGCCCACTTCCGCTATCCCCTGGCCGACAAAACCTTCGATCCAGAAGACCCGTCCACTTTCATTGTCGTTGCCACCACGCGGCCAGAGACAATGCTGGGTGACACTGCCGTCGCCGTCCACCCGGACGATGAGCGCTATCAGGACCTCGTCGGCAAGCACGTGATCCTACCGCTGGTGGGCCGCCGCATTCCCATCGTCGCCGACTTTTACTCCGACCCTGAGAAAGGATCGGGGGCGGTGAAAATCACGCCCGCCCACGACTTCAACGACTTTGATGTGGGCAAGCGCCATGACCTCCGTCTCATCAATATTTTTGATGAAGAGGCGGCCGTGCGCCTCGCCGGGAACGGTGACTTCCTGAAGGGAGTTAACGAGGCGGCGCTTGCCGAAATGATTGACGCACTGGAAGGATTGGACCGCTACCAGGCCCGCAAGTGGATCAATCGGGCGATGGAGGAGGGCGGCTATCTCGAAAAGATCGAGGCCAACGTCCACCAGGTGCCCTACGGCGACCGCAGCAACGTGGCGGTGGAGCCCTTCTTAACGGACCAGTGGTACGTCAACGCCAAGCGCCTTGCCGAACCGGCCATCGAGGCCGTTCGCGACGGCCGAACCCAGTTCGTGCCGGAAAGCTGGGCGAAGACGTATTTCGACTGGATGGAGAATATTCAGCCCTGGTGCGTGTCGCGGCAACTCTGGTGGGGGCACCAGATCCCGGCCTGGTATGGACCCGACGGCACCATCTTCGTGGAGCGCAACGAAGACGATGCGCGGCGCGCCGCAGAAAAACACTTTGGCGGCGCGGTGGAGTTTCGCGAGCGGCCTGATGCCCTCGCAGCCTGGGCCGAACCCGGTGAAGGCCCGACGGTCCTCTACCGCGATGAGGACGTCCTCGACACCTGGTTCTCCTCCGCGCTCTGGCCGTTCTCCACCCTCGGCTGGCCCCAGCGCACGCCTGAGCTGCGGCAGTATTACCCCACCAGCGTCCTTTCTACCGGCTTTGACATCATCTTTTTCTGGGTCGCCCGGATGATGATGATGGGTTTGCACCTCCTCAACCAGGAACCTTTCCGCACCGTCTACATCCACGCCCTCGTCCGCGACGAGAAGGGGGCGAAGATGTCAAAATCCAAGGGCAACGTCGTTGACCCCTTGGATCTGATGGACGAGTTCGGCGCCGACGCTCTGCGCTTTACCCTGGCGGCACTGGCCGCCCAGGGGCGCGACGTGAAAATCGCCAAGGCGCGGGTCCAGGGCTACCGCAACTTTGCCACCAAGCTTTGGAACGCGACGCGCTTCGCGGCCCTTAACGAGTGCCGCATCGATCCGTCCTTCGATCCCGCCGCCGCCCAATCCACTCTTTCGCGCTGGGTGCTTACAGAGGCGGCCCACGCCGAAGCCGATGTCTCCAAAGCCATCGAGGCCTATCGCTTCAACGATGCCGCCGCCGCCATTTACCGCTTCACCTGGAACACCTTCTGCGACTGGTATTTGGAATTGGCAAAACCGGTCCTCATCGGGCCGGACGGGCCGGAAAAGACCGAGCTGCGTGCCACCACGGCGGCGGTCATCGACATGATTTTGAAGACCCTCCACCCGTTCATGCCCTTCCTCACCGAGGAGCTGTGGGAAATCACCGCCCAAAACGCGGAACACACCCGAGAAACCTTATTAATCCACGCGCGCTGGCCCGACGGCGGGCTCACCGACGAATCGGCCGCGGCGGAAATCAATTTCGTGGTGGACCTCATTGCCACCGTGCGCTCGGTGCGTGCCGAAACCAACGTCCCGGCGGCCCTAGAAGCGGATATCGTCGTGGTCGGCGCCAACGACCTCCACAGGACCTGGCTGGAGCGGCACGATGCCGCCATCAAGCGCCTCGCGCGCGCGGCCGATATTATTGCCGACGACATTGCGCCGGCCAATTCTGCCCAGGCCGTCGTTCACGATGTGGTCGTTTGCCTTCCCCTTGTTGGTCTCGTCGACCTCGATGCGGAGCGGGCGCGCCTTGCCAAAGAAACGACGCGGCTGGAGCGGGATCTGGCGAAGATCGACGGCCGGCTCTCCAACAGCAATTTTCTCGAGAAGGCTGACGCCGACACCATCGCTGAACAGCGGCGCAAGCGCGAAGAGACGGCGGCAAGGCTTGATAAGCTGCGCGCGGCCATCGACCGATTGGAACCGGCCGCCTGATATCGTGTAGAAGAATCTCAAGAGCCGCGCGCTACCGCTGCGGCCTCTGCCGAGGGAAAAGCCCAAATGCAACGCCAGACCACGGAGCAAACCTGGTCCACGGACGTCTATGAGCGGAACGCCCGTTTCGTGTCCGATCACGGCGAGAGCGTCGTGGACTGGCTAGAACCGCAGAAAGGCGAGCGCATTTTGGATCTCGGTTGCGGCGATGGCGTGCTCACCCACAAGCTTGTGGCAAGGGGTGCCGAGGTGGTGGGCGTCGACCACAGCAAGGAGTTCGTGGAAAGCGCGCGGGCGCGAGGGCTTGATGTGCGCCACGAGAGCGGCGACGCGCTTTCCTTCCATGAGGAGTTCGACGCCGTGTTTTCCAACGCCGCCCTCCATTGGATGACCAATGCAAGGGACGTGATTGATGGTGTGGCGCGGGCCCTTAAACGCGGGGGGCGCTTCGTGGGCGAGTTCGGCGGCCATGGCAATGTGGCTGCCATCGTGACCGCTATGCGTGCGGTCGCCCATAAGCACGGCATCGACGAAGGGCACGCCTTCCCCTGGTTCTTTCCCACCACCACCCAGTATGCTGACATGCTGGGGGAGGGCGGTTTCAAGGTGGACAAGATCGTGTCGTTCAATCGCCCTACGCCGCTGCCAGGCGGCGTTGTTGGTTGGATCGAAACCTTTCGCGCCCCATTCTTCCACGCTGCGGGGGCGAAGGGAGAGCGGATCATCGACGAGATCGAGGCTTTATTGTCTCCTTCGTTGCGCGACCATGAAGGGCAGTGGACGGCGGACTATGTCCGGCTCCGGTTCGTTGCGACGAAGGTGTAGGCAGCAAAAGAATGTTTCGAGTATTTTTGGCAGCCTTTCTTGCTGTTGCCACCGGCGTGGCGACGGCGACCGCGGAGCCCATCGAAAACCCCATCGCGGTGTTTTCCGGCCTCGACAAGGTCACGGGCCGCATAATCTCCTTTGACGTCTACATGGGCGAAACCGTGCAGTTCGGTGCCCTGCGCGTCACCCCGCGCACCTGCCACACCCAGCCCCCCACCGAAGAGCCCAACACCATGGTGTTTGCCGAGGTGGACGAGATCACGCTCGATTCCAAAATTCGGCGGATTTTTAACGGCTGGATGTTTGCCGCCAGCCCCGGCCTCAACGCGGTGGACCACCCGGTCTATGACGTGTGGCTGAAAAACTGCTCGCTACGCTCTTCGGTGACGCCGCCGCCTGGCTTTGATGCCGAAGAGTTCGCCCAGGACGAAATGGGCCTCATAGACCGGCCACCGGGCTGGTTTCCCCTTCCTCCGCGCCGCCCATTCCGGGAGGTGGCTGACCCCACCATCGATCCCAACGTCATTGAGGATTAAGGGCGGCGAGGGCTTCGGCGCCGGTCAGCGGCAGGTCGGAGCGAAAGTCGCCCACCAGTTTCAGCGCGTCGTCGAGCTGGCTCTGATAGGCGCGGCGGCTGATTTCCTCGGCGCCAAACTGGGTGAGGTGATCGGTGATGAACTGGGCATCGAGGAGCTGAAAACCGCCCAGTCGTAGCCGTGCCACCAGGTGGACCAGCGCCACCTTGGAGGAGTCGCGCACCTCGGAAAACATCGATTCCCCAAAGAATGCCCCGCAAAGGCTGACGCCGTAGAGCCCGCCCACCAGTTCATCGCCCATCCACGCTTCCACCGAGTGAGCTGAACCCATGCGGTTCAGACTAGTATAAAGCTGGCGGATCCGGGTATTGATCCAGGTGCGCTGGCGGCCCGGCGCGGGGGCGGCGCACCCGTCCATAACCCCTTCAAAGTCTGTGTTGACGCGCACGGTGAACCGGTCCTGGCGCACCAGCCGGGCCAATCGGCGCGGCACATGAAAAGTATCGAGGGGCAAAACCCCGCGGCGCTCCGGCTCAATCCAATAGAGCCCCGGGTCTTCGGCCGATTCGGCCATGGGGAAAATTCCGCACGCATACGCCTTCAACAGCACCTCGGGGGTAATCTCGAGGACGATGTTGTCGGGCGCACTCGTCATGCATCATCGCCCTTGGCCAAAAAGTTCTCCAGCCAGTGGATGTCGTAGGCGCCGTTGGCGATGTCGGGATGGTGAATAAGGCGGCGGAACAACGGGAGCGTGGAATTCACCCCGTCCACCACGAATTCGTCCAGGGATCGGCGCAGGCGCATCAGGCACTCCACCCGGCTGTTGCCGTGCACGATGAGCTTTCCGATCAAGCTGTCATAGTGGGGCGGGATCTTATAGCCCTGGTAAACGGCCGAATCGACGCGCACCCCGAGCCCGCCCGGTGGGTGATAGTGGGTGATGGTGCCCGGCGAGGGCACGAAGGTTTCCGGGTGCTCGGCGTTGATACGGCACTCAATGGCATGGCCGGCATAGCGAATGTCATCCTGGCGCACGCCAATGTCGCCCCCCGCCGCCACCCGCAGCTGCGCATGGACGAGGTCTAGCCCGGTGATCATCTCCGTCACCGGATGCTCCACCTGGAGGCGGGTGTTCATCTCGATGAAGAAGAACTCTCCGTTCTCGTACAAGAACTCGATGGTGCCGGCGCCGCGATAGCCCATGTCCTGCATGGCTTTGGCGCACGTGGCGTAGATCGCCTCGCGCTCGTCCTCGTTGAGGGCGGGCGAGCGGGCCTCTTCCCAAACTTTCTGGTGTCGCCGCTGGAGCGAGCAGTCCCGCTCGCCAAGGGCGATGGCACCGCCACGCCCGTCCCCGAGCACTTGAATTTCAATGTGGCGCGGCGTTGCCAGATACCGCTCCACATAAACTTCGTCGTTGCCAAAGGCAGCCTTGGCTTCGGCCCGGGCGCGCGCGGCCACCTGCACCACCTCTTCGGCGGAGCGGGCCACAGCCATCCCCCGGCCGCCGCCGCCGGCGCTCGCCTTGATGAGGACCGGGTATCCCACCTCCGCCGCCACCTGGCGAAGCTCTCCGTCGGTGCGCACCGCACCTTCCGAGCCCGGCACCACGGGAAGCCCCAATGATTTCGCCTGACGTTTGGCTTCGATTTTGTCGCCCATGACCCGGATCTGATCGGACGTGGGGCCCACGAAGGTAATCCCGTGAGCTTCCAAGATGTTGGCGAAGCGCGCGTTTTCCGAAAGGAAGCCGTAGCCCGGGTGGACCGCATCGGCGCCGGTGATCTCGCAGGCCGCCACCAGCGCAGGGATATTGAGATAGCTTTGGGCCGCCGTTGGGGGGCCGATGCACACCGATTCGTCCGCCAGTCGGACGTGCATGGCGTCTGTGTCGGCGGTGGAGTGGACAGCGACCGTGGCGATGCCCAGCTCCTTGCAGGCTCGCAGGACGCGCAGGGCAATCTCACCGCGGTTCGCGATGAGAACTTTTTGGAACATCAGCCGATCGCCAGCAGCGGCTCACCGAACTCCACCGGCTGTCCGTCTTCCACAAAAATTTCGCGGACGGCACCGGCGGTTTCGGCGATGATCTGGTTCATGGTCTTCATGGCCTCGACGATCATGACCACCTGGCCGACCCGCACCATGTCGCCCACCTCCACAAACGCCCGCGCGCCTGGCTCGGGTGCGCGATAGGCCGTTCCCACCATGGGCGAAAGAACCGCGCCCTCGCCGCCGCGGGGGGTGGGTGCGGCCGCCGCCTCGGCAGTCTCTGCGGGGCTGGGGGTGGGGATGGGCTGAGCGGCCGGTGCCGCCACGACCGCAGTGGGCGGTGGCGGCTGAATTTGACGCGCCACGCGCAGCTTGCTGTCGCCCTCAACGATTTCGATCTCGGAAAGGTCGGATTCATGGAGCAGCGCGGCCAGCGCCCTGATTGCCGCTTCGTCGATATTGGATTTTGCCATCTGATCACGCGCGGTGCTCAGCGCACCCCGCACGGTCCCTTCATGTGATGACGGGTGCCCCCCAAACGAAACTGGGATGCCACGCCCCTTGTGGAATCAACGTTGAGCCCACACCGACGCAAACGCAAGGGTGCGCGGGCGGCAATCGACTGCCCCGACCCTCGCACGGTCTAACCACTTCGCCAGTGTGCTTGCGGTATGTGGGGCCCGCGGGGCGGTGCGTCTACGGGAGGCGCATCACCCTTGACCTCAGTGCATGGGCACCATCAGCAAACGGCTTCGCCGCAGCGCGCCTGATTGATGCGGACCTTGAGCTGCTCGTAGCCCACAGCGCCAAATTCCACAGCATCGCCGACCACATAGGAGGGCGTTCCTGACAGGCCGAGCGCTTGGGCCACCTCATAGCCCTGCTGGACCACGTCACGCACGTCGTCGGAGCGCATGTTTTCCTCAAGGGCCGCCCGCGGCAGCTCCATTTCCTCGGCAATGGAAAGGGCCACATCGCCATCGGCTTGGCCGTGGACGCGCATCAGCCGTTCGTGGAACTCACCGTAGGCCTCCGGATGAAGCTGGTTCACGGAGATGGAGACGGCCGCCGCCTCCATGGATTGCTGGCCCAGGACCGGGAACTCCTTCAACACCACGCGAAGGTTGGGGTCCTCCTCCATCAAGGTGTTGAGGTCGTCCATGGCCCGGCGGCAGAAGCCGCAATTATAGTCGAAGAACTCCACCAGCGTGACGTCCCCTTCGGGATTGCCGATCACCGCGTCGTGGGGCGAGGCTTCAAGGGCGTCGCGATAGGCCACTAGTGAGGCAGTGCGCGCCTCCTCCTCCGCCTCCTGTCGCCGCGTCTGCAGCGCGGTAAACGCCTCTTCCAACACCTCAGGGTTGGCAAGGAGGTACTCCCGCACGATGGTTTCCACATCGCCGCGGGACAACACGTCCTGGGCTTGGGCGCCCGTTGCGGCAAGGCCCGCCACCACCACCGCGCCGGCAGCCAACAAATTGCGCAGCATCAACGTTCCTCACCCTTTGGCAGCGACCTGCCGCTGCAAGACCCACTTAACTCTCACGCAGCGTGCGCCACCAGTGGCAGCCGCTGCGGGCAAAAAAGACTTAGCGTGCCGGTGCGGCGCACATAAGACTAACCGAGCGCCCATAACGTGCCTGTGATGAGGTTTCGGCACCGCGCCAGGCTTTGTGTCCTCGCGCGGGTTCGGTTCAAGCCGCCCCAGGCCGCCCCCGATGGAACGTCGCTGAAACGGGCCTCAGAAGAACGAGCGGCGTTGCCACCAGCCCACGCGCCTGGGCTTTCCCTCGCCTTTTTGCTCGGGCGCAGGCTTTTTGGCCTTTTTGGTGGGCGCAGGATCTTCGTCGGGGTCTTTCTCGGCCTCTTTTGCGGCACCGTTCGTGGCGGCTGCGCCATTTCGGGCGGCGGGCTTTTCCCCACCATCGCCGGCGTCTGTTGCGCCGATGGCCTCCGCGACCTCTTCAGCGCTTTCTTCCGCCGGGGCTGGAACGGTTATTTCAATCTCCACCGGCGCCGCTGCTTCGACCGCCTCGGGCGTCTCCTCCGCGGCGGCCGCGGCCTGGTCGATGGGGTCTTCGCCATCCATTTCGGGGGCGCCGTCAGCACCCGCCTCCGCCGCGTCTTCGCCCGCATCTTCACCGTCTTCTGCGGGTGGCGCATCGGTTTCGGCCGCCTCTGCGTGCACGTCCTCGCCGTCGATCGCGCCTTCGTCCTCGCGCCGATGGCGCCGGCCGCCCCGGCGACCCCTGCGGCGGCGACTGCGGCGGTTGCCGGAGCCGTCTCCTTCCCGCTCGCCGTCGGCGGCGCTGGCCTCCTCGCTGTCGCTTTCTTGATCAGCGGCGACGGCCTCATCGTCGGCGGAGGCATCTTCGGCGTCCGCAGCGGTGCGTTCCCGGGCGTCCGCGCCGTCCTCGCCACCACCACGACGGCGGCGTCGCCGGCGCCTGCGGGATGATGAGCCGGACCGTTCTTCGGCGACCTCAGTGTCCGCGGCCTCAGCCTCGGCGGCTTCGTCCTCTTCCTCCACCGCGCCGTCGGCGATCTGGGCCACCGGGGGTTCTTCGCCCGGCGCGCGCTCCACGGCAGGCCCCTGAACGATCTCAAGATGCTGACCATTCACCCGCTCGTCCGCATCCACCCCGATCTCAAGCCCGAATCGCGTCTCCAACTCGTTGAGATGACTACGCTTCTGGTTTAGAATATAAAGCGCCACCGCCGACGATGTGCGGAGCGTCACGTGGTTATTGGCGCTCTTCAGAAGGTGCTCTTCCAGGGCACGCAGGCAGTAGAGCGCCACCGACTGGGTGGAACGCACGTGGCCCGAACCGCTACAGGCGGGGCACTGGGTCATGGACGATTCCACCATACCCTGGCGGATGCGCTGCCGGCTCATCTCCAACAGGCCGAACGGCGATATCCGCCCCACCTGAATGCGCGAGCGATCCATTTTCAGCGCATCTTTCAGGCGCTTTTCCACCTGGCGGATGTGGCGCTTGTCGTCCATGTCGATGAAGTCGATGACGATGAGGCCCGCAAGGTCCCGCAGCCTCAACTGGCGCGCCACCTCGTCGGCGGCTTCCAGGTTCGTCTTGGTGGCCGTGTCCTCAATATTGCTTTCCTTGGTGGACCGGCCGGAGTTGACGTCGATGGCGACCAGCGCCTCGGTGGGATTGATGACGATGGAGCCCCTGGAGGGGAGCGTCACCGTCTGGGAGAACATGGCGTCGAGCTGTCCCTCCACCCCGTAGGCGGTGAAGATGGGCGTTGCCTCGCGATAGGGTTTCACGTTCTTCGCGTGGCTCGGCATCAGCATTTTCATAAAATCCTTGGCCTCGCGGTAGGCCGCGTCGCCGGACACAAGGACTTCGCCGATTTCCTTTGAATAAAGATCGCGGATGGCTCGCTTGACGAGGTTACCTTCCTCGTAGACGAGCTCCGGCGCGATGGACTGGAGCGTCAGATCACGCACGCTTTCCCAAAGCCTCAACAGGTATTCGAAATCGCGCTTGATCTCGGTCTTGGTGCGGGCCGCGCCGGCCGTGCGCAAGATGACGCCCATGCCTTCGGGCACTTCTAGCTCCGCAACGAGGCTTTTGAGCCGCTTGCGGTCGCTGCTGTCGGTGATTTTCCGGCTGACGCCGCCGCCGCGGTTGGTGTTGGGCATCAACACCGAGTAGCGGCCCGCGAGGGACAGATAAGTGGTCAGCGCAGCGCCCTTGGTGCCGCGCTCTTCCTTCACGACCTGGACGAGAAGGATTTGCCGGCGCTTGATAACCTCTTGGATTTTATAGTTTTTGCGCGGTGCCCGACGCTGCCGTTCGGGAACTTCTTCCAACGCATCGGCTTCGCCAATGGACGTGACGGTGTGGGTCTCGTCGTCCTCGGTGACCACGGGGTCCGCCAGCCCATCGTCGGACTTTTTTGTGGAGCGGCGGCGCCGGGTGGGCTTGGGAGGCGTTTCGTCTTCGCCATCGGCGCTTGTCGCGTCGGCGACCTCAGTTTCGGGAGCGGCGTCGTCAGCAACCGCCTCCAGGCCCGCGTCGCTCTCGCTGCGAGGCTCGCTTTCGCCAGCAGACGCGTCCGCCTCAGCGGTTTCTTCCTCCTCCACCACGGGGGCATCGGCTGATTCGTCTGATGCGTCTGCGGCCTCAGCCTCCGCTGGGGCGGCTTCCACGTCCTCAGCATCCACTGCGTGAACAGCTTCGCCGTCGTGGGTCTCAGCCCTGTCGTCCCCATCCGGATCGGTTGCGGCATCCGCCTCAAGCGCATCCGGGGCTACTGATTCGGTGGCTTCGTCGGCCGCCCCAAGATCCTGATCTTCGTCCGCAGCGGCCTCGCTCTCGGTCCGGTCTGAGGCGGCGGCGTCCGACTTGGCGGACTTGCTGCGTGAGCGCGACGACCGCGACCGCCGTGAGGATTCTTTGGGTGCCGGCTCGGCTTCTTCGGCTTCCAGTTCAGCAATGAGCGCTTGGCGGTCGGCCTGGGGAATTTGATAGTAGTCAGGGTGGATTTCTGAGAAGGCGAGGAAGCCGTGCTTGTTCCCGCCGTACTCCACGAAGGCCGCCTGAAGCGACGGCTCGACCCTCGTTACCTTGGCAAGATAGATGTTGCCCCGGAGGGGCTTGCGGCTTGCCGATTCAAAGTCAAAGTCCTCGACACGCTTGTCGCGCAAAACGACCACCCGGGTTTCTTCCGGGTGGATCGCGTCGATGAGCATCTTGTTCGTCATTATTTTGCTCCTGGACCCGCGAACGCACCTGCCCGCCAGGGGCAGGCGGGGCATTCCAGCGGATCGTTGTTTCGGTGAGGGCCGCGAAGGGACGGGGCGCGGGGGAACCCGCATCCTGCGCCGCTGCGGCAAATGCTGCGCTGGCACCAGCGGGTGCGGCGGACAGCCAGAAGTGGACCATGGGGCTTCGTTGAGCCGGTGTGGCGATGCCAGTGGCCGCCGTTCGCAAAGGGTAGGTGTTTTGGGAGGCGGCGAATCGGGGTGTGGCGGAGCGCATGCGGCAATCGGTCCCGAAACCGCCGCCAGCCATCCTGCTCAGCCCGTTCGCCATAACGTATCAAGTCTCCCGCATCGACAGTCGCGTGGCCGCGGGCTGACGATGCCGCAAAAATATTTAACCAGACATGCGCACGGCGCATGGAGGGATGCCGTGTAAGGTCAAAAACGCTTGCGCCCTAAGAATTTTGGGCAGGCGAAGCCTTTGGGGCATAGCGGAAAGTGCCTATCAGGTCCGAAACTTGGCCTGGCACTCGTCGCCGAGCGCAACCTATCGGCAAACATTCATGTTCACAATACGCCATGTGCCGCCCAGACACCGTTTTGCCGCGCCGGTCACCGAGGTGTTGCCGGTACTCGCCGCGCGCCCGCAAGGCTATGGTGCTTGGGCATCCGTCCGGCGCGAGGTGCGGGGGCCCCGGTGAACGGGGATATTCTGCTGGAGCAGACCCTGGCGTCGCGGCCCTGGGACTGGTGGGAAGTGGGTTGTGAGTCGATGGGTTTAAAGACGCTGGTGGTGGTTTTGGGGTTTTTGGGCGCCCTGGTGCCCCAGGCGCGCGCCGAAATTACCGCGTCCCAGGCGCAGTTCACCGAGGCAGGCGAAGCCACGCGCTTTGTCCTCGATCTTTCCGGACGCCCGAACTACCGCGTTTTTGTGGTGGACCAGCCCGCGCGCCTCGTGGTGGACCTTGATGACGTGTCGTTCGACCTATCCGGGGAGGCGCCCGCGGCCGGCCTGGTGGCCGATTGGCGCTATGGCGCCCTCGGGCCGTCGACGGCGAGGATTGTGTTTGACCTTGCCGCCCCGGCCCTGATTTCGAGCAAAAAATTGACGCCCGACCGCGAAGACGGGAGGGCGCGGCTCACGCTGGACCTGATGCAGGTGGGGGAGGCCCGGTTTACCAACGCAGCCCGCCACGCAGTTGCTGGGATTGACGCCCCAATCCCTTCATCGGCGGCGAGCGCGGAGGCGGTGGTTGTCCTCGATCCCGGCCATGGCGGCGTTGATCCGGGCGCCACCAGCCAGTCCGGTGTCAGCGAGAAAAACTTGGTTCTGGCCTTCGCAGAGCGGCTCAAGGAGCGCCTTGAAGACGTTCCCGGGCTAGCGGTGCGCATGACGCGCTCCGACGATCGCTTCGTGTCGCTCAACCGGCGGATCCGCATTGCCCGGGCCTACGGTGCGGACCTTTTCATCTCGATCCACGCCGACGCTGCCCCCCAGCGTTTCGTACGCGGCGCCACCGTTTACACGCTTTCGGAACGACCCTCCGACGCCGAGGCCGCCGCCCTCGCGGCGCGGGAAAACCTCGCCGACAGCGTATCGGGAGCGGTGGAGCCGGAGGTGGAGGACGACGTCAGCGGCATCCTCGCCGATTTGTTGCGAAAGGAGACAAAAACCTTCGCCCACGCCTTCGCCGACATTGTCATTGACGAGATGGCCCCCACGGTGGGCATGAACTCCAATCCGCACCGGTACGCGCGCTTTCGCGTGCTCATGGCCCATGACATTCCGTCCGTTCTCCTGGAGCTCGGCTATCTTACCAACGAGGCGGACGAAGCGGCCCTCACGCAGCCGGATTGGCAAGCGAAAGCCGCCGATGCGGTGGCCCAGGCGATTGCGGGCTTCTTTGATCTGCCGCTGGAGCCGCAGGAGACCGCCGCCGGGGTCGTCGGGGCTTCCGGGCGCGCGGGCACTGCGGCTTCGGTGTCACAGTAAGGGTGTGTTAACCGCGTTGGCGGTTGATGGGGTCGGCGTTTTCCATTACCCGGTCTTTGGTCGGCGCGGTGCGCTGAAATATGGTTGGGGCGACAGAACTCCAGCCTTGTATAAGTGGTATTAGCAGGTTTGGGATGGCGACCCTGCGGAGGCGTATGACGTGTTGAAACTGCTCATCGGCTTCGTCGGTTTCCTGTTTTCCATCGGCTCGGTGATGGGTCTGATCGCTGCGGCGGGCGTGGGCGTTTATATTGCGCACATTTCCGGCAGCCTCCCGAGCGTCAATGTCCTGCGCGACTATGAACCCCCGGTGATGACGCGCATCCACGCGGCCGACGGCTCCATGGTCGCCGAATATGCACGCGAGCGCCGCCTTTTCCCTCCCCATCCAAGCCATTCCGGTGCGGGTGCGCGACGCCTTCCTCTCAGCTGAAGACTCCGGCTTTTACCAGCACTCCGGCCTCGACCCCCAGGCCATCGTCCGCGCCCTGATTACCAACTTCCGTAACCGTGGCTCCGACGCCCGGCCGGTGGGGGCCTCCACCATCACCCAGCAGGTGGCGAAAAACTTCCTCCTCACCAACGAGGTCAGCTACGAGCGGAAGGTGAAGGAGGCGATCCTCTCGCTGCGGATCGAATCGGCCTTCAACAAAGACCAGATTCTTGAGCGCTATCTGAACGAGATTTTTCTCGGTCTCGGCGCCTACGGCGTTGCGGCAGCCGCGCTCGTCTATTTCGACAAGTCGGTGCATGAGCTGACCCTGTCGGAAACCGCTTACCTCGCCGCCCTTCCCAAGGCGCCCAACAACTACCACCCGTTCCGCCAGCCCGAGCGCGCCATCGAGCGCCGCAACTGGGTGCTGGAGCGCATGATGGTGGACGGCATCATCACCACCGAAGAGCAGCGCAAGGCGATGGCCGAGCCGCTGCGGGTCAAACCTCGCGCCCGATCCCAATTCCTCTTCGCATCAGAGTACTTTGCCGAGGAAGTGCGACGCGAACTCATCGACCTTTACGGCGAAGACAGCCTTTATGGTGGCGGCCTTTCGGTGCGCACGTCCCTCGATCCGGAAATGCAGCGGCTCGCCCGTCGCGCGCTCATGGATGGGCTCATGCGCATCGACGTGCAGCGTACCGGATGGCGCGGGCCCATCGAAACGCTGGAGCTGACGGCGGGCGAAGACTGGGGCCCTGTGGTTGCCGCGGTGGACGACCTTGCCGACGTGCCGGAGTGGCGCATTGCGGTTGTGCTTTCGGCTTCGGGCAATGAGGCAATCATCGGGCTGCAGCCGGAGCGGGAGGTGTGGGGCGCCCTTTCCACCACCCGCGAGCGGGGCGTCATTCGCCGCGAGGACATTGCCTGGCGTCGCGGCAACCGCAACGGTGGCCTGCGCTATGGCGGCATGGGCCGGGTGAATCAGTTCATCAAGCCGGGCGACGCCATCTACGTGGAAAAATCCTCCAACGGTGCGGACCGTTGGACGCTGCGGCAAATCCCGCGCATTCAGGGCGCGATCCTGGCCATGGACCCCCACACGGGGCGCGTCCTCGCGCTCCAGGGAGGGTTCAGCTTTGCAGAGTCGGAGTTCAACCGCGCCACCCAAGCGCTTCGCCAGCCGGGTTCGTCCTTCAAGCCCTTCGTCTACGCCGCAGCCCTCGACAACGGATACACGCCCGCCTCGGTGATTCTTGACGGTCCCATCGAGATTGTGGCGGGCCGCGAGATCTGGCGGCCGAAAAACTACGGCGGAAAATTTGCCGGGCCGTCCACGCTGCGGATGGGGATTGAACGCTCGCGCAACGTCATGACCGTGCGCCTTGCAAAGGACATGGGGATGCCCCTTGTGGCCGAGTACGCCGAGCGTTTCGGCATCTACGACGATCTTGGCCTGTTCCTGCCCATGTCCCTCGGCGCCGGCGAAACCACCGTCAAGCGGTTGGTGGGGGCCTACGCCATCGTGGCCAACGGCGGCCAGCGCCTACAACCTACCCTTATTGACCGCATCCAGGACCGCCACGGCCGCACGGTGTTCCGCCACGACAACCGTCGTTGCGAGCGCTGCAACGCCCTTGCCTGGGAAAACCAGCCGGAGCCCACGCTCATCGACGAGCGCGAGTACATCCTCGATCCCATGACGGCGTTCCAGCTCACCTCCATCATGGAGGGCGTGGTGCAGCGCGGCACGGCGACCCGCGTCAAAGCCCTCGGCCGTCCCGTCGCCGGCAAGACAGGCACCACTAACGACGAGAAGGACGCCTGGTTCGTGGGCTTCACACCTGACCTCGTGGCCGGCGTTTTCGTGGGTTACGACGAGCCCCGCCCCATGGGTCGTGGGGCGACGGGCGGCCAGATGGCGGCCCCCATCTTCCTGGACTTCATGCAAAAGGCCCTCGACGGAAAGCCTACGGTAGATTTTCGCGCGCCAGAGGGGATCAAGCTCATTCCCATCGACCGGCGCTCGGGACGCCAGGTATCCGGCTCGGGCCCCGGCGTGATTTTGGAAGCGTTTAAGCCGGGCACGGCGCCGGGCGACACGTTCTCCATCATCGGGCTCAACGACAATCAGCCTTCCCGCCGCGTGACACGGGAGTCGGAACGGGCGGTACTGTCGGGAACCGGCGGTCTCTACTAGGCTTTGGTCAGGAGCGACAAGTTCGGCACACGGGATATTTTGCTAATCAATTTGGTTTGGCTGCTCAATTCTTGAGAAAGCAAAAGCACTCAATATAGTTTTACCTGCGAACGTAAGCCCTGTGCATTCGGGCTCTACACTCATCGTGCTTTGATCAGCTGGTTTTACTCCGATTTTATTGTGCCGAAGCGGCGCGAGACACGAGTCCCGGAGCGAAACGCAGCCCAGAAATGGCCTCCCAACCACCTCGATACATCTTTTCGCCTACCTCGGCGGCTGGATAAGCCGCTTCATGCCATGGATCGCAGATGACAGCGTTCGGACCCCAATCGGCGACATTCTCAACCGATGAGGCCTGCCGGCGGCCCAGAACGACGAACGCATGGTCAGCATTTGTGCGATACATGTAGTCAACGGGACGTACGCTCAGACGGTGCACCAGGTGGTAGTACGCAATCGCTGCTTGCTCACCACAGTTGCCGCACCCAACCGCCTCCGCTTTATGCGCGGCATTCGTGATGAATCTGGGGGTATGGCCTTCTTTCGGGAGATTTACTTTTGTATTTCTAACAGCTGGTACGCAAATGTAGCTGCCACCAAGGCTGCTAAATACGTCAGAGATCTTGTTTGATGCCCCAACGGTCATCTTTTCAATAACGTACTCGACCGTTTCAGCAGCAATTCTCATGTATTGTTCAAGAGTTAGCAACGTGCTTTGGCTTGGATTCGGCATTTCAGCCACCTTATGGCAATTCAGTTTAAATTAACAAATCGCAATATGAATTTGCATAAATCTCTACTTGACGCAACGCCGTGTGACTTCGAAAAAGTAGAAAACAGGAGTACGGTTTGAAAGCTGAAACCCAATCCGTCGTGGATGAGATCAGGCAGGCCGTAAGCCTGCTGAGGAGGCATCTTTGACTGGGACAACGCCACAAAACGCCTCGAAGAGCTGAACGCTGCCGCCGAAAACCCCTCCCTTTGGGATGATCCGGGGCGTGCCCAAAAACTGATGCAGGAGCGCCAGTCCCTCGAAACGCAGATCAAAACCATCAACGGCATCGAGACTGAGCTGAACGACAGTGTTGAACTCATCGAGCTGGGTGAGATGGAAGACGACACTGCTGTCGTGGAGGAGGCCGAGGCAGCGCTCGCCACCCTCCAAAGGGAGCTGGGCAAAAAACAGATCGCAGCGCTCTTGTCCGGCGAAGCGGATCGCAACGACGCTTACATCGAAATTCACCCCGGCGCGGGCGGTACCGAAAGCCAGGACTGGGCTTCCATGCTTTTGCGCATGTACGTGCGCTGGGCGGAGCAGTCGGGCTTTAAGGTGGATACCCTCGAATACCAGGACGGCGAGGAGGCGGGGATCAAATCGGCCACCTTGGAGGTCAAAGGCGAAAACGCCTATGGCTGGCTAAAAACCGAATCGGGCGTCCACCGGTTGGTGCGCATATCGCCTTTCGATTCCAACGCGCGCCGGCACACCTCCTTTGCGTCCGTGTGGGTCTATCCGGTGGTGGACGACACCATCTCCATCGAGGTGAATGAGGCCGATGTGCGGGTGGACACCTACCGCGCGTCCGGGGCCGGGGGGCAGCACGTCAACACCACCGATTCCGCCGTGCGCCTCACCCACGGTCCCACCGGGATTGTGGTCGCCTGCCAGAACGAGCGATCCCAGCACAAGAACCGCGCCACCGCGTGGGACATGCTGCGCGCGCGCCTTTACGAGGCCGAGCTGAAGAAGCGCGAGGAAAAGGCCATGGCCGAAGCGGCATCCAAGTCCGACATTGGCTGGGGCCACCAGATCCGCTCCTACGTGCTGCAGCCCTATCAGCTGGTGAAGGACCTGCGCACAGGCGTCGAAAGCACAAGTCCCGGCGACGTTCTGGACGGTGAACTCACGCCCTTCATGGAGGCAACCCTCGCCCAGCGCGCCTATGGCACCGAGGCTGACGTGTCCGACGTGGATTGATCAAGGCCGCTGCCCGATCTCGGCAAACCTGCGGAGAAGCGGTTGGTTGACCCGGCGGGTTCCAAACCGCGGTGTTGTCCAAGCCGGTGTCGACGCTGGCACCCCTTGCCATGGGAGGCCGAGCGTTGCCGACACGCTTCTCAGGTGCGGATGGTTTCTAGCGGCCGGTAAAACCCTGGTGTGAGACACGCGGACGACCGGGCGCGATCGTTGAAGGGTGGTTTCACCGCACCGCGGAAATAGCGCCGCACCAGGGCCTGAAAACGCGGCTCGGCGGCATGGCCCTCGCGGTCGCACAAAAAGCGGAACCAGGACGCGCCGACAAACACGTGGCCCTTCTCGTCTTCATAGATGCGCGTCAGGATGTCGGCGGTGGCATCGTCGTCCATTGAGCGGAAGTGGGTGATCATGGACGGTGTGACATCGAGCCCGCGCGCCTCCAGGACGAGCGGCACGATGGCAAGGCGGGCCGAAAGATCCTCGCCCGTCGCCTCTGCTGCCTCCCAAAGCCCGTCGTGGGCCGGCAAATCGCCGTAGCGCGCGCCGAAGTCGTCAAGCCGCTTTGCGAGAAGACCGAAGTGGGTGGCTTCCTCCGCTGCCACACGCACCCACTGGTCGAAGAAGGAGCGCGGCATGCGCTGGTCGGCAAAGCGGGCGACGATGTCCCAGGCAAGATCCACTGCGTTGAGCTCGATGTGAGCGATGGCGTGGAGAAAGGCGATTTGCCCCTTTCGGCTCGACAGGGATCGTCGCGGCATTTGCCGAGGCGCCAACAGTTCGGGCCGATCGGGACGCCCAGGCCGGTTGGGGATGGCCCGGTCGAGGGCACCCCCGGTGAGGGAAAGCGCCCCCCGCATCCAATCGGCGCGCACATGAAGCGTGAGCGCTGCCTTTTCCTCCGGCGCCGGAGTGCCGACAATGGCGGCGGCCGCATCGCGGAGCGAGACGAAACGGTGCGGGGCCTCCGGTGCGCTCATGGCGCTTCAACCAAAGCGGCACTGAAATCGCGCTCTGATTGCTGAGCCCCCGAACCTTGGGATGATTGCACCGGACGTGCGGCCCATCGCGCATCCATCGGAACCGATCCTCAAGTGCCTCGCTGTGGCGCCTAAAGGGCCTTTACGGCGTCAAGCACCGCCTCGGCGTGGCCTGGCACCTTCACCTTGCGCCAAGCCTTGGCAACCTTGCCGTCCTTGTTGATCAAGAAGGTAGAACGCTCCACGCCCATGTACTTTTTGCCGTACATGGATTTCTCCTTCCAGACCCCATAGGCGTTCGCGACTTCGGTTTCCGTATCGGCGGCAAGGGGAAAGGCGAGGTCGAATTTTGCCTTGAACTTGTCATGGCTGGCTGCCGAATCGGGCGACACACCAATCACCGTCACACCGGCTTTTTTGAACGTCGGCCACAAATCATTGAAGGCCTGCGCCTCCTTTGTGCAGCCCGATGTGTTGTCCTTGGGGTAAAAGTAGAGGACCACAGGTTTGCCGCGGTAGCTTGATAGGGATATTTCGCTAGCGTTGTCGCCTGGAAGGGTGAAGTCAGGAGCTTTGCTGCCCTCGTCGATCTCGCTCATCAAAGTCGTCCTCAAGATGCGTCCTTTGGGAGGCTCATATGGGGCGCTAACGGCGAGGGAAAGGGGCGATCGGCCGCGCCTTAGGCAAGGGTCGGCACCGCTGTATTGGTCAGGAGTTTGCGTATCCGCGCCTTGCCGTCACCTCAGATGATTGCGTCCCAAGGGATGCAGCCGCCGAAGCGGTGGTGGCGGGGTCGACGCTGGTGGCTGATCGGCCTAGGCGCCGTCCTGCTGGCTTGCCTGGTGCGTCTGGTGGTGGCTCCGGTGCATCTGCCCCTGACGGGTTGGGTTGCGGGCGCCCTTACCAAGGCGGTGGGCGTTCCGGTGCGGGTGGGCGCCGTGGGGGTGCGCCTTGAACTTTCGGGTATTGCCCTTGCCGTCGATGAGGTGCGGCTGAAAAGCGATGTCTTTTCCGCCTCCGTTCCACGCATTAGCGTCATCCAGGGGTTTTTTGGGCGCACCGTGCGCTTTGATGGACCAGCGCTTCGCCTCGACCCCTCCCGCGGCAGTGGCGAACCCGTGCCCATCCCCCATCCCGACCACGCCATCGCCGCCCTTGATGCAGCGCTGAGCGGGGTGCTGGCGGCGGGGCGCGAAAGGGGTATCAGGCAAGCACGGGTGAACGGCGGTCGCATCGACTTTGTGAGCGCTGGCCGTCCCATAAACGAGGCGCGCGTTCTCCAAAATCTCACCGCTGAGATCGACTTTTTGCGCGCGGGTGAGTTTTACGCCGAGCTCTCCATGGTGGGGGCGGAAGGGCCCATGGGGGCGAGGCTGTCGCGAACCCTCACCGAAGGGGCGCCGTCGATCCGCATCGAAGCCGAGGGATTTTCGCCCAAAGACATTGTGCGCGCCGGCCCGGTCCGCGAGGGCTTTCCGGTGACGCTCTCCATCGAGGCGGACCTTTCCGTCGCGGGCGAGGTGCGCCACGCCAGCCTTGACGCCGCCGTCGGGGAGGGAACGGTGGTCTTCGGCAAGGACCCCCCACGCGTGATGGACGGCGCGAGCCTTTCCTTGTCGCGAAACGCCGACGGTTCGCAGATCCTCATCGATGCCCTGGAGGTAAACGCCGGCAGGACCGTCATCGCCGGGGCCGGGACCCTCACGCCTGCCTTCGACACGGATCTTCCCTGGACCTTTGAGCTTGGCGCCACGGACGCGCTCCTTGATCCGGCGGACAATCGCGAAGCGCCGGTGATCGCGGATCAACTGTCGGCCGCCGGTGCGGTGGATTTCAACACCCGGCTCTTGATGGTGGAGGACTTTACTGCCCGTTTTCCGAAGGGAAGGTTCGACGCGTCCTTCACCTTCGACTTTTCCAAGAACGGCCCGACCCTTGCCGGTGCCGCCCGGATCGGTCCGTCTTCCATCAACACGCTACTCGCCGCTTGGCCCTTGGTCGCGGCCCACGATCCCCGGCGCGCCATCTTCGAAACCGTTCAGGGCGGCTACGTGCGTGGTGGCGATCTGGTGTTTGCCCTAACCCCGTTGGAGCTGGACGGCGACCCATCCACTAACGACATGATCGAGGGCGGGATGGCCATCGACATTGCGTTTACCGGCGCGACGGTGACGACTCCTGAGCTTCCCATGGCCGTCCATCGCGCGAACGGGGCCCTTCGGCTGCGCGATAAGTCCCTTTCGGTGCGCCTCGACCGGGGCATGGTGCCTGCGGGGGACGGGGGACCG
>JBCCYN010000012.1:0-50040 GCA_039189655.1 Pseudomonadota bacterium | reverse complement strand
TATACCTCTAAAATACACGCTCCATATCTCAAAATTTTCGTTTTATTTCCTTCTCTTACTTTGGATTGCTCGGTAAAAGTAACTCTCATGCCCCTGCAATGAAGCCGACCCGCTAACACCGCCATTGTGGTGCTTGCATCTGTGCCCATTCGCCCATTGTCGAAGAACGCCGTCCAGCTAGAATTGGTTTCTAAGAAGATATATCGAGTACGAACTGGTGTGGTTAAGGGAAGTAACGAATTGAGGGCTGACTCTAATGGGATATTTGTTACTTCAATATCAGAAATTCTAGTTCCAGATTTGCGAAACACCTCATTCTGCCATAGATGGAATTCGCTCGCTGCAGAAACCATATCAGACTCAATAAGTCCAACCGTATGAGTCATCGAGCCATAATTTCTGTTAATCGACATCTGTTTAGTCTACCACTCGTACACTTGATTTCCCAGCTGGATCATTTGCCAAGGTACGCGCTTCATGCCCAGGCCCCCTATCGGACTGGCTCGTTTCATACTCGACGTACTCTCGTTGTCCAGTGACCGGGTTTGTGCCTTGAAGATCTGGTCTATTCACGCCAACTCGTTCCCCCGCTGCATTTACCTGTTGCTGGTCCACACGTATATCCTCGTAGCCCTTCGCTTGCCACTCACGAACTTGAGCCTGAGCGGCGGCATTTTGTGTTGGGCTTTTCCCTATCGGTCGGGTGGTGGGTAGCGGGGCGGGGGCCTCTGGGTTCACATTCACGTCTTGTGGCAAGCGCTCTACGAGAACAGGAGCACCGCCGGCGACTTCCTCCACCACGTTTCGCACAATTCTGCGGGCGACGTAGCGTACAACAAACGCAACTCCAACCCCAACCAATGGCGGTAGACCATATCGTTGCGGCACTCCTAGCTCGTATTGGAGCGCAACTCCATCGGTCCCGCCATCGGCGGATTCGGTGCTATCTTCGCTCAGCCCTTCATAGTTGTGGTGTGATCGGCCGGCTTGGAGTGCGTTTTCGCCGCTATAGTCGTTGATGTTGGGACCTGGGCCGGTGGGTTCGGTAACCTCCCAACTTGACCAGTCGCCATCGTCTTCGGCGGTGTCATCGGCGACGTCGTCTGTGGCTTCTGCGGAGGTTCCCAAGGGGTCGATGAAGTTTATGGGGTCGTTAGCGGCGTATGCGTATCTGTTTGTGCCGACGCCGGGGATGAGGGGGTGGAGTTTATCGGGTTAGATGAAGCGCCCTGAGGGGGCGTCATAGTAGCGGGCGTTGAGGTAGTTGAGGCCGGTGGATTCGTCGTAGCGCTCGGAGAGGAATGATTTTGTTTCGTCGGCGGCGGAGAGTTTGACCTCCACGCGCTCTTCCTCACCGAAGGGCTGGTAGAAGAGGTGGGTGATTTCATCGCCCGTGAGGTGCTCGGTGACGACGCGGACGGAGCCGTCATAGTCCATATGGAGGGGGTAGCTTTTGGGGCCGACCCGCTTGGCGTCGGGGATGGGGTATTTGGTCCATTCGCCTGACGGGCTGAGTTCCATGTCGCCAAAGAAGGTGGTGGTTTCGGTGGCGCCGCCGCCCAGAGGGATGACTTTGCGTTTTTGCCGCTTACCGTCGGGCCCATAGACCATCTCGGTCAGCACCGCACCCTTCACGACGCTCACGAGCCGATCCCAACCGTCCCAGGTCATCTCGCGCTTGATGGCCCCATCCGTTACGCTGCGCGTGCGGACGAGGTTGCCGTTGTTGTCGTACTCAAGGGTGGTGCCGCCAATTTTCGTGGCTGCATGGGGCCGCGGCGCGGTGGGCGCGGGATACTCGTAGAATCCGCGTCCCGACTTTCGGGTCAGATTGTTGGCGCGGTCGTGCTCATAAATGGTGTTGACGCCGGTTTCGGTGTTCTCAGAGAGCGTCAAGCGCCCGGCGGCATCGTAGGTGAACCGCCAGTTGTCGCCTTGGCGCGCGCCGCCGATGTTGCCGCTGGAGGTTTGGATGCGGCCTTTGGCGTCGCGGGTAAAATTGCGCTGCCAGATGGTGTCGACGCCGCCATTTTTCGACACGCGGATTTCTTCCAGCCATCCGCGCGCCGCATTGTAGGTTCTGTTGAGACGCACGCCGTTGCGATAGTTGCGGCTGGTGAGCTGCCCCCGGGCATTGAAGGTGGAGGACACGACAAGTTTTGGCACGCCCACGAGACTGCCGTCGGCGTTGTGGGTCCAATCGACGTTCCCTTCCATCACGTCCCCGTCGGGGTATGTGATCTTCTTGGTGAAGCCGGTGGGATAATACTCCTCGGTGCGGGTATAGGTGTTGCCGTCAATGAGGAAGGTCTGTTTGGCAGTGCGACCGACGACATCGATGTCGAAGGTGTAGGTGCCTTCAGAGCTGTGTGCGGTGGTGAGGCGGCCCACGTTGTCGTAGCCCGGGCGCGCTTCGTCATACGTGAGGGTCACGTTGGGTGTGTTGGGGACCTGCGATGACTGACTGATCAACCGGCCGTGGCTGTCATACCCATAGACCGTCACCTGACCCTTGGCATCGGTGAGTTGGGTCAAGCGGCTGTCTTTGTCATAGACAAACTGGCGCAATCCGACGTTGGGGTCATCCACCTGGGTCTGGCGCCCTGCAGTATCGAAGGTGTAGACGATGCTGGTGCCGAGCGCGTCGGTCACGGTCTTCGCATTGCCAAAAACGTCGTAGGTCACATCCGCCGAGAGCGCGATGCCGAGGGGATCGGCGACTATGCGAATGGCGTTGCCGTAGGCGTCATAGGCGGTGCGCCTCTCATCGCCCATTGCATCGGTCACGATCACCTGAAGGGCGTGCGTATCGATACTGTTAAGCGCGTACACAGTGTCGACACTGCGACCATCGGCGAAGGTGCGTTTAACTTCGCGATCGAGGCCGTCGTAGCTGTAGGTAGTGAAGTGGATGGGCGTTCCAAAGGATGGTGCGGATGTCTTTCGCACATTGCCGCGGTTGTCGAAGGTGGTTTCAACGGTGCGAACCTGCGCACCGGTTCCAAGGCCGTTCAGCGGAGACTCGGTCTTATAAACCCGCCCCAGCCCATCGAAGAAGTACTTGTCCCAGCGAGATGCGACGGGGGTGTTCGGGTAGTCGATCCTAACGTGCTGCCCGTTGGGGCTACCGAAGGCATTGTAGGTGTAGTCTGCGTAGCTGCCATCGGGTCGGTCTTCACGCGTAACCCGGCATAGCGGGTCATACTGATAGGTGGTGTTCTTGTCGTTGACGTCCGTGAAGACCTGCGGGGTGCCGCATTCAGCTAGCCTTATGGTAGTCTCCGACCAACGGGCATCACCATTGTTAACGAGGCGCGGGTATTTCGTGGTTTTGACGAGGTTGGTCAGGACAGGGTCATACTCATACTGGGTCCAATAGCCCTGGGGGGTTCGGCTCTCAATCAGTCGTCCATTGCCATCGTAGGTAAACTTCTCGGTGAGCCACTGATTTTCCTCTTCGACGCGGACCCTTCGCTCCGTGAGGTTACCTTTCGTTGGCGGTGAAGAATAATTCGTTTGGCCATCATAGTATAAATTGATCGTCCGTTCCGGATCGTTACTATCAGTGTCTCTATAGTGCCGGATTGTCTTAACAGGGTTGACGATGTAATTTTGCGTGTCGCGATGAAAGTTGTACCTGACGATCCGTGTAAATCCTGTCGTCGAAGGGACCCCGCGCTCCAGTCGTCGCCTAACTTGACCGAAGTTGCTGTGTTGGAACTCCGCAAACAGGCCTTTTTCTTCGCCGTTGCCGAACAGGGTCGAGGTGCGTCTTTTGACGAGCGATGTATAGGGTGCCGAATCATTGCGTCCCTCGAGTGCCGTTACGGTCCGGGCAACCATGGTGCCATTGGCATCGAACCGCCTAACGTTCGTCGGCACCCCCACCGAAGCAAAGTCCTGGGAGAAGATCACACTGAGTTCGGGACGCGCAGCCTCCGTTCCGATCTGCGGCAGCTTCGCCGTTAATGTTCTGAACCCGAGGAACCGCCGTTCACCATAGTCGTAAAGGCCCCCCGAATACTCAAACAGCACGGTCGAGACCCCACCGCGCCCATCATACCTCGCGATCCGTTCCACAGTCTGAGTGACAAAGGGAAGGTGATCGTTGTTCCAATCGGTGGACGGGGCAAAGGTGACGTCCGTCCACGCACCAAAGGGTGTTGTTACTCTGTTAAGAAGATTCTGTGGCTTATGGTTTGACAATCGAAAGGTGACATCACCGAGCGGATTTGTTGCTGTTACGGTTTCCCCAACAATGTCCGACAAGCCATCGCCATTGAGGTCAGCCGTCATCGCAGCTTGCTTAAGTCCGGTATCGAAGAGTTTAAAACCATTACCGGTAGAAATCAGGATCATCGGATCAGACTTCGAGCCTGACACGTACCATTCTTCCGAAACGATGTTCAGATCGCTGCGACCATCGCCATTAAAATCCCCAACGATCCAACGATTATCCGTCGCAAAACGGTTGGCGGCTGTTCGGTCAAGCTCCCATGTTTGTAAGTTAAAGCCGTAGCCGTTGTTCAGGTAAATACGAACCTTTGGGTTTACTGTATTTGTCTCGATGATCCTTTGTACATAGTCATCAAGTCCATCACCATTGAAGTCCCCTACGCTTGATGAGGGGACTGCGCCGCCACCTGGCCTGATGAACGCCGGCATTGAATTCGCCGCGTCAGCAAGTACCCTGTTATACTTTCTCGCGTTCGCATTCCACTCGTAAGCAAAAGTTGCACCTTGGCTCCGGAGGAACATTACTTCACTGCGACCATCTCCGAACAAATCCAGAGCGGTAAACTGACAATTGAACGATAAATTCCCGCAAGCCGTACGACCAAATGTGGCATCTGACATATTCGCTGCCGTAGTCCCTAAAAGGACCTTGTCGAATGTTGGGAGAACAATATCTGACAGTCCATCTCCCTCTGCATCGACGATTAAATTGAAGTGAAATGGAAAGGTCGTTCCAACTGAGCAACTTGATCCAACAGTGCCAGTATTTTTCGCATATTCTCGGACTGCTTTAAATTTTTGATTCGCGTCAGTGTAATATACATCAACAGCAAATCTTGACCAAATATTTGCTGAATTACTATTATTTCTGCAGTAGCTAAATCTTACTAAATCATCCAAGCCGTCCCCATTAAAATCACCCGACTTGAAATCGTATGCCTCTTCAGGTCGTACGGTGCAAGATGCTGGGGCGCACCTTGCATCACAGTAAACATCACAGCTTGATCTGTTTCGGCCGAATGAAAGCGTATCCGGCAATCCCCTAGACTTGCAATTAAGGGGATAGCGATTTCGTCTTTTCCATCCCCATCGAAATCACCGGCGACGTATCGACTTCTCCCATCATAGCTCGTGTCTACCGCAGTCCATGTTGGAGCGCCGTCTGATAGCGCGAAGATCGTTGGCGGTAAGGAGCTACCACTTTGCACCACACCATTCGTAATCGTGGCATTTCGACCGAACTTCTGAACCTCGACGAGCCTTGAGGTTCGATCGACACTGCTGTTCTCGTAGCTTAGCTTATAGGCGTGCCGAATGATCCCGTTTGAGCGCACTTCAATGGTCGAAAGTCTGTGGCGAACTTGAATAAGTCCAGCGCCAGTTCCGTAGCTGTATATATCGGGCCGATCCTCATAGTAGAAAAAGACCCTGTATGGACCATACGTAATGCTACTTGGACGACATGATGCGATTTGAAGGCAATTATAGTCATACTCAACAAACCGGCCATTCGTATTTGTTACACGATCAAGCAACCAACGATAATCATCAGCGAGCTTAAACTCATCTTGCCCTGTCGGCGTCACGCCACTATCTAAATAGCGCCCAGCACGTCGATAAGTGTATTTTGTTCCATTCCGTGAAACAACAGTCCAGGTATTACCGTCGGACGTACCATTCGACGCTTCATATCTTATCTTTTTGTAGCTTTCGACACGGGACGTATAATTACCATTAGTCTCGTCGCAACTTGGCGAATAGGCGGCATCCGCGCACTTCATGAGCTCAGCGCCGTTCAGCAGATATGTGTCGATCAGCTCAAACTTAGGCACGCCGCGTTTGGGTCTTGCCCGGTCGATCACAGATAATCCGCTTAGTTGCGACCCGGCACCAAGCAATCCAAAGGATGATCCTGTATAACGGATTCGCTGTGATGAGTTATATAAAATAGCAAGGTTTGGTTCTATTCCATGATAGCGAGGGACATCGATCGTTACACGATGCGCGTACGATCCACCTGAATAACTCTCAGGGGTCGGAACTGCTGAGCTCGGCGATTGGAGTGGCGCAGGTAACCCGGCTGTCGAAGCCGCGGAGGCAGTTGCGCTGGCTGCCCCAATGCCGCTTTGGAGGTTCGAGGCATTCGCATCATCCAGGGAAAAGGTAGAACCTTTTCCAGAGTCCTCGCCTGCTGCTTCATCACTGATCGATGCAGCACTTTCTGTAACTGCAGAGTCATCAACAGGATTATTGTCAACTTCAGTATAATCCACATCATCGCCTAATGATGAAGATGCGGTATCGCTCTCATCAACTTCTACTGACATAGCTGATGGCGGCTCTACTACTGGATCAACATTTAAGTCTGTCTGCGCGCTCGCGTTGAAAGATCCACAGGCAAGCAGCATCGCTGCGACCAAATGTGTCGCTCTAATTTTGAGTTTCAATTTACGCTCTCTCGTCTCTAGATTTAGTTGCTATGCACGAATACAACTCGCGGCAAGGGTGTAACCAGATCAGATACTGCACTAGAAGGCGAAATCTGGAAGGATACTCAAAACTCTTCTTTTAATAGGATAGGCGATTGCATGAATGTCAAATTAATTTTGAAAATTAAAACGCCATGCTGAACCCAGCGAGCTCGCAGGAACCCGCCGACAGATGAACCAGAAAAAGCGCGTACATAGGAAAAGAGCCCAAAGGAATCCCAGTCGTCCCCGGAGGCTCCCTCGTCCTGTTGGAGGACGCGGGTCGACCACGCAAACAGCGTCACACCACGAGGCGGATCGCGGACCGACGCCGCAATGAGCACGGGTTCACCGGCAGCTACATGTTCGTGAAGACGTGTGTTCGCGATCATGAGCGTCGCAGTCGAGTGAGGTTCGCGCCGCTACATCACGCGCCGGGACATGGGCAAGCTAACTTTGGCGAGGCGCTGGTGGAGATCGCAGCGGTAGAGCACGAGGCGCACATTATCGCCCTCGACCCTGCGCACAACAATGCCTTCTACGTGCGTGGCTACCCAGTGGCGGCGGTTACGGCGCGATCTGGGCGCGATAGCGCATTTGCCACCGGCTCCGTTTGAGGCGTTCGAACAGGCCGCCGGTCGGGTGAACTCGCAGGCGCTGGTGTGCCACAAGACCAACGAATAATCGGTGCCTATCGCTACGGCCGCCGGCGGTGTTGGTCAACGGATACGTGGAATGGTCATCAGCAGCGACGCTGTTGTTCAACTACCATCTCAACACGCCAAAGCTGCAGCCCGCTCCGCGCGAGTACGACAAGCTCGCTGGCCGCTGCGCGGCCGAGGCGCGACCACATCGGCTTACTCGCTCGGTTGATGAGGCTGGAGCTGGTCGACCGTGAGCGCTGAGTGATCGAGCGTCGGACGAAAGCAGCAAAGTATTTCGCCACCATGAGCCGCGACAACTTCGACTCCAAGGTGATCTCAGCGCTCAACAAGATGCAGGTGCGGCAGCTGGCGCGGTGCAATTGTATCGAAACGCGTCAGAACTTCATCGCTGTAGGCCCAAGCGGAGCCGGCAAAACATTCTCGCCCTCTGGTCGACGTCGCAGCCTGCAAGAGGGGCTTATCGGTCAGCTTCACCAACTCCGCTCGACTGGTGCAAGAGCTGACTGAAGCTGGAGACGAGTTACTTTTTCTGCGCATGCGAGAACAGATATCGAAACAGAAGCTTCTGACAACTTATAAGTTGGGCTTTGTTCCTCTGACCACGACTGGTGAAGAGCTGTTGTTTAAGTACATCTCACAGCCTTACGAACGCGGCTCTATTTCGATCACCAGCAACCTGCCCTTGGACGAGTGGACCGAGATCCTCGGCTCCGAGCTTCGCGCCGGTACGGTGTTCGACCGGCCGACCCAACACCTCAGCATCCTCCAAATGATTGGCGACAGCTATCGCTCTTCGATGTTGTTGCTCACGAAGATTTGCCGAGATTTACCGTGCGCGCGACTTGCAAAGCAAAGGTCATAGGATTAACGGTTTGGTAGCCTATAATATACTCGGTGCGGAGCCAAAACTGGGCGTCGCGGCGTTGCGTGTCCTTTGGGCATTGGTAAAATTTCATGACCGAAATCACTACACGGCTCTGCTTCCACGGTCTTGCTGAAAAAAAATGTGTAGCTTGCTATTCCGGCAATCCGCCGTGGTATGAGCCTATCTCTGGGGCTATGACAATGTATTTGAACCGTGGCTTGGGATTGCAAGATGAACTATCGGACTTTCGATACTGAATATGGACCAGTCTTTCTCGAGGTTGATAAAGAGGAACTGCGTTTAGGAGAAGAAGCGGCGCAATTGGCGGAAAAGAACGTTTATGCGGACGCGCAGAGTAAAGGCGTTGAACCACTTGCGCGAGCGAGCGATGCGAGCACGAAGAGCAAAACTGGAAAGCGGCTCGACGAAGCACTGGATTCTCTAAAGGCCTATGCCTCTACCGTACAAATGTTGTCGGTAGCATGGGTCTCACACCTTCCGACGTGTCCCTAGGGTCGAGACTCGTTCAGATCCAGAATGCGAGGACTGCTGCGAGGGCGACGGCTGAGATGAAGTTGCTGGCGAGCTTGTCGTAGCGGGTGGCAACGCGGCGGAAGTCCTTGAGGCGTCCAAAGGTCGCCTCAATGCGCCATCGGTCCTTGTAGCGGCGCTTGTCATACTGGATTTGCGCCTTGCGATTGATCCGACCAGGGATTACCGGCGTCGTTCGCGTTGCCGCAAGACGTTTGCGCAGCGCGTTGGCGTCGTAGCCCTTGTCGGCAATGAGCCAGCGGGTGGCTGGGGCAGCGTCGAGCACGGCATCGGCCAGAGAGATGTCGCTGACGTTACCGGGCGACAACAGTAGAACGACAGGTCGTCCGAGAAGATCGGTCAGCGCGTGGATCTTGGTGGTCTGGCCGCCGCGAGACGGGCCAATCGCCTGCGCCCGCGCCCCCCTTTTCCACCATGCGCCGAACGATGCGCCTTGACGAAGCTGGTATCGATGGAGGCGCTCTGCGTGAGGCGCCCAGCGGCCGCGAACGCCTCCAAAAGCCCCGTCCAGAACCGCCGTCGTGACCAGCGATTGAACCGGTTGTAGACGGTCGTATGGGGCCCGTACTCGGCCGGGCAATCGCACCAGCGACACCCCGTTTTCAGGACGTGAAAGATCCCGGACAGGACCCTGCGATCATCTACCCGCCGCGCCCCCGGCTGGTTCCTGGGCAAATGCGGTTCGATCGCCGCCCACTGCTCATCGCTCAGCCAAAACAGATGTCCCATGGCGCCCCTCCGCGAACGCCGTCAACTTGGATGCTTCGTCTTTACATTTCGTTGGTTGGGTTTGGACCCTAGAGGTGGCGCTCAAGGTGTCTGGCTCTGCGGGCTTTGTGATCGTGAAGACCGGGGCGGAGACTGCAATGAAGGTCGTCCTCATATGGGAGCCGAAGCCGATGCATTTGGAACCGGAACGCAAAGACACCGCCTGAAGCTGCACATATCTGCCCGCCCAGCGGTGGGACGGATAGAGATCGACGGGATGCTCAACGGACACTGCGTCGTGGTTGGGCCGCGCCAGACGGTGACATGCGCGCACGTCCTGTCGGTGGAGAAACAGAAGCCGACGAGCTCCTCTCAACGTACGGTGGGGGAGAGGTATCGTCCAGCGCTATCGGTTACGACACCAGCAATTGTCGATTCCGTCGTCCGCACTCGACGACATGCCTCGCAATGATACCGCTTAGCCCGGGGAGTCTCAGAGGCTCCGGATCTGCGCGTGTTGGGAACTGCTTTAGGTGGCGCTAAATGCACCGACCTTGAGCCTCGATGACATTTTTAGTAGTGAGCGCGAAGCGGCCTGGTCGCCGGCACATCGTCCAGTGTGTTGGGGTTTAGAAGCGAAGTACAAGCGTAGCGCCTCCCGGTTCATAGATGGGTGACTTTTGCCCGATGCAGCCTGGTTGTGAATGGAGCCAACCGACCCATTGTTGGAAATGCGCCGTCAAGCCACTTCCTACCTGGCGCTAGTTGGAAGCCTCGTATAGCCACGGAAATTCAAGGAGATTTCAGCCATGAGCACGGAGCCCATTGAAACGGAATACGGGAAGTTTCTAATCCCGCCGCAGGACATTGGCATCAAACACCAATTGATGAGGTTTGGAGCCCATCAGCGAACAGACCTGGAGATGCTTCTGAGTGTAGTCCACTCCGACGATTTCGCTTTAGATCTCGGTGCTCATGTCGGAACCTACACCGTTCCTCTGGCAAGGACGGCGCGGCAAGTTGTTGCCGTTGAAGCAGACGAAACGAGATCTGAAATATTGAAATAAAATCTATTGATCAATAATATCGAAAATACTGTAGTTCTAAACACGCTCATTGCGCCATCAAAGAAACTGATGAAGCGAGCACGCATAAGAAAAACAGATCAAGAAAATCTAGATAGACTATGGATTGAATCGCCATCGGGTGGCGAAAAGGTTTCAATTCCTGCTTCTGAGCTCATGAGCTACACGTCTGGCGCTCTTAATGTCATAAAATCTGACCTAGAGGGCATGGATTTTGAGGTAATTTATTCTTTACGTGATGAAATCAAAAAATCAAAACCAGTTGTCTGTGCTGAATTTCTGATTCAATCCGAAGAAGCAAAGAGGTTTTATGAGTTAATGGCTGGCATGGATTATGAGATATTTCAAAATATCGCGCCAAGGAACAGTCGAATGTTCGGCTTTCAGCCGTTTCGAATCGATCAGACGACGCAAGTCATCGAAAAAGGGATTTATGATTTGATTGCAGCGCCGATTGGATCAGAAAGAACAGCTTTATGGCATGAGATGTCTGTGAAATCATCTCGCCTGAGGGTCGATGAAGCATTTGTTTCTTTTGCTGATGGTGACTACGGTAATACAATTCGAATACTGAAGAGTTCGCAATGTGAAAAAGATCAGCAAGCGATTTTTCTGATGGCGCATTGCTGTTTGCTCGAGAAGAAGTTCGATGATGCAGCAGCGGCAATAAAGCTCGCAATAGATCGGTACGGAGCTACAAACGAAGCGTATATCGTTCTTGCGCGGGCGAGCCTCAATCTCGATCGTTACGCCGAAGCCGAAGCCTCAGCCCGAGCAGCGGCAAATCTCACGCCTACTGATCATCTTGCGTATTTCTTGTTGGCACGTGCTTGCTGGCAAATGAATGATAAAAACGGCGCAGAAAAGGCAATCGAAGAAGCGATGCGTCTGGCTCCGGAGAATGAGGCGTACTCCAAACTTTCTAGCAGCATCAGACGGACTGATAACGTAGGTGAAAATTCATAGGAATGGTGATCGTAATTTCTGAGTACCGCAGCGATCGCGGTGTGTAATTCCTCGCATTTGCTTGAGCGGATTGATAGGGAGCTTTTGGGGTTCGTTGGTCAATTGTTTGCGATGAATTCATAGGACTTGAGGGTCTTAAGACGGCGACCATTGTTGTAGACGGCGATGAAGTTGCTGAGGTGGCGTTTGAGCCGCTGGTGATCTTTGTAACGGAGGCGCGTATCGATGGCGTCCTTGATCGTTCGTTAGATCCTCTCGACTTGACCGTTCGGGGGGCAACTGTGTTGTCGGCTCATGCGGTGGCGGACGTGTTTAAGCGCATCATGGTGTTTACGATGACAAGAAGCTGGCGCGCGACGGCTGTCGGGGTCGTCTTTAGACTTTGCCTTTCTGACGCATTCAGTTGCGGATGGAGACGAGGCCTGGCAAGCGCCGTGAGGCGGGTGAGGGCTGCCATGTAGAGTGCCTCGCGGCCCTTGCGGCGACCACCCCAGATGCGCGGTTACTTGGAAGCTTCGTCACTGCTGATCATCCGGCAGACATGCGTGTGCAAGTCTTGCACGGTAGTGTTGTCATTCTCCGGTGCGGCCGATCCTTCGCGAAGTCCCTCTACGAGATAATGGGTGTAGATCGTACGACCCCCTCGCTCACAGGCGCTCTCATTCGCACTCGCCGCGGCGAGCACGTAGCGGCCTTGCCCGCCAGCCTCAATGAAGTCAGTCTTCTTAAGATCCGCAGACTCCCCACGTTTAGCTTTTTCCTCTGCAGACCCTGCGATGTGCGTGACCATAAACGCTGCGCTATAGCAGCAGTCCAAGATGAGAATTTGCCGCTGAGAACGGCTTCGGTTCATCTGGGTGAGCACGAAGCTCGCCTCCAGCGAATTCACCTCAAGAACGCCTACGTCGGTTTGAGGAAGGGCGAAGTGGAGATCTCCATGGCTGTCACGTAGTCCGTGGACTGTGTAGTATAGAAGCACTGTATCGTCTGGAGCAGCGTTCCTAAACAGTTCCGCGATAGGCTGACGCACCTCCGCTATTCCGGCATTCATCACCGCATCGACGACAAAGTCACCGTGCTACTTGAGGACGTCCCGCAGGCTCGGAACACCATCCCACGGCGCGCTGAGATGCTTAAGCTTCTCGTCGCGAAACTCGTTGTTGCCGAGGAGGAGTGCGAGCCGACGCGCCATGCTGAAACATCACAACGATCAATGGGCTGCACCATAGCCACAAACAAGCAATCCAGCCAACCGGCGCGCCATGGCACGACCATGCCTCGAAGCGCCTTCGTCTAGACGCTGGAACCGTGACAGCAGAAACGGACGACCCCGCCGGTTTGGCCGGGCAGATAATTTGCGGTCGCAAGGTTTGAACTTAATGGTTTCGGTTTGCGGCACAGCCTTCGCAATTGTTTCCTATGCGCTTCCTAAGCCTGCGTTTGGCTATTTGGATTGTGGTATAAGTAATTGATTTTATTGGCGCACCCGACAGGATTCGAACCTGTGACCTCTGCCTTCGGAGGGCAGCGCTCTATCCAGCTGAGCTACGGGTGCCACGGCGTTTAACTAGCCGATACCGCGCCCGCCCACAACAGCCGCCATCGGAGCGTTAGCCAGCGACTAAACTTCAAGGCCGGCGATGGCGCGGGCGAACGCATCGGCTTCGAATGGGGCAAGATCGTCGATGCCCTCGCCAAGGCCGATGAAGTGGATGGGGAGGGCGTGCTTGGCGCCAATCGCCACAAGAATACCGCCGCGCGCAGTGCCGTCGAGTTTGGTCATCACCAGCCCGGTCACGCCGACCTTCTCGCGGAAGATGTCCACCTGGTTTAGAGCGTTCTGGCCGGTGGTGGCGTCGAGCGTCAGAAGAACGTGATGAGGTGCTGCTGGAATACGCCGCTTGATGATCCTCACGATCTTTTCGAGCTCGGCCATGAGCTCGGCCTTGTTTTGGAGCCGACCAGCGGTATCGACAATTAGGAGATCGGCATCTTGGGCTCGGTCGATAGCCTCGAACACCAGGCCTGCGGGATCTGCTCCCGGGGCTGCTGACACCACCTGTGCTCCCGAGCGTTCGCCCCAGATCTTCAGTTGGTCGACGGCTGCGGCACGAAAGGTATCGCCGGCGGCAAGGACAACGCGTCGGCCCCGCCGCGCCTCCTGGGCCGCAATCTTTCCGATGGTGGTCGTCTTGCCGGTCCCGTTGACGCCGACCACCAGGACGACCGCGGGACGGCCTTCAAGTTCGAGGGGTTTGGCAAGGGGCGCCAGCACTTTTCCAACCTCCGACGCCAGAACCTCTTGCAACTCGTCTGCTTCGATCCCTTTGGCGTACCGTGCTTGGGAAAGCTGGTCGGTGATCGCCATGGCGGTTTCAACACCGAGATCGGCCTCGATGAGGATGTCCTCCAAATCCTGCAGCGACGCGGCGTCGAGCTTCTTCTTGGTGAAAAGGCCCGAAACGCTATCGCCCAGTTTGTTCGAGGATCGGCTGAGCCCTCGGGTAAGACGCGATAGCCAGCCGCGGGACGAACCGTCCTGCGAAGGGCCGTCACTGGGTGCGTCCTGCGATGGATCTGGCGATGTCGTCGGCGGTGGAACACTCGGCGAAGCTGGCGCCTCTGCCGCGGCCGATCGCTTCCGACCAAATCCCCAAAATGAACGCCGTCCTTCACTCACGAAGACGCTTCCACGACCAGAGCTGGACCATCCACGCCGACGACAACGCATTGAACCAACGTTCCAGGATCAGCGTGGGCACCTGCGAGGCGTGCTGGCAGGTAGTGGCTCGTGTGGCCCTTGTTGTCGTCTTCGATGAGGACTTGGACGGCGGCGCCGATGGCCCTTTTTTGGGTGCGCTCCAGCGCAGCCCGTGCCGATTGGCGCAGCCGCGAGGCTCGATCCTTTACCACCTCACGGGGAACTTGCGGCATGCGCGCCGCAGGCGTGCCCGTTCGCGGAGAGAACGGGAAGACATGAACGTGGGTGAGGCCGCAGTCCTCAATGAGGCCGAGGGTACGCGAAAACATTTCGTCGGTTTCAGTGGGAAATCCAGCGATGATATCGGCGCCGAACACTACATCAGGCCGTCTGGCACGAACGTTTTGGCAAAACGCGACGGCGTCTTCACGCAGATGGCGGCGCTTCATCCGCTTGAGGATCATGTCGTCACCGGCCTGCAGCGAAAGATGGAGGTGCGGCATGAGCCGGCTTTCACTTTCGATGACATTGAGCAACGCCGGATCAGCCTCGATGGAATCGATGGAAGAAAGCCGCAGACGCGGTAGATCCGGGGCAGCAGCCAGCAGGCGCTCGACCAGGTCTCCGAGCTTTGGATTGCCCGGAAGATCGCTGCCGTAGCTGGTGAGATCCACCCCCGTGAGCACCACCTCTTTACGGCCTGCGTCCACCAGACGGCGCACCGTGTCCACCACAACGCCCATGGGCACGGAGCGGGAGGCGCCGCGGCCGTAGGGAATGATGCAGAAGGTGCAGCGATGGTCGCACCCGTTTTGGACTTCCACGAAGGCCCGGGTGCGGGCGGCGAACCCATCGATCAGGTGCTCAGCCGTTTCACGCAACTCCATGATATCGCTGACCGCATCGCGCGGGGTGGTGTCGAGGCCCTGCCAAAAGGACGGGCGCAGCTTTTCCACGTTGCCGGCCACCACATCCACTTCAGGCATGTCCACGAAAGCGGCGGGATCGGTCTGGGCCGCGCAGCCGGTGGCGACGATCCGCGCGTTCGGCCGCTCCCGCCGTGCCTTGCGGATTGCCTGGCGCGCTTGGCGGACAGCTTCGCCCGTCACGGCACAGGTGTTGATGATGATTGCGTCGTCCTGACCAGCATTGTTGGCGAGCGCGCGCACGGTCTCGGCTTCCAGCGCATTGAGGCGGCAGCCGAAATTGATCACTTTGGCGGTCGTGCTGCTTTGAGGATTGCTCACGGGCGGTGATATGCGCCGCCGAAGCCCCGCTTGCAACCGGCCTTGCCGTGTTCCCGCAGTAACCCCTTGCGGCAGGCCGGCGACGGGCGCACGATCATCCGATGACGACCGAGGCGATCGCGATACGGACAGCGACCAAAGGGGACGCAGTGGCGCTAGCGGCTGTGCACGACGCGGCCTGGCGTTTTGCCTACCGCGGTATCCTTCCGGGGACCGATCTTGAGCGCATGATCGCCCGTCGGGGACCGCGCTGGTGGGGAAGGGCGCTAGCGAGACCCATTCCTGCCATCGTGGTCGATGACGGTGGCACGGTCCGCGGATACGCCACCTACGGTGCAAACCGCATCAGAACTCTTCCCCATGCGGGAGAGATCTATGAACTCTATCTCCAGCCGGAGTACATAGGTGCCGGCCTCGGCCGCCGGATGGTCAGCGCCATACGCCATCGTTTCGCCGCCCGGGGACACAGTTCTTTCCTGGTGTGGAGCTTGGAAGAGAACACGGGAGGCTGCGCTTTCTACGAAAAGCTCGGCGGGCGTGTCGTTGCGACATCGCGCGAGCCGTTTGGTCGTGTCGAGGTGCAAAAGCTGGCCTTCGCCTTCGGTACCAAACCGGCGCATCGTTCGGGACTGCGCCCATGATCCGCTTAGACGCCTTGTCGCTGGGGGCCGCTCCGCCCGAGGACATCAACGTTCTCATAACCAACCCAAAGGGGGCCGAGCCCGTAGCCGTTCGTCCGGACGAGATATCCGGTGCGATGATTGTCACCCGGCTCTACCACAGCACCATGCACATGCCCGCCAACCATGGCCTCGTGCCCCACACCTTGACCGACAATGCCGAGCCGCTGGAGGCGGTCGTCTTGGGCTCCCACGCCCTTGCGCCAGGCCTGGTGGTGGCGGCCCGTCCGGTGGGCGTCCTATACGTAAGCAGCGACGGGGCCGATGACGTCACCGTTCTTGCGGTCCCTGCGTCACGGCTTTCCGACCGCTACGATGGGATCAAGAACTACACCGATGTGGCCGCCGCTCAGCTTCGGCAGATCGCCCATTTCTTCCGCCACTTTCGGGATATGGAAGAGCCACGGGCGGCGCGAAGCGCAGGTTGGGGCGATGTCAGCGAAGCGCGTCGGGCGGTGCTTGAGGCGGCGGAGCGAAAGCGCCATCCAGTGGGCTTGATCGATCACTGAGACGAAGCCGCATCGGCGCAGCACCGTGTCCTACTTGTCGTCCTCCGCGTCGTCGATGGCGTACATGTCATCGTCTGAAAGTCCGAAATGGTGCCCCAACTCATGGACGAGGACGTGCCGTATCACGGCCCTAAGGGTGTCCGGACCGTCCGCGGTGAAGGCGAGGATCGGCTCGCGGTAGAGCCAAATGCGGTTCGGAAAAACACCGGTTTCGAAGACGACGCTCCGGTGATCGAGCCCAATCCCCTCAAACAATCCCAACAAATCGAGCGGGTGTGCGACGCCGACGGAGGCGAGATGCTCAGGAGCCGGCCAGTCCGAGATCCTGATCTCCACGTCTTTGACAAGGGCAGAGACGTCGGGCGGGAGGCCGTCGAACTCCTGCTTTGCGATCGTCGCGAACGCGTCAAGATCCGTCTCGCCCAGGGGTGGATCGTGCCGGAATGCGCGGGGGCGTTTCACGGGCGTCGGGCCGATGTCATGTGACAGCTACGTCGCGGCCGGGGCGCAGCGCTGAAATCAGGAGAACCGCCGCAGACGCGCTCGCGGCCACAACGTTCCAGCCGGCGAAGCTGAGACCGAGGACACGGCCGGTGTCCTGGGTGCAGGACACAAGCCTGCTTTCTTCGATGGCTGCGAGGAGGTTTGACGCGTCGAGTACCTCTTCCCCTGCTCCGCCGCAGGTGTTGGGGCCCGGCCAAAATGCCCACTCCGCGCCGGCATGGTAGATCCCGAGCCCTGCGGTCCAGGCCATGACGGCTGCAGCGCCCAGAAGAAGAAGCCGTGCCACGAGACGCGCCCGCCTTGCCAGTAGGAGCGCAGCAATGGCCACCGGGATAGCGATGTAGTAGGCGATGCGCTGCTCCAGGCAGAGCGGACAGGGCATGATGCCCCCGATCAGCTGAAAGCCCCAGGCCGCACCGATGGCCACCAACATAACTGCAAGGGCAGCAAGGCCTCCGGTGCGCAACCCGAACGAAGTCATAACAATTTCACCGCCGCAAAACCGAGCACCAACGCTATGCCGACCACCGCAAACACCAATGCAAGGCGCTCCTCCACGAACGCTCGAATGGGTGGTCCGAGCCAATAGAGCAGGCCCGCGACGATGTAAAAACGAAGGCCCCGCGACAAGATACTCGCCACGATGAAAATGGGCAGGGAAAGGCCCGTCGCGCCGGACGCAATGGTGATCACCTTATAGGGAAAAGGTGTCACTCCGGCGAGGAAGACGATCCACGCACCATACTCGTTGAAGCGGTCTTTAAAGTCGTCGAACTTTTCGCCGTAGCCGTAGAAGTTGAGGATCGGCTCAGCGACCTCCTGAAAAAGGAGGAGGCCGATGGCGTACCCAGCAATTCCGCCCAGAACGGACGCGGCTGTGCACACGAACGCGTAGAAAACCCAACGCGCGCGCTTAGCGAGGACCATGGGGATTAAAAGAAGGTCCGGCGGGATGGGGAAAACTGAGCTTTCGGCGAATGATATGCCGAAGAGCGCGGGCACCGCATGCTTGCTCGCGCCGAGTTCCATCGTTTTGTCGTAAGTTTTTCTGAGCATTGGCGTTTGGTTAGGCGAAGGGGAGCACGGGACCGGCGGGCACGATCCTTGTGGGGTTCACCGATTCGTGGCTTTGATAGTAATGCTTCTTGATGTGGCCAAGCTTGGTGGTCGACCCGAACCCGTCCAAGGCATAAAGCCGCTCCAGGTAGGCTTGGAGCCGCGGATAGTCGACAATTCGCCGAATATTACACTTGAAATGCCCATGGTAGACCGCGTCGAAACGCACGAGCGTCGGAAAGAGGCGGATGTCGGCTTCGGTCAGTTGGCCACCCACAATGTAGTCGCTGTTTTCAAGCCGCCCTTCGAGCCAATCCAGCGTATCGAAGAGGGCGTGGACGTTGCGTTCGTACGCGTCCTGTTTGGTGGCAAAGCCTGATCGATAGACGCCGTTGTTCAACGTGTCGTAGACGCGGTCGTTGACGTGGTCGAGTTCCTCCTCGAGGGACGCAGGTCGATGATCGCTCGCCACCGCGCCCAACTCGTCGAAGGCGTGGTCGAACATGCGGATGATTTCGGAGGATTCGTTGCTGACGATGGTGCCGGTCGCCTTGTCCCAAAGAACCGGCACCGTGACGCGCCCGGTATAGGAGCGATCGGCCTTCTGGTAGACTTGCCGCAGGAAGGCGGCTCCATTGATGGTGTCCGGAAGGGTCTCTTCGCCCCCCTCAAAGGTCCAACCATCCTCGCCCATGAACCAGTGAACCACCGAAAGGCCGATCATGTTCGAAAGGCCCTTTCGCGTGCGCATGATGAGCGTTCGGTGCGCCCAGGGACAGGCGTAGGAAACGTAAAGGTGGTACCGGTCCGCCTCGGCCTTGAAGCCGCCGGAGCCGGTGGGCCCGGGCGCGCCATCGCCGGTGACGAAGTTTCGGAACGATGAGGCTTTGCGCTCAAACTCGCCCGACGTCCCCGCATAGCCCGGCGAGCCCACACGCCACTCACCATCCAACAAATAGCCCACGGCCTCTCCCCTTCAGGCGAGTTTGATCACATCCACTTCGCCGCCGCCCGCAAGGGCGCTCTGACCGAGTGGTTCGGCCTCCACATGAAGGCCTTCCGCCCGGGCGCGAGCCAGCGTTTCAGCGTCGGTGAGCGCCCGGGTTCGGGTTGCCTTGTTATGCTTTTCGAGCTTGGCCGCAAGGTTTGCCGGCGCGCCCACCACAGTGAACTCCAGCCGACCTTCGTTGCCAAGGGTGGCAGCCACGACCCGACCCGCCACCGCCGCGCCGTTGATGGGAAGCGGGTCGTAGCCGCGCTCCGCCAGCCGCTCGTCCCAGTGTTTGGCAGCGTCAATCACACCGATGAGGGCGCGGATGGCATCGGCCGCCGCAGTCTTTGAGGGGGTGAGCGCACCAAAGGTCGCCATCAGACCGTCACCCAAGAATTTGTCCACCACACCGCCGTTGGCTTCGATGATGGGAACGGCAAGGCCGTGGTACTCGGTAAGGATGGCGACCACCTCATCGGGCTCATGGGCGGCCGCGAATGGTGTAAAGCCCCGCAAGTCCAACATCAGCACCGCCGCATCGCGATCCGTGGCGTCGCCCGCCTTTGCGACGTCCTCGTTGGAGATGATCGCCTCGGCAACGCCCCGGCCAAAGAACCGGCGCATGTCGCGCCTTGCTGCCCCTTCGCGCACCGCCACGAGCAGGATGGTCCGCGCCCGATAGAGCGCCAGCGCCAGCACCAACGTGCACAGCAAGATCGTAAAAATCTTGTCGAGCTCGGCGCCGATCAGCACGAGGTTCATGGTCATGTATTCGACGAACGATCGGGTGATGACGTCCATCCCCGACTTGTGCACGGCGTAAAGCACCATGAGCAGCCAGCCGAATGCAGCGAAGAGACCTTGGCTGATGACAAAACGCGGATCAAAGCGCAGTGCACGAATCGCAATAAAAACAAAGATATAGGCAAACGTCGGGATTTTCAGGTAGAACGACGCAGGTTGTTCGTAAGCGATGTGAAACGTCCAGATCAGCCCGTAGAGAAGCACCACATCGGCGATCATTGACGTGACAAGCAGCCAGCCGGGCAAAAAGCCTCGATAGGCTGCAAGAATGCGAAAGATGGTGAACGCGGTGTAGGCCACAAGCACGACCGGCACCGGCTCGAAGACCGCGTCCGCCGCATCGCTCGGCCGGGGGGCAAGGGCGTAGAGCAGCGAAAAAAGGGCGATGACGCCCAGCTGAACCCAACCAATCAGCCGCTCAGATCGCCATTCCTCCGCCGTGACGAGCCGGGCCACCCGCGCCGGCATGCTGGTGCTTTCGTCCTCCAATGCGCCGAGAGGGCGAAATAGACTTTTCGGCAAATGAACTGGGGATCGCATCCGGGTGGGGCCTACGCGCTGGAGCGTCGTTCAGCGACACGACATACTATCGCGCCTTGAACCGCGCGAATAGACAAAGACTTAGACGGTGCTGCGAGAACGCTGGTCCACGTCGCACCATCGGTGCATTGATGGTGGACCACCACGTTTGAGCCGGTAGCGCAAATCAAACCGGATCAATCGCTGGCCCCGGCCCGTTGACCAAGGCTGCTTGCGGTGCTCGCAACCGTTCCGCCACCGGCGCTACGGCTTGCTAGGACGTTGAGGGTCAATATCAATATGGCGAGCACTGCGGCGCCGGCGTTGAGAAGCAGCTCTCCTGGGTAAAGCAACGCAACCCCCGCCGCGACCAGGCCGAGGCGGCCGTACCAGGGGACAGGCGCCTGAAAATAGCCCTCCAGCGCCACCCCCAGCGCACCGACGGCAATGAGCGCGATCACGAAAATCGTGCCCACCTCAACGGGCGTTCCTGTGAGGAAGGGCGTGTAAGCGAAAAGAATGGGCATGAGGTAGAGGCCCTTTGCGACTTTCCAGGCGACCACACCCGTCGACATGGGCGGCGTCTTAGCGATGGCGGCGGCGGCAAAGGCCGTGAGGCAGACTGGCGGTGTGACGTTGGAATCCTGGCTCAGCCAGTAGATGATCATGTGTGCGGAAAGGAGCGCGCCGACAATGATTGTCGGATCGAGCGCCCCGCGAGCCGCCCGCTCGATCTGGTCCAAAACCTCCGGCGGCAGCTTTGCAAACAGTGCCGCCGCATCCGGCGCAGACATGGGCGCGGATAGCGCAGTCAGCGCCCCCGGGTCGGCGAGGAAGAAGAACGGCTTTATGGTCTCATCAAGGTTCCCGGCGACCATGGCGCTGATGGTTTGTTGAGCGATTTCAGCGCTTGGCAGAACGTTGGCGAGGATGAGCTGCTGGAGCGCAGGGGCGGAAAGGGTCGCAAGGACGATGTAGGCCGCCGTGACGGGAAGGCCCATCCCGAGAACCAAGGAAGCAAGCGCAATAAGGGCAATGGCAATCAAAAGGTTGCCGCCCGCCCAGTCGGCAATCATCAGCGAGAACGTGTTTCCGATGCCGGTCATGGCGATGACGTTGACGATAAGCCCCACCGCAATGAGGAGCACGGCGGTGGTGATCATGTTGCGCGCGCCGAGCGCCATCGCTTCCAGCACCGCGCGAAGGCCCATTTTGTTGGGAGTCAGCCACGATGCGGCGATCACCGAAAGGATGCCGAAGCCGGCGGCATAGGTGGGCGTAAAGCCCCAAATGAGGAGACCCACCAAAGTCCCGATGGGGATAAGGAACGAGGGTCCGCCGCGCCTCAACACGTCAATCACCCGCTCGCCGTCGTGTTGCGCCACGACGCCGGAGCGCCGTGCTTCGATCCGCACGAAAAGGGCGATGGAGGCGAAGTAGACGAGCGCCGGCAGGAGGGCGACCGCGACAATGTCGAGGTAGGGGATTTGGGTGTAGGTGGCCATCACGAACGCGCCGGCGCCCATGATTGGGGGCATGACCTGGCCGCCGGTGGACGACGCGGCCTCGACGCCGGCGGCAAAGCGAGCGGGAAAGCCGGATCGCTTCATGAGCGGGATGGTGATGACCCCGGTGGAAACCGTGTTCGCGATGGCCGAGCCTGAGATTGTTCCCGTGAGGCCCGACGCGATCACCGCCACAAAACCCGGTCCGCCGGTGAGCCGCCCGGCTGCCGCCCGCGCCAAATCCACGATAAATGCGCCGGCGCCGGAGCGGATGAGGAACGCTCCAAACAGGATGAACATGAAGACGAACGTGGCCGAGATCTGCCCGATGAGACCGAACATGCCTTCATCGGAGTAGATCGACCGGAACGCGACGGTCTCGGTGGAAAGACCGGCAAAGCGGAAGACGCCCGGAATGAGATCGCCCCAAATCGTGGGGTAGGTTACTGCGATGATGATGAGGATTGGAATGATCCAACCCGTGGTGCGGCGCGTGAACTCGATGGCTCCGGCCACGACGATGGCGATCATCACCCATTCAAGCCCGTTGAGGGTGACGCCGCGGGCGTAGATGGCGTTCTCACTTGCGGCAAGGCCGAGGGACGAGGCGGCCACCGCGAGCCCAATCAGCGCGTCGACGACAAGGACATTGCGCTTTCCGCTGGGTGTCTTGGCTTGAAGGAGAGGGTAACGGAGAGAGCAAAGGATCGCGAAGCCGGCAAAGTGCACGGCGCACAGCGTGAGGGTGGAAAGGGTCGAAAGATCGCCGAACCACCGCCCCAACGGCACCACGACCGCTTCTGCGGCCGGCAATACCCCGGCGAACCACAAAAGCCCGTTCTGGATTGGTGTTCCAAGGGTGTTGGCGACGACGTGGAAGAGGGAAATGACGACGGCCAACGCGAAGAGGACTTTGCCAACGACGTCCTCGCCAAACGAGCCATCGGGCACCGTTTCATCAGCGTCCATATTCGCCACCTAGTACCTCCGCGCGGATAATTTTCGACCGCAAGCGGCAAGGATGGCAGGAAAAGCCAAGGAAATGAATGATCTTTTCGGTGCTCGGGCCGAATCCGCTGGTTCAGAGTCTTATGCGGGGATGGCCCGAACTTCTCCGGGTATACAAAGGACGACGCGGACCGCCATACACGGCCCGCGCCCAGGCGTCCTTACTTCAGGCGATCGGGCACGTCGACGCCGGCTTCTTCGTAGTAGCGCAATGCGCCTGGATGAAGCTTCAGGGGGAGGCCGCCCGTGGCGGTCTCAAGGCTCATGGCGTTGGTTGCCGGATGAATCCCCTGCAGGAACGGGAGGTTCTCATAAATCGTCTTCGTGATTTTGTAGACGGTTTCCTCCGGCACAGACGCGTTCACCGCAAGAAAGTTCGGCTGGGCGATGGTCTGAACTTCCGTATCCACGCCGGGGTAGAGTCCGGCCGGGATCGTGTAGGCCGTCCAGAGATTGTCAAAGTCACCGTTGGCAGCCTGGCGTTGTTCTTCGGTGAAGGACAGCAGCGTGATGTCGTCGCCCATGTTGGCGAACGCCGCCGAAACCGCGGAGACGGGTGCGCCCGCTGGCGTGGACATGGCTTCGATCTGGCCGTTTTGCAGTGCGTCCGCCGAAGGCGAATAGCCCATGAACGCAAGGTCGAACTCGTTATCCATGGTCATGCCAAGGTTGCCGAGAATGGTCCTGTTTGACCCGATGGTGCCTGAATTCTGCCGGCCGAACGAGACGGTTTTCCCCTTCAGCTTCTCGATGTCGGCGATCGTCCCGGTGTCCACATAGTCGTTTTTGACGACAAAGTGCTCCACGTTCGGCCACAGCATGGTGATTGAGCGCATGTTCTCCTGCGCGCCCTGGTCGGCGAGGGGGCCAGTGCCGCTCGCAGCGTAGGCCCCGAACAGCCCTTGAACGATCGCGAAATCGGCTTCGCCGTCCCGCATCAGAGCCACGTTTTCCCCCGAGCCGGCGGAGTTGATGGCGCTCATGCCGATCTTGTCTTTCGGCTGGAGCTTGACCTTCACAAGCGTCGCAAGGGCAACGCCCACCGGATAGTAGGTGCCGCCGGTGGAGGCTGTGGCGAGGAGGAAGTCTTGCTCCTCCTGGGCATTGGCACTTGGAACAGTAGCGGTGCCCAGCGCAACCAGCGCAGCAGCGCACAGCGAAAGAGTGCGTTTCATCGGTATGGGATCCTCCAGGAAACTCAATTTTGTTGTGCAAAGCCGAAATATTCGGTCTTCCACCGAAACTAGGGGCAATTGTCGCCGCCGAAAAGGCGGCATGCCCCTGAGAGGCGGCTCGCGACGGCGGCTCTGGCCTCGCCGGCGGCCGTGACTATCAGAAAATCAGCGATCTAGCGTCCGCGCCACCAAGGGTCCGTTTGGCCATTTGCGGCGCTCTGAGGGTTCCCGGGCGGCGCGATGACCGATAGAGGCGCGCGCTGTACGAGCCGAGTGGACGCTATGGTGCGAACTCGCTAACGAACTATGCAAAGACTGAAGAAGCCACAAGGAAGCGCCATGGCAGACACGATCCCGGTGCCCACTAGCATCGCTGCAAGATCTCACGTGAACGCGGAGACCTACGCGAGCATGTATGCGCTTTCGGTGAGCGATCCCGAGGCGTTCTGGCGCGATCAGGCCCACCGGCGCGTGGATTGGATAAAGCCATTCACCACCGTGAAGAACGTCAACTTCAACTACCCAGACGTCTCAATCCGCTGGTTCGAGGATGGCGTGCTGAACGTTTGTGCCAACTGTGTGGACAGGCATCTCGCCCACCGCGCCGAACAGACGGCGTTGATCTGGGAACAGGACGATCCCAACGCGGAACCTGTGCACATCACCTATGCGACGCTGCACCGGAACGTTTCAAAATTCGCCAATGTTTTGAAGGAGCTCGGTATCCAGAAGGGCGACCGCGTCGTCATCTATATGCCGATGATCCCGGAGGCCGCATACTCGATGCTGGCTTGTGCGCGGATCGGCGCGGTCCACTCGGTGGTGTTTGCCGGGTTTTCGCCCGATAGCCTCGCAAATCGCGTCAACGACTGCGACGCCAAGCTTGTCATCACTGCGGACGGGGCGCCGCGCGGTGGCCGCACCACGAATTTGAAGGCGAACGCCGACAAAGCGCTCCAGAACTGTAAATCAGACCTTAAATGCCTCGTTGTGCGGCGCACCGGCCAGGACGTGCCGATCCGTGCCGGCGTCGACTTCTGGCTCCACGAGGTGGAGGAGACGGTGTCCGCTGAGTGCCCGCCGGAGCCAATGAATGCCGAGGACCCACTCTTCATCCTTTATACGTCGGGCTCCACCGGAAAACCCAAGGGTGTGGTGCACACCACCGGTGGTTATCTCGTCTACGCGGCGATGACCCACCAACTCACCTTCGACTACCAGGAGGGCGAGGTCTATTGGTGCACCGCCGACGTGGGCTGGGTCACCGGCCACACCTACATCGTCTACGGCCCCCTTGCGAACGGGGCTATTTCACTGATGTTTGAGGGCGTTCCCACCTACCCAGACGCCGGCCGGTTTTGGGCGGTGTGTGCTCGGCACCGGGTGAAGTCCTTCTACACCGCGCCCACTGCAATTCGCGCGTTGATGGGTAAGGGCGAGGCGCCGGTGAAGGCCCACGACCTGTCATCCCTTCGCATCCTTGGAACCGTGGGTGAGCCCATCAACCCGGAAGCATGGCGGTGGTACTACGAGGTGGTGGGCGGCTCTCGCTGCCCCGTCGTCGACACGTTCTGGCAAACCGAGACCGGCGGTCACGTCATCACGCCGCTGCCCGGAGCGACCCCGCTCAAGGCAGGCTCCGCGACGACGCCATTCTTCGGTGTCAAACCGGCGGTGCTGGATGCCCAAACCGGCGCGGTTAAGGAGGGGGCCACCGATGGCGTCCTCGTCTTCACAGACTCCTGGCCCGGCCAAATGCGCACCGTCTGGGGGGACCACCAGCGCTTCATGGACACCTACTTTCAGCAGTACCCCGGCAACTATTTTACGGGCGACGGGTGCCGGCGCGATGAGGACGGCTACTACTGGATCACCGGCCGCGTCGACGACGTGCTCAACGTATCGGGGCACCGGATGGGGACAGCTGAGATCGAATCGGCCCTGGTGGCTCATCCGGCCGTGTCCGAGGCGGCGGTTGTGGGCTACCCCCACGACATCAAGGGGCAGGGCATCTACTGCTACGTCACTTTAATGGGCGGCAAGGAACCCTCCGACGAGTTGCGCAAAGAGCTGTCAGATTGGGTGCGCTCTGACATAGGTCCCATCGCGAAGCCCGATCACATCCAGTGGGCGCCAGGTCTGCCGAAAACCCGCTCAGGCAAGATCATGCGGCGTATCCTTCGCAAAATCGCCGAGGACGACTTCGGCGCGCTTGGAGACACGTCCACCCTTGCTGAGCCGGAGGTGGTCGACGATCTCATAACCAACAGGCAGAATCACAAGTCCTAGCGCCTGGCGCCCGGCGCGCGGCCGGGCTCCCGGCTCGCTGCCAGCGCGGGCTCGTGGATTGTTTGGGGAAGTGAATCTGGCCAATTTGAGGGACTTTAATCGCAGCGAAAAAGGTCTTTGCTGTGGATGAAGATGATGGCAGAGCCCTCGAAATTTCAAAAGGTTAGGGCGTTGACCGAGAGCGAACGTTGCTTGCTGTATCGAACGTTGAAGTACGTATCAAACTTGCGCCGCGTTCTGCGCGTACCCACCGTATTGATGGCAGTGCGCGCACGAGTTCGTGATTTGGGGCCAATGGATTGGCCGATGGTCCTGGCGGCGCTCACTACCGCGAATGGGAGGACGATATGACAATGCGCGATGAAATTCTTGCTGAGGAAAAGGCGGCCGATGGCGCGGAGCCAAGGCGGCCCTTTGGTATCGCACGCGCCGCATTCCTGGGCATTGCCCTTCTCGCGCTACCGGCTCTGGCAGCCTGCAACGGCGATGACGCAAAAACGGAAGCCGAAGCGGCTGGGCAGGCGGCGGAAGGCGCTGCTGAGGATGCTGGGGCGGCAGTGGAGGACGCGGCCGACGCCGCTGGCGATGCCGCCAAAGAAGCAGAAGGTGCCGCGACGTCCAACTGACCTTTACGGTCGGCAAAGCGCGGCTGGAGCCGCTTGGGACGTTTAGAACTAGGGCCGGTCATGGGACGCGTTCACCCGTGACCGGCAGCTAGAGCGCGTGACCAGCAGCTAGGGCATCGTGGGAAAAGTGCGATCGAATGCGCGTTCCCCTGGACGGGTGAAGCGCACCGTGCGGCTCCCATCCACCCGCTTCAGCCAGCCCATCTCTTCCATGCGCGAAAAAAGCGCCCGTCCGAGACTGCCCGCCAGATGGGTGCGGCGTTCGCTCCAGTCGAGGCACTCGCGGCAAAGGGGCGTTCTGCCGTTGCGGAGCGCGGCCACGTCGATCCCCATATCGCCCATCACCGCTTCGCCCTCGGTGGTGAGCGTAAGGCCCATCTCATCCACGGTCAGCGCTTGCCGCCGCCGCAAACTCTCGTAGAGCTGGACCGCGCGGGCACCGGCGAGGTGGTTGTAGCAGACCCGCGCAGCACGCATTTCCGGGTCCCTTGGCCCGGTCCGGGCACGCAGATGCCCGCGGCTTTCCGCAAGACCCATCAAACCGCTCAAAACCTCCGCCACATCCTCGCTTGAGAGCGTCACGTAGCGATGGCGCCCCTGTTTGCGTGCGCGCGTAAGGCCGCCCGCTTCAAGTTTCGCCAGATGGGACGAGGCCGTTTGGGCAGTGATGCCTGCCTCGCGGGCAAGTTCGCTCGCGGTGAGCGCTTTGCCGGTCAACAAGGCCGTCAAGATATTGGCCCGGGCCGGATCGCCGATCAGTGAGGCCAAATAGGCAAGGTCCGGACCCTCTTTCATAGTTCGATCGTAGTCGAAGCATGCGTGCGCTGCAAAGCGGTAGATGGTTGCAACACCATAGGAGACCGCAATGACCGCACGAATTGTCAAACAAAGCCGAGGCGTTTCGTTTCCACGGCTTGATTTCGGCCGCATCGCGCGGAGCGTCGCGTTGTGGTGCTCGCTCTGGCGGGAGCGGCGCGACCTCGGCGCGCTTGATGACAGAATGCTGCGCGATATCGGCGTGTCGCCTTTCGCGTCGGAGAGAGAAGTGGCGAGGGTTCCTTGGGACGTCCCCGCCGGCCGGCCATAGCGTCGGCGGGGCTTTCCAACCCTGGCCCCAAGGGCCATGGAGCCCGAGGTGCCGCGCCGGGCCACCGCTTGGGCGCCTTCAAAAATTACTATAATAATTCTAAAGAAATAACCTCTGAAGGTTGTAGGGCGAAGCGATTGCTTTTTAGAGGAATTTGACCGTAGAGGCAGTAAAGTAGCTTAACTAGAATAACTAAAGAATAAAAGTGAATGAGAACGCAATCTTTCTTTCCAAGACGTTTGACAGGGCAGTTCATCGCACCATAACGACCTCAAATCCCATCACTTGGAGGACAACGATGAGAAAGCGTCTATTGGTGTCGGCTGCGGTTCTGTTCGCGATTTCGGCGCCAGCTTTCGCTGATGGCGAACTCAACCTCTACTCGTCACGTCACTACGATACTGATGAGAAGCTGTATAGTGCGTTCGAAGAAAAGACCGGCATCAAGATCAACCGCGTTGAAGACTCTGCCGACGTCCTCATCGAACGCATGACCTCAGAAGGTGAGTTGAGCCCCGCCGACGTCCTCCTGACCGTCGATGCAGGTCGGATCGAGCGTGCCAACGCAGCGGGCCTGCTGCAGCCGCTCAACTCCGAAGTCATTAAGGATAAGGTGCCGGCCAACCTCATCAGCGAAGATGACAATTGGGCTGGCGTCACCACGCGCGCTCGCATCATCTTTTACGATAAGGATGAGGTCAGCGATCCGCCCCAAAGCTACGAAGATCTTGCGGACCCCAAATATAAAGGGATGATTTGCACGCGTTCTTCGTCGAACGTCTATATGATCGCACTGCTCGGTTCGATCATCCAGCACCATGGTGACGAGACGGCGAAGGCCTGGGCCGAGGGTCTTAAAAATAACCTCGCCCGCGATCCCGAAGGTGGCGATACCGATCAGCTTCGCGGCCTCGTGTCCGGCGAGTGCGACATCGTCGTGTCGAACCACTACTACTTCGCACGGGCCGACCGCAAAGACGTCTCCGGCCTCACCGGGTCCACCGAAAATATCGGCCACGTCTTCCCCAACCAGGGCGACCGCGGGACCCACATTAACATTTCTGGTGCCGGTATTGCGGCCAACTCGCCGAACCCGGAAAACGCTCGCCTCTTCATCGAGTATCTGCTGACGCCCGAAGCGCAGAAGATGATTGCCGATGGCAACGATGAGTATCCGGTTGTGTCAGGGGTCGACCCATCACCGGCCGTGGTTGGTCTGGGCGAGTTCAAGGTGGATACGCTGCCGCTCAGCAAGTTTGCCACCGCGTCCGACAAGGCCACCGCCATGTACAACGAGATCGGCTACAAGTAAGCCCATCTCGCCAGATCGGGAGCTTACTCCGATCTTGTCGCGCCGCCCAAAGCGGCGCGATTTTTTTTCCCGAGCTTTGCACGCCCACATCGCTGAGCACCTGGCCTCAAGCGATCGCGCGATCGCCGAAACCAAGGGGCGGGCTAATCTGAGCTACATCTGGTCGCACACGCTCCGACGTCGCAGCGAACCAAGAACCGGAAGTATTTTCATTCGGCCATCGCGACGGCTGAATCGACCTATCTGCGAGCGCCACATGCGCATCGCCGACAAGCTTCTTAAAATAGAATAATTATAATAGTAATTAGCGTCGTTTCTGGTGGGTTTGATTAGATTCGTTCTACCAATACTCGGGTTGACTTCGTTGTCGCCGATCGTGTCAGTGTCCGGTCAAGGGGTTTTAAGACGCCCGACCATCACTGCACGCTGCTCCCATGCGTCGCTAGGAGTCTCATATGAAAAGATACGTACTGACAGCCGCGATCGCCTTCGGCGCGGCGGGAAACGCCATGGCGGCTGCTCCATCCGCCGACGCGATCTTGGACACCTATTCCAATATTGCCCTTGCGGCCTACTCCGACTCGCTGGCCACCGCTGAGGCCCTCGACGCCGCCATCGACGCCCTCATCGCCAACCCCTCGGACGCGACGCTCCACGCCGCCCGCGCCGCCTGGATCGCAGCCCGGGCACCCTATCAGCAGACCGAGGTTTATCGCTTCGGTAACGCCATCGTCGACGACTGGGAAGGCAAGGTGAATGCCTGGCCGCTGGATGAAGGCCTGATCGACTATGTGGACGCCGGCTACGGAACCGAGTCGGACGAAAATGCCCTCTACACCATCAATGTCATCGCGAGCCCATCCATCACGGTGAACGGCAAAGCGGTGGACGCCTCAAGCATCACGCCGGCGCTCCTCGCAGACACGCTGCACGAAGCCGAAGAGGTGGAAGCCAACGTATCCATCGGCTACCACGCCATCGAATTTCTTCTCTGGGGCCAGGACCTCAACGGCACCGAGCCGGGCGCGGGAAGCCGGCCCGCCACCGATTTTGATACGGCCAATTGCACCAACGGCAATTGCGACCGCCGCGCCGATTACCTCAAGACTGCCTCTGAAATCCTTCTCACCGACCTGAAGGAGATGGTGGGCTATTGGGCCGAAGGTGGCGAAGCGCGCGAAGGTCTCAAGGAAGACACCGACGCCGGGCTCCTCGCGATGCTCACCGGCATGGGTTCGCTCTCCTATGGTGAGCTGGCGGGCGAGCGCATGAAGCTCGGCCTTCTGCTGCACGATCCGGAAGAAGAGCACGATTGCTTCGCGGACAACACGCACAACTCCCACTACTTCAACTCGATCGGTATCCGGAATGTCTACACCGGCCACTATCGCCGTGTGGACGGCAGCGTGGTGACGGGGCCGGCCCTCCAGGATCTCGTGGCGGAGACTGACGCTGCCCTCAACGACGAGCTGCTCGCACGGCTCAACGACACGGTAGCAGCCATGTCGGCCATGAAGGCGCGGGCTGAAAGCATCGAGGCCTACGACCAGATGATCGGCGAAGGGAACGAAGAGGGCAACGCTGTGGTGCAGGCTGCCATCGATGGGCTCATCAACCAGACGCCGCCCATCGAACGGGTCGTGGCCGCTCTCAACCTCGGGTCCATCGAGATTGAGGGTTCCGACAGCCTCGACAACCCGGACGCCGTGTTCGAGTAGGCCGCCGGCGAAGCCCGTAGACTTCCCTAAGCGTTCCCCGTGATCATCTGCCACTGCAATGTGATCCTTCGGGCAGAGGTGCAGGATGCTGTTCGCAGCATCCTCGCCGAAGACCCCTCTGGCGATCTGGACCCACAGTTTATATTTAGAATATTGAAAAAGAGGGGAAGGTGCTGTAGCTGTTTCCCCACTGTGGCGACGATCGTGGCGGAGGTGCTTGCCGACGCTGTGGAGGAAATCGGTAGCGTGGAACCATCCTCGTCGTCACTAAGCAGTTGACGATAAAGGATGTTTGATGAAGGGAAGTCCCCGTGTGATCGAGCGCCTGAACCAGGCGCTCTTTTTGGAGCTGGGCGCGGTGAACCAGTACTGGCTTCACTACCGCCTTTTGGAAGACTGGGGTTTGGGGAAGCTTGCCGCCAAGGAGCGGGCGGAGTCCTTAGAGGAAATGCAGCACGCCGATAACATTATTGGCCGGATCATTCTCCTTGACGGACACCCGAACCTGCAAAGGGTCGCGCCCCTGCGGATCGGAACAAACGTGCGTGAGGTGCTCGAAGCCGATCTGGCCGGGGAGTACGATGCCCGCACCTCGTATTCCGAATCGAGGGAGATTTGTCGCGAAGAGAGCGACTTCGTCTCAATGACGATGTTCGAAAAGCTCTTGGAGGACGAGGAGGGCCACATTGATTTTCTGGAGACGCAGCTGGCGCTCCTCGACAAGATCGGCGTGGAGAGATACGCGCTCCTCAACGCAGAGCCGGCCAACGAAGCGGCCTAGCTGGCCGCCAGGCGGCGCACGCGTTGCCGCCGTCGTGGGCCTTTCGGCGGCGGTGTCTTCGGCTGCGCTGGTGGCGGCTTCGGCCACCGGCGTCTTTGCCCCAGCGGCGCAGGATTTGATCCGCACCGATCTGACGCAAAAGGATCGCGTGCGGGCCCGGAAGGTGACCCGCCCCACCGAGGATTTTACGGAGGCTGAGCGTTTCGAGCGCATGGCCGGCGGCGCCTCCACCTCCAAGGCCCGTCTTGACCGAAAAGCGTTCTCTCACCCTTCTGCGAACCTGAACCTCACGGATCGCCACGACTTTTTCATCGGAAACAGTCTGTTTGAAAGGATCTGGGTCTCGTCCCCGTCCTCCACCGCGTCGTCGGATGGGCTGGGTCCGCTCTTTAACGCAAGGTCCTGCAACCGCTGTCATCTCAGTAATGGCAGGGGTCATGCGCCCACCGGACCCGACGACGGGGTCACATCCGCACTGGTGCGTCTTTCCGTACCTCCGTCCACGGCGCAGCAGCACGCCGACCTTGCGTCGCTAAAAACGCTACGCATTCCCGAACCCAACTATGGCGGTCAATTCCACGACGTGGCCGTCCCGGGCCTCGCGGCTGAAGGCCGCCTGACGGTGCGCTACGAAGAGACAGAGGTGACCCTCGCGGGAGGCGAAACCGCGTCGCTGCGAAAGCCCATTATTGCGCTGGAGGACCTCGGCTACGGTCCGATGGCGGACAACACCATGACGTCCCTGCGGGTGGCGAACCCCATGATTGGGCTTGGCCTTTTGGAGGCCATTCACGAGGCCGATATCCTTGCCCTTGCTGACCCAGCCGATGCAGACGGAGACGGCATTTCGGGGCGTCCTTCTCGTGTGCGTGATCCGCTCACCGGAGAGATCACCCTGGGGCGCTTCGGGTGGAAAGCCTCCATGCCCACCGTCAAAGTGCAGTCGGCCGACGCATTTGCGGGGGACATCGGTATTTCGACCTCAGTGTTTAGAGACCCCTATGGGGACTGTGTGCCTGGTCAACACGAGTGCCGCGCCATGCCCAACGGGATCCAGGTGGCGTTCGGCGATTTTGAAGCGCCCGATCCCGTCCTGGAGTTGGTGGCCTTTTACGCCCGTAACCTTGCCGTGCCCGCCCGCCGCGACCTGGGAGACAAGGAAGTGCTGGCGGGCAAAGAACTCTTTTACAAGACCGGCTGTGCCGCCTGCCACACGCCCAAATTCGTCACAAGCCGCAACGCCACCGACGAGAACCATGCGTTTCAGCTCATCTGGCCCTACACGGACCTTTTGCTCCACGACATGGGCGAGGGGCTGGCCGACCACCGCCCGGTGGGCACTGCCTCCGGCCGAGAGTGGCGCACTCCACCGCTCTGGGGGATCGGCCTCACCCAGACGGTCAACGGCCACACAAATTTCCTCCACGACGGACGCGCTCGCAATCTCCTGGAAGCCATCCTGTGGCACGGCGGGGAAGCGGAGGCCGCCCGCGAGACCGTCGTTGCGATGTCGCCGCGCGAGCGGGCCGCCTTAATCCGCTTTCTGGAGAGCCTTTGATGCGTCAGACAATTGCCGCCGCAGCAGTCCTGCTTCTTGTGGGCGGTTCGGCCCATGGGCAGGAACCGTCCTTCGCTCCCGTGGTGGACAGCCTCATAAAGACGGTCATTGTTCCCGCCCACACGGAATTCACCGCGGCGGCTGACGCCCAGGCTGGCCGCATGGCAGAGCTGTGCAAGACCCCGTCCGAGGCGACGCTGGCCGCCGCGCGAACCGGTTTTATCGACCTGGTCGCAAAGTTTGCGAAGGTAGAACCCTATAGGTTCGGTCCCGCGCGCGTGGAGAACCGGATCGAGCGGCTTTATTTCTGGCCCGACCGCAGGGGACGTGGCCTGCGCCAGGTGCAAGGCCTCCTCGCCAAAGAAGATCCTAGCGCAACGGATGTAGCGACGCTCACCGGAAAAAGCGTTGCGGTGCAGGGGCTTCCCGCCTTTGAGTTCATCTTGTTCGGCACCGGGAGCGACGCCCTTGCGGGGACAGAAGCCCCCTACCGCTGCAACTATGGCGCAGCGGTCGCCGAGGCCATTTCCGCCGTGGCGCAGGCGATGGAAGGTGAGTGGCGCGGATCGTTCGCAGAGGTCATGCGGACCGCCGGTAGCGACAATCAAGCTTACCGCTCCGACCGGGAGGCGCTGCAAGACATCCTCCAAGGCGCCGCGGAGCAGTTGGAGTTCGTAAAAGGGTTTAAGCTGGAAGCAGCTGTGCGCGGCTCGCCGGACGAGGCCCGTCCCAAGCGGGCTCCCTTCTGGCGCGCCAACGCGACGCTGCCGGCCATCATCGCCAACCTTGAAGCCACCCAAAGCCTCCTCACTGAGGATCTTGCGGGTCTCCTTGGAGAAGACGAGGGATTGGTGAACAGCGCCGATTTTGAGCTCAACCAGGCCATCCGCGCGCTATCGAGCCTTACCGAGGGTGATCGGACGTTCGCTGACCTCGTGGCCGATCCTGATGCCCATAAGCGTCTTTCCTACGCGCAACTTCCTGTGGGCGCCGCCCACGCTCTTTTTGCGCAGCGCATCCCAGGCCGGCTTGGCATGGTGGCAGGGTTCAACGCCTTAGACGGCGATTGATGGACCTATCTCGACGCGCCTTGATCGCAGGTCTTTCGGCAGCTTGTCTGCCGCTGCGGGCGGGCGCCACCGAAGACGCTCCGGCCTTCGTGGCCGCCTGCCGTAGGCTCGATGGTTCGTTCGCCGCCGTCGTCCTCTCCGGCGAGGGCGACGTCCTTTTGTCCAAAACCCTCCACGGCCGGGGCCACGATGCGGCGATCCGTAAAAACCCTCCCACGGCGGTCATGTTCGCGCGCCGGCCAGGAACGTTTGCCCTGGTGATCGAGCTTGACGGTTCTGGGCGCACCACGGCGTTCGCACCCCCGCCATCCCGCCGCTTTGCCGGCCACGGCTTTTTCTCACCGGACGGCAAAACTCTCTTTGCCACCGAGAACGATTTTGAGGGCGAGCGCGGCGTTATTGGCCTCTACGACGCCACGGACGGCTATCGCCGCGTCGGCGAATTTTCGACGTACGGGATGGGCCCCCACGAAGCGCTGTTGTTGTCGGACGGCCGTACCATTGCCGTTGCCAACGGGGGCATCCTCACCCACCCAGACTATCCGCGCATGAAGCTGAACATCCCCACCATGGCCCCGTCCCTGGCGCTCATCGATGTCCGGAACGGTGCATTGCTCGGCAAAGCCGCGCTCGGTGATGAGTATCATCAGGTTTCCATCCGCCACATGGCCGAGGCCGGTTCGGGCGAACTCTGGTTCGGCGGCCAATATGAAGGGCCGAAAACCGATACGCCGCCCTTGGTGGGCACCTTCGACGCCGACCGTGGATTGCGTTTGGTGAGTGAAAGCGAACGTCTGACGGCGGCCATGAACCACTATGTGGGCTCGGTCGCCGCCAGCCTCGATGGAGGTACGGTTTTAGTCACGAGCCCACGGGGCGGGTTGGTGGCTGAGTGGGACGTGGCAGCCCGGTCGTTGCGCAAGACGGTGTCCCTGGTGGATGCCTGCGGCGCCGCCCCCGCTGAGGACGGCTTCGCAGTCACCACCGGGACGGGGGTTTTTCTGCGGGACGGGGCCATGCTGGGCCGCGAAAACGTTGCGTGGGACAACCACCTCGCCGGCTTTTCCTGAGCCGGGCGCGCGCGACGGATCGATCAATCGTCAAGGATGCGGCGAGCGGCGCCCTCGGTATCGCCATATTGGTCAGACTTCAGACACCAGAAGAAGACCGCGAGCCAAAGAACGCCCAGGATGAGAGCGGCGGGAAGCAGGAAGACAATCAGCGACATCTCAGCCATCCCCTCGAATGCGCTGCGAATTCGCCACGACCACCAGCGATGAGGTGGACATCATGATCGCCGCAACCAGCGGGGTCGCATGGCCGCTGATCGCGATGGGAATGGCGATGGCGTTGTAAACCGCGCAAATAGCAAGGTTTTCCACCGTCAGCCGGTGGGCCCGCTGCGCCACGTCCAGGGCCTTTCCAGCGTGTTCGATACGGTCGGTGGTCATCACAATGTCGGCCGCCGCGCACGCAAGGTCCGAAGCATCCGCCACGGCAATGGAGGCGTCGGCCGCCGCAAGGGCAGGACCGTCGTTGATGCCGTCGCCGATCATCAACGGATGGGTGCCCCGGGCCCGGTGAGCCTTCAGCCGCTCGACCTTCGTTCCTGGTCGGCAATCAGCCGTCCAGTCATCGACGTTGAGCGCCTTCGCCACCGGTTCGACAGCGCATTTGGCATCGCCTGAGACGATTGCGGCGGGGATCCCTCGCTCAGCAAAATAGTCTACCAACTCACGGGCGCCTTCGCGCACGCACTCGCAAGGCGTCAGCGGTAACGGTGGCAACCCCTCGCGATGGAGGGTGAGCCCGGCACCGCGCGCCATCGGGGTTTTCCCACCCGAAAGATCCGGCGCTTTGCGGCCCAAAAACACGCGGCATCCATCGACAAGGCCGCTGATGCCTTCACCGGGGTGTTCTACGATCTCCGTGCTTGGCGGCACGTGGAGGCCGCGATCTGTGGCCGCGCCATGAACGGCCTGTGCCACCGGATGGGTGCTGTGCCGGGCGAGGGAAGCAGCCACTCGCAACGCCCCATCGTCCACGGGCCGCGTTCCATCGAGGGTGACGGTGGTGAGCGTTCCCGTCTTGTCGAATACCACCTCGTCGATGGTGCGCAGTCGCTCCAGTGCCGCCCCGTCCTTCACCACGAGGCCCAGACGGAATAGCCGGTCGCTTGCCGCCGCCTGCACCATGGGCACCGCAAGACCGAGGGCGCATGGACAGGTGATGATGAGGGTGGCGATCGCAATGGTGAGCGCTTCCCCCGCGCCGGCGCCGGCGGCCCACCAGCCAAGGAACGTGAAGAGCGCCACGAGGTGCACTACCGGTGCGTAGACCTGTGCGGCCCGATCCGCGATGCGCGAGAGCGGCGGCCGCGCTGCCTCGGCCGCTCGCTGCAAGGTGCTGAGACGCGACAAAAGGCTGTCTTCGCAGGCCTTTGCCGCAGTCACTTTCAGCGGTCCATCCAAAGCGAGTAGACCAGCGCCGACCAGCTCGCCCGCGCGCCGCGTGACCGGTTTGCTCTCCCCGGTAATGAGTGAAGCATCGAAAGCGCCGGACGGACTCACCATTGAGGCGTCAACAGGCACTCGCGCGCCAGCGGCGACGCTTAGCACCATGCCAGGCGCCACCGCGCCCACGGGGATGGGCGTCGTCTCGCCGCCTGCTCCGACCACGTTCGCCGTCGACGGTTGCAGTTGCGCCAGTCGATTGAGGGACCCGCGCGCCCGCTCCCGCGTTTGATGCGACAAGTATCGGCCCACCAGCAGGAAAAAGGTGAGCGTCACGGCGGCATCGAAATAGGTTTCCCCATCGCCGGCGATGGTCTTCGTCAGACTGAGGCCGGCGGCAAGCACGATGGCGACGGCGATGGGCACGTCCATGTTCATGCGCCAGCCAGCCACGGCTTGAATCGCTGAGCGGATGAAGGGTCGCGCCGCGTAGGTGAGCGCCGGGAGCGCGATGAGTGCGGCGAACCAGTTGAGCATCTGGCGCGTCTCACCGTCCGCCCCTGCCCATACGGCCACCGACAGCAGCATCACGTTCATGGCGCCAAAGCCCGCGACGCCAATGGCGCGGATCAACTCGCGCCCCTCCTTGTCGCGTTCGGGGGCGTTCGACAACGGACGCACGACGTAGCCGAGGTTGCGGATGGCCTGGATGGCGCGGGTCGGATCGAGCGGCGGTTCTCTCGCGGAAAGCGTTACGGTTCGATGGGTGAAGTTCACCCTTGCACGCAACGTCCCTGGTAGGGCTGCGACGGCCCGCTCGATACTGCCGATGCAGCCGGCGCAGTGGAGGCCGGAGACGCTCAACGTGAGCTCTGACCCCGCACCGCTTGCCGACTGCTGAGCCATCTCGCCCGATGCCAGCCCATGGATGAAGGCGGCGCGGGGATCGGCGCAGCAGCTCATCGCCGGCCGACCTCGTGCACGCTACGCCAGGTGACGACCGATGCGCCTGAAGTGATTTCGGTCTTCACCACCCAACGTCCTTTGGGGAGCGGACCGGTCGAGCGCCACCTGCCCGGACCGGCCCGCGCGAGTTCGACAAGCACATCAGGTGTCTTGCCGAGCCCATCGCTGGCGCTCGCAACAACCGTTGCCTCAAGCGCCTTATCCGCATTGTCGCGAAGCTCAACGGTCAGCAGTCCGCCGTCTTCGCTGGTGGCGATGGACCATCCAAGTGCCTCCGCGGCGCGCCGCTGCGCCTCGTCGCGGTGGTAGTCGATGCTCGCCACGTATCCGTTTTTCGCCAGCAATCCCGTCCACGACGTGGACGCGTAGACCGCCATTGTGATGTTGACGGTGATGATCACGCCGAAGAAGGTCACCATCACCGCCAGCATGTGCCAGCCCGTGAATTTTTTGACCGCGATCCGGCCCCCGTCTGCGCCGTCGCTCATTTCGGAGCCTCGAAGCTGACGTCCTTTTCCGAGCTTTCCCGCCCGCCCATCTCGAATGTGCGGAAGACGAAGGACGTGGACGCGCCCTCAAGAAGATCTGGGTCCGTTTTCACGAAGACGCGGAACTCGCGGACCTGATCGGGCGGAACAGGGACAGCAAAACGCCGCGCCGGTTCGTCGGCAAGATCGGGGCTCCACATGAGACCGCCTGAAAGACCCACGAGGCCGAAATCAAAGGTGCGCGGCGTCGGCTCCATGTTCATGATTTTCACGGTGTAGCCGTTGCGCACTGAGCCGTCGGAGAGCTGGACGAAGCGCGGGTTGCGGTCCGGTGCCACGGAAAGGTCGAGCCTGTCGCGGGAGATCACAGCAACGAGCATCGCGATGCCGATGAGGCTCCAGAGCGCAAAGTATAAAAATACGCGAGGGCGCATGACTTTACGCCAGCTCGGCAAGACTTGGTGCTCGCGGGCGTATTCAAGACCTTGGGTGGCGGCGTTGGCGGCATTGGCCGCGTATTCGCCGAGGGTCGCGTAGCTGATGAGGCCGCGCGGCTTGCGCAACTTGGTCATCACCTCGTCGCAGGCGTCGATGCATAGGGCGCAGGTGATGCACTGGAGCTGTTGTCCGTCGCGAATATCGATCCCCGCCGGACACACCGCAACGCAGGCATTGCAATCGATGCAGTCGCCCACCTGCCGCCCCTCGGCGAGGGCGCGCTTTTGGTGCCGTGAGCGAGGCTCTCCGCGCCAGTCGTTGTAGGTAACGGTGAGCGAGTGCTCGTCCATCATTGCGCCCTGGATGCGCGGCCACGGGCACATATAAGTGCAGACCTGCTCGCGCATCAGCCCGCCCAGGGAATAGGTGGTGAAGGTCAAAATCGCCACGGTGATGTAGGCGGCCGACGGCGCGTCGCCCCTCACGAATTGACCAAGAAGGGTCGGCGCGTCGGAGAAGTAAAAAATCCAAGCGCCACCGGTGGCAACGGCAATGGCCATCCAGATGGTGTGGGTGCTCACCTTGAGGCGGATCTTCTTCGCCGTCCAAGCGCCATTGTCGAGGCGGATGCGGGCGTTGCGGTCGCCAATGACAAGCCGCTCCACCCAGATGAAAAGGTCGGTCCAGACGGTTTGGGGGCAGGCATAGCCGCACCAGGCGCGACCCACCGCTGAGGTCACCAGAAAGAGGCCGATACCCGCCATGATGAGGAGCCCGGCAACGTAGAAAAACTCCTGGGGCCAGATCTCGATGGGGCCGAAGAAGAAGCGGCGGCCTGCAAGATCCACGAGTACTGCCTGGTCGGGCGCGTAGGGACCCCGATCCCAGCGGATCCACGGCGTCACATAGTAGATCGCAAGGGTCACGCCCATGATCCACCACTTGAGAGTCCGGTATCGTCCGCTGACCCGGCGCGGGTAGATGGGTTCCCGGCCCTTATAGAGTTTTGGTCGATTGCCGCGGTTGACCGCCTCCACGTCGTACTGGTGGACGCCAGACGGATCGCTGCCAGAACCGCGCGGTGGCGCCACTTTCGGAGTCTTGAGGAGCGTCACCGCCGTCACGGCCGCCCCCCATACCGGCTTGAGAAGAAGTGCTTCTTCAATGCCCGCCGCCCAGGGAATGGACGTAGATGGCGAGCTTTTTGCGCCGCGCCTCGTCGAAGTAGTCGGCCCAGGGCGGCATCACGCCATGGCGCGGTGAATAGACTTGTGCCGCTATGGCTTCGTGAGTGCCGCCGTAGAGCCAGATGGGGTCCGAAAGGCGAGGGGCGCCCAAGATGGGATTGCCCTCTCCGTTGGGGCCGTGGCAGGCGGCGCACTGCTGCATGTATGTGAGGTGGCCCCGCTCTGCGGCCGCTTCGTCGTGCTCGGCGCCGGAAAGGGAAAGCACCTTGTGCGAAACGTCGGAAATGGTCGCGCGATCGAGCATCCCAGCGACGCCATAGGCGGGCATTTGGGAGTTCCGCGCGTCCGCATCCTCGGCGTTGCGCACCCCATGGGTAATGGTGTGGTAAAGGTCTTCTTTTGTGCCGCCCCAGAGCCAAGCGTCATCGTTGAGGTTGGGGTAGCCGAGCTCCTGGGAACCCGCCGCACCGGCGCCGTGGCATTGGACGCACACCAACTTGAACGCCGACTCGCCAGATCGGCGAGCATAGTCGGAAAGGGCCGCGTCAGCCGCTATTTCGTCGAAGGAAAGCGCTGCGATCTGCTCATCCAGGACCGAACGGCTCTCGGCCACCCGCTGGAGGTCGTCTTGCACGTTTTGACGGCTGGAGTAGCCCAATATGCCGGGAATGGCGCGGTCGAGGAGAGGCACCGCCGGGTAGAGCACCATGTACCCGACGGCCCAGATGATCGTGGCGTAAAAGATAATGAGCCACCAGCGCGGCAAGGGGGTGTCGAGTTCGCCAATGCCGTCCCAGGAGTGGCCCGTGGTTTCGGTGCCAGAAATTTCGTCGACTGGCCGGTTCGTCTCACTCATTGGCCCGCCCCCTCACGGTCCGCACCCGGTCGGCGTTGGAGCGTCTCGGCGTCCTTCGCGTCGTTGCGGTTCGCCAAGTCGTCGTCCGGGCGCTCGGGCGCATCGATGGGGATCCGCGCTGCTCTGCGGTACTGGGCGGTGGACCCCCGCCGAAACAAGAAGGCGATGATCACAAGGAATGTCGCGGCCAGCAGCACGAGGCCCCAGGTGTCGGCGAAGGTGCGAAAGCTTTCGTAGGTCATCGCTACCTCACCGCCCCGCCGGAGCCGGTTCAAAGTCTGAAAAATCCACCAGCGTGCCCAGCATTTGCATGTAGGCGATGATGGCATCCATTTCGGAGACCAGCCTTGGATTGCCGTCGAAATCGCGGACGTTGACCCGGTCCCCGTAGCGCTCGGCAAGACCGCCGTTATCCTCGCCCACGCCGGCCTGGACATTGAGATCTGCTGCGGCGTTCTCGATCATTTCGTCGGTGTAGGGAACGCCCACCATGGCGTTGGCCGTTAGGTCGGCGGTGATTGCCCCGGCGTCCACACGGCGCTCGGCGAGGAAGCTGTAAGGCGGCATGATGCTTTCCGGCACCACCGATCGCGGGTTGATCATGTGCTGGACGTGCCAGTCGTCGGAATAGCGCCCACCGACGCGGGCAAGGTCTGGCCCGGTGCGCTTCGATCCCCACTGGAAGGGATGGTCGTAGATGGATTCCACCGCGAGCGAATAGTGACCGTAGCGCTCCACCTCATCGCGGAAGGGGCGGATCATCTGGCTATGGCAGACGTAGCAGCCTTCGCGGATATAGATGTTGCGCCCCGCGAGCTCGAGCGGCGTATAGGGCCGCATCCCATCCACCTTCTCGATGGTGTTGTTGACGTAAAAGAGCGGTGCGATTTCGACGATCCCGCCGATGGAAACCACAATGAATGTGAGCACCAGGAGGATGGTGACGTTGCGCTCGATCCGGCCGTGGTCGAAGAGCGGCCGTCTCGGTTTATTCGGCGGTGGGGCAGGTACGCCGGTTGCTGTATCTTGAGTGCTCACGGGCTACTCCGCCGGTTGCAGGCGTACAGCAGCGGACGGCTCTGTGCGCGCTGCCGGCTGACCCTTGATGGTCAGCACGATGTTGATGACGAAGAGAATGGAACCGGCGAGGTAGAGGAACCCACCTGCAGCGCGCATCAAGTAGTAGGGGAAGAGCGCCGTCACGGTTTCCACGAAGGAGTAGACCAGCCAGCCATCGGCAGAGTATTCGCGCCACATCAAACCTTGGGTAATCCCGGAAACCCACATGGAGGCGGCGTAAAGAACGATGCCGAGCGTCGCGAGCCAGAAGTGCCAGTTGACAAGGCGCAGGGAAAAGAGACCGGCGCGGTTCCACAGGACCGGCACCAGGTAGTAGACGACGCCGAAGGTGATCATGCCGTTCCAGCCCAGCGCACCGGAATGCACGTGGCCGATGGTCCAATCCGTATAGTGGCTCAGCGAGTTGACCGCCTTGATGGAGAGCATCGGCCCTTCGAAGGTGGACATGCCGTAGAAGGCGACGGCAAGGACCATCATGCGCAGCACCGGGTCGGTGCGCAGCTTGTCCCAGGCGCCCGAGAGCGTCATCAGCCCGTTGATCATCCCGCCCCAGGACGGCATCCATAGCATGATCGAAAACGTCATCCCGAGGGTCTGGGCCCAGTCCGGCAGCGCGGTGTAGTGGAGGTGGTGGGGTCCCGCCCAAATATAGAGGAAGACCAGCGACCAGAAGTGAACGATGGAGAGCCGATAGGAGTAGACCGGCCGCTCCGCGCGCTTGGGGATGTAGTAGTACATCATGGCGAGGAAGCCGGCGGTCAGGAAGAAGCCCACCGCGTTGTGGGCATACCACCACTGGGTCAGCGCATCCTGAACCCCCGAGAAGAGGACATAGCTCTTAGAACCCAGGAAGGAGACCGGCACCGCCGCATTGTTCACTACGTGAAGCATCGCGATGGTGACGATGAAGGCGAGGTAGAACCAGTTGGCCACATAGATGTGGGGCTCTTTACGCTTCACGATCGTGCCGAGGAACATCACCAGGAACGCGACCCACACGACGGTGAGCCAGAGGTCCACGTACCATTCGGGTTCGGCATACTCCTTCGACTGCGTGACGCCCATGAGATAGCCGGTGGCCGCCAGCACGATGAAGACCTGGTAGCCCCAGAACACGAACCAAGCGAGACCTTCTCCGCCGAAGAGGCGCGCGTGACAGGTGCGCTGCACCACGTGCATGGCGGTGGCGACCAAAATCGAGCCGCCAAAGGCAAAGATCACCGCCGAGGTGTGTAGCGGGCGAAGGCGTCCGAAGTTGAACCAGGGCTCGATGTTGAGGAGGGGGAAGGCCAGTTGAAGGGCGATGAAGACGCCCACGGCAAAGCCGGCAACGCCCCAAAACACTGTAGCGATGACGCCGGCCTTTATGGGGCCGTCCACGTAGGCGTTCTTGTCAGTGACCTTCCGCACCAACGTCCCGTCGGCATTCCATGAGAGGTTGCGGGCACTGAAGACGGCCGCGATGAGCGCGATGACCGCCACCAACCACATGTGGGTTTCAAAGGCGGAGTCGTGCGCAAAGGCCGCGGCCAGCACCGCCAGAAGTGCGACAACGCCAAAGGTGGGGATGAGCGTGATGCCGGCCATGCGCCCGCCAAGACCTCCCAGTCACAAACGCTGCTCGAAGCCCTAGCGGGCGCTGGCAGGCGGTTCCTTGATCTGCGTCAAGTTTCAGAATTTTCTGAATTCACCGGCATGGCGACGGGTCTTTGTTCGGCGAGGCGTTGTGGTGCGCGTCAGGCCGGTTTGAGACGCGCCGTTCATCTCCCGCGGGAGTGCGTTGTTGGATCGTGATCCCGTGATCGCATTGGCGGGCCGATCAGATCGCGCGCCCATGGGCGACCATCGACGACTATTGCGTTGCTTCAGCCCGCCGCGGCTCGCAGAGCGGCAACGTCGTTCACGCGGACAGAGCGTGTCCCGTTGAGTTCGATCATGCGCTGCTTCTGGAACTCTGTGAACTTCCGGCTGACCGTCTCGATGGTGAGACCGAGAAACGCTGCGATCTGCGCCCGACCCAAGGGGATTTCGAACAAGTCGCCGTCCACCAAATCGGACGCGGTGCCGCAGTGTCGGTTGCGCGACCGGTCAGCGAGGCGAAGCAGGAATGTCGCCACCTTCTCGCGCGCGTTTTTCTGGCCGAGGAGGAGCATCCAGTCGCGTGCCTGGGTTAGTTCCCGGCGCATCTGATCAACGAGTGCGCTTTGCAGGTGGGGCAGGGAGTTGAGCGCTTGTTCGAAGCCAGCTTTGTCGAAGGAGCACAGCACCGTTGGAGTTGCCGCTTCAAGGTTTGCGTCGGCCATTTCGGCGGGTGCCGAACCGCCCACAAGATCCGCCGGAAACCGTAACGAAATGATCTGATCGCGCCCATCGCTCAGCGTCCTGCGCTCGATGAGCATCCCTTCCACGACGACCCCGAGGACGGCCGTGTCGCCCTCAGTCACGACGGTTTGTCCGGCTTCGAACCGCCGGTGGCGCGCAATGGCATTGAGCTGATGCAGATCGTCGGCCGACAAAACGCGGCAGATGCTCTTGCTGCGAGCAGAACAGCTGGCGCACGTGAGCGGCGCGGCAATCGCGTCAATCGCAATGGGCACGTTCAGCGTCAAGGCCCAAACCCCCAGCAGACGAGCGCACCCGCTCCCACACGGATACGTCAGCAATCGCCCCCGAGATGAGCGACCACCGCCAGAACTTGACACAGATCAAACCATGTTTCGAGGGTTTGTACCAGGGGCGCCTTTTCAATGTGCCGCACGCACTTTCTGGGCGCTTTCGCGCATTGACGACCGCGAACTGGGCAGCGCACTGGCTGATGCCCACCGATGAACTGACGGCCCGCGATGCCCTCCTACCGCGGCCGCACGAAGACCGATGCCATCTCGATGCCTTTCTCCGTTTCGCAGTAGTTGGAGAACAAGGAACCGGCCGGGCAACGCCCGCCCTTAAACGCTCAGGCCGCCACAACTGGCCGGCTCAGCCCCCAGCACCGTTGCCCAATCGAGCCGCAGTTCGAGCAGCGCATCAGGGTTTAGAATCGCGGACGCCAGAAAAAGAAAAGGCCACTGGAGTAATTCTCCAGTGGCCTTTGTGTTGTGCGACGACCCAGGGTACATGCCACCGGGCCGGGGTATTTTGGACGCTAAGCGGCAACCTGGTCGACGGCAGCATCGATGGCTACGGCACGTTCATCCAGGTGCTCCCTAACATGCGCGGGAAGCTGGCGGCGGCTCATGGCACGCGCGTATGGCAACTCGGTCATCTCCCGGGACTCGTCCCCGTAAAGATCGCGGTATTCAGCGTAGTTGCTGAATTTGCGGCGGGTTTCATTGTCCACGAAGGTCTCGGCCGGAGCGCCATTGGCAACGATGACGTCGTGCTCTTCGGTTTCCACGTGGTAGTAGGTGACCTTATCGTCCAATTCGCTGGCCGGCACACGGATCACCGAGGTTCCGTTCACCAGCGCGCCGGCGTTAACCATGATGTCACCCACCATCACCCCGTGATCGGGAGTGACCACCAGGTCGGTGTGGGGAAGCGCTTCACCCAGGGCACCGGTCAGAATCTTGACGGGAGAGAACTGCTCCTTCGGCGTGAACCGCTTGTGCACCACCTGCAGTCCGATCCACTTCACGGCGACGTCGCGTCCGGTCGCTGTGAGTACGCGATCGCCGATGCGAAGGTCCTCGACAACCTTCTCGCCATCCGGTGTCGCGATGAGCGTTCCAGCGGCGAAGCAGATCGGAAGATCTATCGGGTTGGCATCGGGGAACACGGCAGCGGGGAACGGGTCAGCGTTCGTCGCGCGGAAATCAGAGATGCCATTTAGGATTTCTTCAATGATTTCAGGTACATCAAACCCGTCGATGTCCAGCTCATCAAAGTTGAAGTGAACACTGCCATCGCTGTCAGTACCGATGTACTCGCCAGTGTAAGTGATGGTGAGCTCTTCAAAACCAAACGGCGTACCAAGGAGAAAAGTCTGTGTAACCGACGTGGGATCGCCCGGGCTCAGAACGCCGTCGTCTCCGAAATCCACTGCCGCCTTGCTAGCGCTGAAAACCGTCACGAACGGGATAGTGTCTATAAGGGCGCCGAGCCCCCCTTCCGAACCGCCAGCAAATGGCCGCTCAAACCCTATGTTATCAAATTCGCCAATCTGTGCCATCGATCGCCGCTCCACTAAAGGCGTTGCGCGTCACTCATGGAATACCAGAGCGTTACAGGATCCCTTTGTGCAGCTTTTACGTTTATTATCAAGCGATATTTGGCAGTTTCGGCGCGTGCTTCTTGGTGTTTTTGTGGCGCGTGCAAATATGGTGATCGGCGAATATGCAAACCGTGCGGGGCAATTGGGCAACGTGCCTAGAAATCGCAATTTTTAGGTGCGGCCGCCTACGGGTTTGAGTCGTCCGAATCCGCGTAGCTACCGGTAGGTTCGGTTTGCGAGAAACACAGAGTCGAGATGGTATAACCTATTGAATAATATAATAAATATTGTTTGGCGGAGTTTCTCCGCGATGTGTCCTTGCTGCTAGCGGAACCCATCGGCGGAAGCCCCCTGGCACGGCGCGCCCGCTGCGGCCGTCATTTTTTTTTATGCTGGCCTAAATTGTTAATGATGGCGTCTGGTCGTCCACGAATAAACAGCTATGCCGATTTTGATGACGAGATAGGCGCGGCTGTAAGGATACCGGTACTAACTGGCCTTGCGCCCTAGTTGTCATGCCTCACGCTTCTAACTATCCAACTGATTTAATTGCTGAATCCGGACCAGTGCGCCAATGACCGCGGCCGGCAATGCACGCCCGAGCGACGTTGATCGCATTCTCGCTGACGCTGCGACGACCTTGCGCGAGGGTCGCGTCGATGAAGCCATTGCCAAGGTTCGCGATGGCATGGCGGTGCACCACGACGACGCGCGGTTGGGTGCGCAGCATGCCAAGCTGATGATGGAGAATGGCGCATTTCAAGCTGGCTTCAACCAGTTGAAAACCCTCGCCCAGAAATCCGATGCGCCCCTGGAAACGCTGTTTTTATTCGGCCAGTCGCTGCAATCTGCCGGGCGCGGCAATGCGCTCGAACGCCTCTTCAGACGCATTGAGCGCCAGGCCCCGCACCATCCACGCCTTTATGTCATGCGTGCCGTCCATTTTGAGAAGCTCGGCCGCTGGGACGAGGCATGCCGGGTCGCCCAGGAGGGGTTAAAGCACCATCCAAATTCGAGTGGCTTGATCACACGCCTAGCCCATGCCACCGCTGCATCCGGTCGCGGCGAAGATGCCATCCGCCTTCTGGAAAATGCACCACCCAAGGCCGCAACGTCGCTCAACGTCCTTTCAACTCTCTTCGATATTTATGTGAGCGAACACCGTGTTGAGGACGCTGGCGGTGTCACGAAAACGCTCCAGGGTACGTTCCCCGATGAACCTGTGACTTCGTTAAAGAGCCAAGAATTTCTCGCGCTTACCGGCGATTTTGAGGCAGCGCTCCGGTGTTGCGATAGCGGTCTTGCAACCCATCCGGCCAGCGTCCCGCTTGCTCTTGCAAAAGTGCAGCGTCTCAAGGACCTTGGCCGAAACTCAGCGGCGATGGACTTTCTGCGCGGCACCATCAGGGGTGGCATCAAAGCTCCGCAGGTCCGGTTAGCCTTGGCGCGGCTCCTCCAGGATGCCGGAGAGCTAACGAAGGCGAGGGCTATCCTTGCCGCGTTCGGCCGGTCGCCTCCGATTCCCGCCATCCTCGCGAAGGCCTCCCTGTTGCGCGTGGGTGGTGACATTGGCGCAGCAGCGGCACTTCTACGGAGCGAGCTCGAGGCTCGGCCACAGGAGCGCGGAATTGCCGTGGAGCTGGTTTATGCGCTCCTGGAAATGGGCGACGTTGCGGCGGCTGAGAAGGTGTTGCGCTCCAACGAAGCCCTTCAGGAGGACACCCATAGTGCCCTCCTCCTGCAGGCTGCGGTTTGCGTCGCCAAGGGCGACCTGGAGAGCGCCGCCACTTCGCTTGCCGGCGTTCTTGCAGGGCCAACGCCGGACGAAAACCGTCTAGTGAGCCTGTTGGAGCAAGTCGGGGACGTCGATGGCGTGAAGGCGGTTCTCGCGCGGGTTGAAGGACGGCCGCCCACCGTCGCCAATCTCATCAAAGTGGCCCGGCTAAGCGTCCTGTTGGAGGAAGACGACCAAGCCGTCAAAGCACTGGACCGGGCGGCGAAAATCGCCGGTGATGCGGTGGAGGTCCGCATATCCAAAGCCAGTGTGCTCAGCCAAATGGGCTACATTTTTGAGGCCACTGACACGCTGAAAGCCCTTCCAAAGGACATCCTTGCGGATCCATCGCTGCGCCGCGTTCGCGCCAAGTGCTTTTGGGCCGTGGGTGAGCGAGAAGCCGGATTGGCGGCACTTCGCGAGGCCGCCGCCAGTGGAGATGCACGCAGTGTCTACCAACTGGTGCGCGCTTTGGTCGATCTTGGCCGGCTCGACGAGGCGCGAGGCGAGGCTGGCAAAGTTCGCCAGTCCAACCGCACGGCAGCGTCCCTGGTGTCCCTTTGCCGGGCGGTGATCGCGCTTGCCGCACTCGATCTTGATAGGGCAGCCCAACATGGGCAGGACGCGGTGGACGAAGATCCCTCCAGCGCCGAAGCGCTGCGCATCCTTACCAGCATCGAGGTCACGCGCCTCGAATCGGCGAGGGCCTGGACCGCGCTCGAGACGCTGGAACGGCACCGCAAGTTTCGCAAGGTCGTCGCATCGGTGGCCCTGTCGCGGGCGCGCCTGACGATCTTTGGTCAGATGCTCAACGAATTCGACCTCCACCCGCAGGTTACGGAACGCGCCCGCGATCTGCTGCGTGCACCCCCCGGCGACGGTGTAGACGGGCTCAAAGTGGAAGTGGCCCACGAACCTGGCCACACCGGCGTTGCCATCGCCTACCTGATCGCGCCGTTGAAGACTCCGGAAAGCATCGCTTGGGTGTCAGGCGCAGTGTTTTGCGGCTCGTGCCGAAAGATGCCGTAGGCGCCGAAATCGGCGTCTTCACAGGCCTCTTTTCAAATGTGATTGCAGAGGTCTGCAAACCGAAACAACTCTTTCTCGTTGACCCGTGGAACTTACTGCATGGCAGCCACTATCCGAATTGGGGCGCATACACGGCTCACAAACGGTTGCCCACGCACGATGCAGAGACTGCAACCCGCGCGCGCGCCGAAATGATGGAATGTCGATGCGACGTTATCAAAGCATTCTCGATCGAATGGCTTTCGTCAAAACCCAAAGAAAGCCTAGACTTCGTTTACCTGGATGCTGCGCATCATTTCGAAGCTGTTTTGGCGGATCTTCAAGCCATTCACCGCGTTCTAAAACCCGGTGGCGTCATTCTTGGAGATGACGCCTGGGTGAAGTCAAGGACAGAGATGTCTGATGTTTATCAGGCCGTCACAGAATTTTCCACGGAGGCGGGATTCAGAATTTTACATCTAGACTCCGTCGGCCAATGGGCCATTTCAAGCGCCTCACAATAGTTGGGTCTCACCATGAACGTAAACGTCGACATCACCGAGACCGCGGAAACCAGCGAACCAGACCCGACAGACCACGGCGTATTCCTTCACATCGGCGCTCATCGCACGGGCACAACGGCAATTCAAAATTACCTGAGCCAGGTATCCAATAAGCTGCAAAGTGATGGTATAGAAACCATTTTACCTCCTGCTACGAGGGATATGCTGATTAGCAGCCATACTCAAACTTTGCCTCGATTGGTCATTAGCGAGGAAAACTGCCTTGGTACAATGGAGGAAAACATTTGGACACAGAGACTTTATCCCAATGCGGAAACGAACTTAAGAAAATTAGGGCCCTACCTACATAGCGTAAGTAAAGTCTTCTTTTC
>JBCCYN010000011.1:0-52174 GCA_039189655.1 Pseudomonadota bacterium | reverse complement strand
CGCAAAGGTAGGGGCAATCCGCCTCTGCAGCAGCGTATTTTACTAAATCATTAATCACACCAGAGCCTAATGCCACGGGAACCCGCCCCGCGGCGGCGCTCTTTATCTCATCACCGAGTTCGACCTTTGGCTTTGGGCGGGGAACCCCCGGTAGCACGTGCTCTGTCCAGTCCACCCCCGCAGCATCGAGCCCGACAAAAAGACCTGCGCCGGCGGCTCTTGTGTTCTCATCGCAAACCACGATGACCGGCGCGCCCGCGAAGTGACGCTGCAACAAAGCTCCTGCCTCTCCCAGAGCCCCATTCGCGACGAGAATTTCCGCAATCGCCTTCGACCGCGAAACGGCCGGGGCGATAACTTGATCGACGCTCACGAGTTCAAAAAAGGATCAGCGCTAGCGCCACGGCACGTGTCGCCACCAAAGAACTCGACGTCGGTCATTCTTCCGCTGCCCCCCGTTTCCCAAGCACCCATACCTAGGGCAACAGGGGGGCGACTGTACACCGCCCGCTTACGCCCTAGCCGGCGAGCATTTCCAGGGGGCGAAAGTCCTCGTCGATGGCAAAAGCGCGCGGCCCAATGACGTCCAAAGCGGCCGCGCTGCGCATGTTTTCGGTTGCCGCGATAGCCACCACTTTGACCCGTTGGCCGTAGGCGAGGGTCTCGGTGGTGATCGGTTCCCCGGTTTCACGGTCTAGTATGGTGATCAGGTCCGGAACGATCGCCAAGGTTTTTCCGTCCACGGACGCGCGCGAAAACTCGTTCTGGAATGTAATCAACATTTCCGGTCCAGCATCATCAAGCGGAGCAATTTTTGCACGGCCCACCGCGAAACCAGCAGTGGTTTCGCGCAGCACATCCTGTACCTTTCCGTCAAAGAGTACAGTGGAGAAGCGCGGCGGGTTCGAGGTTTTAAAGTATTCGATCAACGCTTCGCACACCCCTTCCCGGGCATCACTGCGCGCTTCCCGGATGGCCGCACCGATCTCAATGGCGAGCGATACGGTCCGCGGCACGCAAGTGTTTCGGATCGTCGGGCCGCTCATGGGGTAGCTGGCGCATTGGGAGATGCCGCCCATCTGGACGCAGACCGGCCGCCCATACCGCTCGGTACGGATTGCAGCATCTGTACTGAGAAGAACAGTATTGCCAAAATCATCGGACATGACGAATGGGTTTATTCCAGCTCCGTAGATATTGAACGTGGTCATTTGAAATTCGGGGAACGCGCGGCCCATCCCATCGCCATCCACCACCGGGAGCCCAAGCCGCGCAGCAACGACCAGCGGGATGGTGGCGTTGACGCCCCCGGCCTCGAGCGGAACGATGCAGTTGAACGCCCTCCCCACCTCTTTCTCGGCGCGTTTCATGGAGGCGATCATGGCGCTGGCATTGGGTAGTTTTTCTACAAATGCCGTGGGCGCTCCCATACACGCCAAAGTAATCCCAAAATGTTCTTCTGTCAGTTCGTCCGGATCGAGAACGCGGATTTCACCGCACTTTTCCAGCTCCTGGGCCACCATCAGCCGCCCAATATAGGGATCGCCGCCCCCTCCGGTCCCAAGGAGAGCGGTGCCGCGAATGAAGTCCTCCAGATTGTCCGGCGTGATGGTTCTCATGCCGCGCCACCCTCCGTAGCAAGGTCACCGACAGCTTTCGCCTTAATGCGCACCGCACCGCCCGGAAGGTAGGTGAGCGGCACCTCGTCGACGCTCATTATTTGCGTGCTCTCCTGACTACTCCCGGCGGAGACCGCTCGCTCGATTGCCTCTTTCTTCGCCTGCGACATGGCAGTGTCACGCCCCACATCTTCGTAGGAGAAGATCTTGTCCACCTCACCACCCACCTGAGCAAGGCCTGCACCAATGGCATTGGCAATGCCGGAGTGTTCGGGCCGGATGACATCTGAGGCACCCTTTATGCTGCGGTGGACCAGCACAGAGCCGCCCCCCACCAACACCACCGGCACATTGCCCTGGCTCGACTTCACTTGATCAACCGCGCCTTCCAGAAGGGCATGCATCTCATCTAGCGCTGCCTTCACAAGGGCTTTGTCGAGGTGCGCCACCTTTGCGCGATCGCCGATAGACGCAAGCTCGGCAGCCACCGCAATGTCCGTCGCCGTGAGCGTATCGCCACCGAACACCAGTGCCTTTTCAGGAAGTTTAAGCGCAACAGAATCTGGCCCCACGGTCACGCCGGCATCCGTCTCACGCACGATGCTGCCACCACCAAGCCCGATGGCGAGGACATCCGGCATGCGAAAGTTGGTCCGAACGGATCCGATATCCACCGACATGGCCGACTCTCGCGGAAAGCCGTCTTTCAGGACACCCACATCCGAGGTGGTTCCACCAACGTCGATCACGATTCCGTCGGTCACCCCGGATAAGAATGCCGCACCGCGCATGGAATTGGTCGGGCCCGATGCAAAAGTAAGAACCGGGTATTTTTCTGCAAACTCGGCAGTCATCAAAGTACCGTCGTTCTGCGAAATGTAGAACGGGCAGCTTAAACCGAGATCGGCGAGGGCGGAGCGAAATGCATTCACCACCAATTTTGAAAGCGCCGCCAAGGACGCGTTCATGATGGTGGCGTTCTCGCGCTCGATGAGCCCCACCCGCCCGATCTCGCTGGACAGCGCAACACTGGCCTCGGGCACCTCTGCGCGTATGATTTCGGCGATCTGTTGCTCCATGGTGCCGTTGATCGGCGAAAACACCCCGGAAATTGCCGCTGACTGAATACCCTTGGCCTTCATGTCGCGGGCAGCTTTGACCACGGCATCTTTATCAAGGGAGCGGATCTCACGCCCGTCAAACTCGTAGCCGCCGCCCACCAGATAAGAGACCTGTCCGATGGAGGAGCGCAGATGAGGTGGAAAGTCAGCCATGGGCAGGAGGCTTTCCGTTGCCGGCAACGCTGCCCGGAAGGTGGCCACCGGAACCAGTTTCTTTCCCTCAACGAACGCGTTGGTGAACTGGGTGGTCCCGATCATGACGCTGGTCATCGCCGATGCGCTCACACCTGACGCGGTGAGCACATCCCGGATCGCGTTCATCACACCGGACGCAACGTCCTCGGTCGTAGGCGACTTGGTGGACGCGACCACTTTGGTGCCGTCAATAACCGCCGCGTCCGTATTCGTGCCACCCACGTCAACGCCAATATGCATCTTTCACCTTTTTATACTTGGCGGAGGCGCAACGTCGCTTAGTCGTCTACCGTGATGTCTACTCACCGGGTAGAACCCATCCGCTGTCCACCGGCCATGTGGCCGTTACGTGTTCGCCAGCCGCAAGAACTGGAGTGCCCGGCCTATTGGCCGCCTCGCTGATGATTTCCTGACCATGGAAGTCCAGCGAGTAGCGCAGGCTCGCTCCCTGGTAGGTCACAGATTTCACGACTGCGGTGCCGCCCGACCACTGGGTCTCCGCTGGTTCGCCAATGAGCACATGCTCAGGACGCAGCACGAGTGATACCCTCTCCCCCGCCCGGACTTGGGGATGAGCCGGGGCGGTCAGCCTTACGCCGTCAAGTTCGATCTCGCAGGACAGATCGCCCACCGATGCAACGTTTCCAGACAGTAAGCTGGATTCGCCAATAAACGCCGCCACGAAGAGGTTTTCAGGTCGCTCATAGATCTCGCGCGGGGTGCCCAGCTGCGCAATATGGCCATCGCGCATCACGGCGATGCGGTCCGACATCGTAAGGGCTTCGCCCTGGTCATGAGTTACGTAAAGGGTGGTGATTCGAAGTTTTGATTGAAGCTCTTTGATCCAATACTTCATCTCTTGGCGTAAGTTTTTGTCGAGCGCCGAGAGGGGTTCGTCAAGGAGAAGTATTTTCGGCTCCGTCACCAGCACTCGTGCGAGCGCCACCCGCTGCTGCTGGCCGCCGGACATTTCGCTTTGCATGCGCTTTTCAAGGCCGGTCATCCCCACCTGTTCGAGCGCGGTTGCGACTTTCTCCTTGATCTTATCGAACGGTACGTTTCGAAGCCGTAGGCCGAACGCGATATTCTCAAAAACGTTCATGTGCGGAAAAATGGCGTAGTTCTGGAAAACGAAGCCGATCCCGCGATCCTCCGGCGGTAGACCGGACACGTCTTGGCCATCAAGTTCGATGGCCCCTGCGGTCACGTCTTCAAACCCCGCAACCATCCGCAGCGTGGTCGATTTTCCGCAGCCCGAAGGGCCGAGCAACGAGAAAAACTCACCCTCGGAGATATCGGCAGAGACGCCATCCACCGCCGTTACCTGACCGAAGACTTTGCGCAGGTTTTTCAGCGAGACTTCAGACATTCAAACCCTGTTGTCATCTGGGCCGCAAATTGAAGTCTCGCCGACATGCCAACTTCATCACCTTGCCGAGGATTTACCCAGAGAAGATTTCGTTGACGGTTTCAACGATATCGTCCTCGTTGTCGAGGTACCAATTCCAATCCGGGATCCAGAAATCCTCCAAGGCACCAGCGGTGTTGCCGACACCTTTGTTGCTCAGTCGCTCTGGTAGAACAGTGTTCTTGTTGGACGGCCGCAGATAGAAAATATCAGCCATCTGCGTCTGAAACTCTGGATCGAGTTTCTTGTTGACGTAGGCAAGGGCGAGCTTCTTCTCCATCGGCTCAGAGTAGCGCGAAACACTCAAAGTCTGAGTGAGGATCGGTTTCTTCTCCCACGGCAAAGATGCAACGGGGATGTCCTTGTCCATCTGCAAGAAGATCTCGCCTTCCCACTGGACCCCCATCTCCACTTCGCCGCGCTCGACGAGCGTCTGCATGTTGCCGGTAAAGTCGCTGATCTTCATGGGCATTGCCCGGCGCATGGCGTCGAAACCGGCCTCCATGTCGTACTGATCTTTGCCGAATTCCGCCGAAGAGGTCATGAAAAAGACCTGCTGCAAGCCGTTAGATGTGATGTAGGTGCCGCGCTTTCCAGCCAGGCTTTCGGCCCAGAAATCCTTAAAAGCCGTTGGGGCCGGTTTAACCAGATCCGTTCGATAGACGAAGGCGTATTGACCAAAGCCCCAGGTGAATCCGAGGCCCGATTCGAAGGCGAAATCCCAGACCTCTGTGGCGTTGGGAATATTGCTCTTCATCTCATCGACGCTGAGGAAAAAATCGCCAATGCGCGAAAGCTTGATGATTTCGTTGAGGTTCCAATTGCCCACGTGGAACGCCGGATTTTGCGGACCGCTCGCCACATATTTCGGGAACCAGGGAAACGAGCTGTCGTAGGCAACCGTGCAGTTGTACTCCTTCTCGAAGTCGTCGATGAGGTATTTGCGCATGGCTTCTTCCCAGAAGCCGCCCCACTCGTTCAAACGCACCGTCGCTCCACCTGCATCAAAGGGTTGACCGTCCCAAACCACATCTTGCGACCAGGCGTGGTTGATGTGGAATGTGTTGACAGCCATGGCGCCGCCGATCGCGGCAGCACCAGATTTTAGCAACGACCGGCGATCGAGCTTTTTGGTTGATTTTGATTTTTCACTCATGTCGCGCTCCCTCAGCGTTGTCATGAATAGTTGGCCGACGCAATGCGGCGCAGGTTTGTGATCTTGGCGGTTATGATCATCGATACGACCACCAAGAATATTGCAAATATTCCAGCGGCCGCCGCAGTGGGCTCAAAAGTGTAGCGTAGCGATGTGTAGAGCGCGATGGGCAGCGGCGTTGAGTTCGGCGGCGTCAGGAAGAGCGAGACGTCGAACTGCCCGAACGAGACGATGAACGCGAAAACACCCCCGGCGACCATGCCCGGCGAAATCATCGGCAGGGTAATCTTGCGAAACGTTGTCCAACGACCTGCACCCAAACTGCGAGCCGCTTCTTCGAGCGAGCGATCGAACCCCACCAGAGCGGCACTCACGATGCCAATGACGTAGGGACAGGTGACGAGCACGTGGCCGATCACCAAGCCTGCTTGAGTGCGGGCAAGGCCGATATCGCTGGAGATAAAGAACAAGTATAGGGCAAGGCCGATGACGATGCCTGGAAGCATGATCGGCGACATCACCACCGCCCGCACAACCAGCCGACCCACGAACGTGCCACGCACAAGAAAAAGGCTGATGGCAGTGCCCAGAACGAGCGAGATCACCATCGTCACGAGCGCGAGAATGAGGCTGTAGAGGTAGGCGGGAAGGAACGACTCTGAGAGGAAAAACTCTTCGATCCATCGCAGCGACAAACCCTGCGGCGGGAACGTGAGATGATCACCCGCGTTAAGACCAGCGAGCACCACCACAACCACCGGCGCCAGAAGAACCACGAGCGCCAAGCCCGCAATCCATTGGAACGCACCGGGCACAAGCCCCTGGCGGTAGGGTGTTTTTGGCGCGGCTTTCGTCACTAGACCCGCCCCCCAGCAAGGCGGCTCGCGGTGCGGTGATAGACCAGCATTGCAAGCAAGCTGATGGCGAACATGATGACCGCCACCGTGGCGCCGAACTGCCACTTCGCCATCTCGGAAATCTGCTGAAAGATGTGGATGGGCAGCACGACGACTTTCCAGCCGCCCATCAGGGTCGGCACCACGTAGGAAGAGATCGACAAAGCAAAGACAAGAAGCATGCCAGCCAGTATTCCCGGCATACTCATGGGAACGGTGATTTTCCAGAACGTCTTCCAGCGCGAGGCGCCCAGGCTGCGGGCGGCCTCCTCCAGGGAGGGATTGATGTTTTGGATCACCCCCACCAGGGAGAGCACCATGAACGGCAGGGAGAACTGAACAAGCCCCACCACCACTCCGAAGAAATTGTACATGAGCGGAAGGGGTGTCTCGCCCACCAGACCGCCCCACCGGAGCGCCTCGTTGATGAGCCCCTTGTCGCCCATCAACACCATCAGGCCGAAGAGGCGGATGACCATGTCGAGCTGCATGGCGCTGAGGACAAGTATCATCAAGAAGACGCTGCGGAACGGGCTCTTTGCCTTCGCCATGACGTAGGCAAGCGGGTAGCCGAGGAAGAGCGTCACCATCGACACCAGCGCCGCAAGGCCCACAGAGCGCACGGCGGCCTCGTAATAGATGGACCGTTTGAAGAAGCGCTCATAGTTGCTGAAATCGAACATCCAGCGCACGTCGACCACGCCCGTGGACGACTTATCGAAGGAGATTAGAAAGAGTGCGCTGAGTGGAATGAGGAAGAAAACAAGAAAGAAGATGAGGCCGGGGCTTGCGAGGAGCCATAGCCGGGCAGACGTCGCGGCGCGGGGAAGGCTCAACATAGCGCGGGGTCGTTCGCGTGGGGGTCCGCTTCAGTGCGCATTTGGATGTGGTTCACTTGCCAGGGTCCGACCCGACGCACATTGCGAAATGTTGTTGGGGGGAAGCAAGGGTTGGACCAATTCGCATCCGTGGGCCGGCTGTATTCGTGACATTTCGTCGCCCAAACCGGGAGGATATTTTAACTTTCTCGGGATGGCGAAATGCGCGAACATATGTGGCATGACAACGAAAACGTGCGTTCAGCGCACGAACAGGGGGGTCTTAAATGCCAAAAATCATGTCCCAGTGCCGAATTCTGGTGGGCGCCGTGGGGTTCGCCGTCGCCGGGAGCCTAGGTGCCGTGGCCCAGGACGCAACCAGTGACCTTCCCAACATCCTGGTGATCTGGGGCGACGATATCGGCCAATCCAACATCTCCGCCTACACGTTCGGAATGATGGGTTACAAGACGCCCAATATCGACCGGATCGCGGACGAAGGGCTCATGTTCACCGACTACTACGGCGAACAGTCCTGCACGGCGGGCCGGTCGTCGTTCATTATGGGACAGTCGGTGTTCCGCACGGGCCTTTCAAAGGTGGGCCTGCCGGGTGCCGATCTTGGCATGCAGGAGGAAGACCCAACCATCGCCGGCTTGTTGAAGGCGCAGGGCTACGCCACCGGGCAGTTCGGCAAGAACCACCTGGGTGACAAGGACGAGCACCTTCCCACAAACCACGGGTTCGACGAGTTTTTGGGCAACCTTTACCACCTCAATGCTGAGGAAGAACCCGAGAACGAAGACTACCCAGGGGACATGGTGCTGGCTGACGGGCGCACGTTCCGCGAAGCGTTTGGCCCGCGCGGCGTCATACACTCCTTCGCCGATGGCGAGATTGAAGACACCGGCCCGCTCACCCGTAAGCGCATGGAAACGGTGGACGACGAGACCGTTGCCGCGGCCATCGATTTCATCGAACGCAAGACCGCGGAGGGCGTACCGTGGTTCGTGTGGTGGAACGGCACGCGCATGCATTTTCGCACCCACGTGAAGGACGAGTTGCGCGGGATATCCGGCCAGGACGAGTATTCCGATGGCATGGTCGAGCACGACATGCATGTGGGCCAGCTCCTCACCGTCCTCGACGAGCTGGGCATCGCCGACAACACGTTGGTGCTCTACTCCACCGACAACGGGCCGCACATGAACACCTGGCCCGATGCCGCCATGACACCGTTCTGGAGTGAGAAGAACACCCAGTGGGAAGGTGCTTGGCGGGTGCCGGCCATGGTGCGCTGGCCCGGTGTCGTCCCCGAAGGCGAAGTCACCAACCAGATCGTGCACCATATGGATTGGCTTCCCACCTTCCTCGCCGCTGCAGGCCGGCCGGACATCAAGGAAGAGCTGCTCGAAGGCGGTGTGGAGGCCATCGGGCGCCAGTACAATGTGCACCTGGACGGCTACAATATCCTCCCGCTCATCACCGGTGAATCGGAACAAAGCCCCCGCGATGAAATATTTTATTTCACCGACGATGGCGATCTGGCCGCCCTGCGCTGGCGCGATTGGAAGCTGACCTTCCTGGAGCAGACGGCTTGGGGCACATTCCGGGCCTGGATGGAGCCGCTCACGCCCTTGCGCGTGCCGCTCATCACCAACCTGCGGCGCGACCCCTATGAGCGGGCCTATCGCACCTCCAACACCTACTACGATTGGCTACTCGACAGAGCGTACTTCCTGGTGCCAGCCCAACAATATGTGGGGCAGTTCCTGGCGACGTTCCAAGACTTCCCGCCGCGCCAGGAGGCCGCCTCCTTCAGCCTCGATCAGGTGATGGACAAGCTTTCCCAGCCCGCCGGCGCCAGATAAGCGACAACAAGAACCGGCACCCGCCGCACCAGTCGGTGGGTGCCGGGCACTCATCATAAGGAGCAACAATGCGCCGCCTGATCCTCGCGGTCTTTCTTGCGCTGCTTCCCGCCGCCTCCCTCGCGGATCCCCTGCCATCGTGGAACGACACCGACGCGAAAGCCCGCATCATTGCGTTCGTGGAGGGCGTCACCGACCCCGCGGCGGACACCTTCGTGCCGGTGGCCGAGCGGATCGCCACCTTCGACAATGACGGCACGCTCTGGGCTGAGAAGCCCGTTTACTTTCAGTTGTTTTTCGCCATCGATCGGCTTCGCCAGATGGCCGAAGACGATCCGTCCGTGCTCTCATCGGACGTGCTGCGCGCGGCGGCCGAGGGAAAGCTCGATGCTGTGGCCGCTGCGGGTGAGGAAGGCCTTTTAGAGGTCATCGACGCCACCCATTCCGGCCTGAGCGTAGAAGAATTCGATGCCCTCGTTCGGTCTTGGCTCGAAACCGCGCGCCATCCCCAAACCGGCATGGCTTACAACGACATGATCTACCAGCCGATGCTGGAGCTGTTGCGCTATCTGCGCGACGAGGGTTTTCGGACCTACATCGTCTCGGGCGGCGGGACCCATTTTATCCGCGCCTTCGCCGAGGATGCCTACAACATCCCCCCCGAGCAGGTGGTCGGAACGTCCGGCAACGTATCCTACGGCACAACGAACGGCGCACCCGCCATCACCAAGGAAAAGGGCATCTTCTTCCTCGACGACAAGGCTGGAAAGCCCATCGCCATCGATACGCGGATCGGCCGGCGGCCTATTCTCGCCGGTGGGAATTCCGACGGCGATTTTGAGATGCTGGAGTGGGTGACGGCGGGCGAGGGTCCACGCCTCGGGCTCATCGTTCACCACACCGACGCGGAACGCGAGTTCGCCTACGACCGCGACAGTGCCGTGGGCCGGCTGAACCGAGGGCTGGACGAGGCCGAGGATCGGGGATGGCTGATCGTCGATATGGCGGACGATTGGAGCCGGGTATGGCCTTAGCCGTAACCCATAACGTGGCCCGATGACGGACGCGTCGTGACCAACCGCAGGAAAGCCCTTTTCCTTTCCACCGCGGCTATTGTGGCCTTTGGCGTCGGTCTTGCCGCGGTGACCCTTCGCGAGGCGCCGGTGGTCCCTGCCCAGGCCGCGCTCGTGGCGCCGCCGCTTTGTCCACCCCGCAGCGAGGTCACCGCTGACGAGGTTCTGATCCCCGGCGGCACCTTCACCATGGGGTCCGACATAGAGCGGCCGGAGGAACGCCGGTCCCACGACGTCACAGTGTCGGATTTTTATATCGATCGGACCGAAGTCACCAACGATGCCTTCGCCGCGTTCGTCGATGCCACCGGGTACGTCACCATCGCCGAGCGCGGCATTGGCGATGCCGGGCGCGGGAAAATGCCGGAAACCCTGCTGCGGCCGGGGGGGATGGTGTTTTCGCCTCCGACGGAGCCGCTTGCCGATCTTTCCGACGTAACCAAGTGGTGGCGTTGGGTGGAAGGGGCCCATTGGCGCGCGCCGGAGGGTCCCGGCAGCACCATCGACGGTCGAGGCCATCATCCGGTGGTGCAGGTCTCCATCGAAGACGCCTACGCCTACGCCCAATGGGCTGGACGGGCGCTCCCCACCGAGGCGCAATGGGAGTATGCGGCCCGCGGGGGACTGGACGGTACCCGGTTTTCCTGGGGCGACACCTACGAGGAAGACGACGGCACCAAGGCGAACACCTGGCAGGGCGCATTCCCGCAACAGGATGCGGCGGTGGATGGGGCCCGCGGCACAGCACCGGCGGGATGCTACGCGGCGAACGGCTACGGCCTATTCGACATGGCTGGCAACGTTTGGGAGTACGTTCAGAACTGGTGGGTGCCCGGCCACGCGGCAGGTCCCGCAATCGATCCTTTGGGGCCGACCGTCCGAGAGGCGCTACCCCACGGCGCGGCGCTCGGTCCCCAGATCACCGTGAAAGGAGGGTCCTGGCTTTGCTCGCCGCTTTATTGCGCGCGCTTCCGGCCCTCAGGCCGCCAGCCCCAGGAGCTGGCGCTCGGTTCCAATCACATCGGCTTCCGAACGGTGCGCCCCGCCGGCCCTGGCGACAGCGAATAGGCGAGGCGGGGATTTTCCTTCGATCAGCTGCGCTCAAAGACGAGCCGCAAGGTTACCGGCGCCACGCGGGTTATTTCCTGGAGCGACGCGATCTCCCGAAGCACATCGATGCCCGGGTCGATGCCGGCAACCGTCGTGCTGAACATGATCATATCGGCGGTGGCCACCAGCACCTTGTCTTCGGCAAGGCGTGCGATGAACAGTTCTGCCGACACATTGAGGTCTTTGCCCAGGAAGCTCAGCGTCGCGCGGCTCGGCAGCACCATCGTATCGCCTACGCCCAGCTTGGACACAGCGTTCATGTCTATTGCTGCGGAGACCTTCGCCGACGGGATCGCGTTGAAGACGTGTTTGATCATCCGCTCGTTGCGGATGTCGATTTTGGTATCGAGCGAACCGAGATCGATCTCGACTGTGGCCGTTCCGCCGTCGTCGACACCTCCGCTGATGGTCTTGAACGTGCTGACTTCGCCAATCTGGTTGTTCTTGATGGAACCAAATGCAATCTTCGATTCGTCCCCATCCAGGGTCCACGTATCAGCATGGGCTGCCTGAGCGGAGAGCGAAACGAGCGCGGCAACGGCGACGGCGATGGCTTTGAATGACACGGTATCCCCCCATTTCTGCCTGAGGGCGGTAAGTATAGGGCAACACTTTCGCCCGTGCGCCGCGACCGGTTCTCGCGTTCATCGAATCTTTGTGTACGTCGGTGAGGTCGTTTGTGCGCCGGCCGGGGTGAAACCATGAACCGCCGAAGCGCTCCGCCCCATACGCGCGCCCGGCGTGTGTTTCTGATCCAGCCGGCGCACGAAGCGGGGTAAGCCATGGCCACTGCGCGACTGAACCGCCCGTTGTTGGCGATGAACTTCTTCGCCGGCGATGTGACCGCTGGGTTTGGTCCCTATCTCGCCATCTACCTGCTGTCGTTCCTCCACTGGCAAACGGGGCAGATCGGGATCGCCCTTGCGCTGGGCTCCATCGTCACGGTCATCATTCAGACACCGGCCGGCGCGCTCATCGACTGGACCATGCGCAAGCGCGCGCTGCTTGTGGTGTGTGCGGCCGTGGTGGGCGTTGCCGCGCTCATGATCGTGGTGAGCACCTGGGCGCCCATGATTTTTGCGGCGCAAACGCTCATGGGTGCGTCGCTCGCCTTCCTGGGGCCACTCATTGCGGCGCTCACCCTTGGCGTCGTGGGCCGGGAAATGTTCACCCGGCAGACCGGCGCCAACCAGGCATGGAACCATGGGGGAAACGTCTTTGCCGCGGCAGTTGCCGCCGGCCTTGCCCTTGCCGGCTACGTCACAGGTGTCTTCGTCCTCATCAGCGTGATGGTTGTGGGGATGATCGTATCGGTTCTGTTTATAAAGGCCTCGCAGATCGACTACGAAGCCGCCCGCGGGGGTGTGGCTCAGCACGACAGCTCGGGAGACGACAAGCCGAGCGGTTTCGGGGCAATCCTTGCGGATCGGCGCCTCCTTATTTTCGCCCTTTGCATCTTCCTCTTTCACTTTGCCAATGCGGCGATGCTTCCCCTCGTGAGCCAAAAGCTCTCCCTGGCGGGGGACACCGGAAGCGGGATCGCCTTTACGTCCGCCTGCATCATTGCCGCTCAGTTCGTGATGATCGGGATGGCGGTTCTGTGCGGCCATACGGCTGACACCTGGGGCCGCAAACCGCTGTTCATCCTTGCCTTCGCCATCCTGCCCATCCGGGCCGTGCTTTATACGCTCACCGACGAATCGGTGCTTCTGGTGCTCATCCAAGCCCTTGACGGCGTCGCCAACGGCATCTTTGCGATCATCTTCCTCCTCGTCATCTCCGACGTGACGAAGGGCACCGGCCGGTTCAATATCGTCCAGGGTGCCCTTGCGACCCTCGTGGGTGTCGGCGCTTCGGCAAGCAATCTCCTCGCCGAGGAAATCGTGCAGCTCTTCAGCTACGACGCCGCATTCTTCTTCCTGGGTGGCGTTGCAGCCGTCGGATTTGCGGTCTACGTGGCGTTCATGCCCGAGACCGCCGCTCACGCCATTTCCGGCGATGGTGAGGACAATTCTGCGGGCGCAGACGCGGTCACCGGGGCGCGCAATCAATGAGCACGGCCCTTGGCGTTTCCCTCGGTATCTTTGGGCTCATTGCGGTTCGCGAATGGCTCCCCGCATGGCTCAAAATCTGGCACATCATGCTCGCCGGCGCTCTGGTCATGCTGGCAGCGGGGCAGATTGCTCCGAGCGCCGCATGGGAAGCCATTGATTGGAACATCATCGCCTACCTTTTCGGCGTCTTTTCCATCGGCACGGCCCTTTATCTCAACGGCGTGTCGCACCGCATCGCCCACTATTTTGCCGGCCTCAGTTCGGCGAAGGCATCGCTGACGGCGTTTATTTTCGGCTTCGCGCTCCTGGCGGCGATCCTCACCAACGATGCCGCCGCCATCATCGGCACGCCCATTGCGCTGGTGCTGGCGGCCCGCGCGAAGGTGGATCCCAAAACCTTCCTCATCGCCCTTTGCGTGACGGTTACCATCGGCAGCATGGCTACCCCCATCGGGAACCCCCAAAACCTTCTCATCGCCACGAGCGGCCACCTGCCGGCGCCCATCATCACCTTCTTCGTCTGGCTCATCGTGCCGACGCTCATTTGCCTCGCCATTGCCGCCGTACTTCTTGCCCGACGCATCCACGCCGACGCGTTTGAAGTGGGCAACGTCTGGGAGTCGATGGACCACGGCGACGCCAAACTTTGGCCGTCCGTCCTTTCGGTGGGGCTTTTGGTGGTCCTCGTGGTGGGCGACAGCGTCATTGCAACGCTCGACCTCGGCTATGACGTCCCGCTGGGCCTTGCAGCCTGCGTCGCTGCCGTGCCGGTCTACCTCTTCGGCCCGCGCCGCATCGAAACGCTGATGAAGCTCGACTGGCCGACGCTCGTCTTCTTCGTCGCCATGTTCATCGTCACTGGCGCACTCATCGGCTCAGGCTCGCTGCAGTCGCTTCTGGGCGACTTCCACGAAGAAATGACCGAGCCCATCGTCACCGCCGGCATCTCATTTTTCGGGAGCCACATTTTCTCCAACGTGCCCTTGGTGGACATGTACCTCAAAATTCTTGAGGAATTTTCGACAGCGAACCTCATGATGCTGGCCGCTGCCTCAACGCTTGCGGGCAACGTCTTCATCATCAGCGCCGCCAGCAACGTCATCGTTCTCCAGCAGGCGGAAAATCTCGGGGCGCCGACCATCACCTTCACCGAGTTCACCAAAGCCGTTCTCCTGATCGGCCTCGTGTCCACGGTGATCAGCGTTGCCTGGGTCTACCTCTTCGCCTTTGTGACGGGCGCCCCCACCTGAAGAGTAGGGCCGCAAGGGGTTACTCGCTCGGGACCGCCGACAACTCCTGCAGGCGTTTGAAGGCGGCGGAAAAACCGGCCAGCGAACTTTCCAAATCAAACGGGTCACCGCCCTGGGCCACCGTAAAGCCCACCTTGAGGGTTGCCCCCCGGCGAAAACCGTCGATTTGCGTACTCGCCACCTCCTGGCGCACCACACACCCGTTGCTCAGGCATGTGAAGAACGGCACCGTTACCACGTCACCGTCGTCGGTCTGGAGGGTTGCGCCCTTCGAAACGTCCAGGCCGAAGGGCGTCAACATCGCCATGGTTATGGTGTCGCCATTGATGCTGAACTCGGTAACAAGCAGGCGTTCGTTGCCCTGCTGGCGCCGCAACGTTTGTGACATCACGCAACGGCGCGGTCCGTCTTGGGGCCGCTGACAGTTGATGGCCCAAGCGCTGTAGGTTTCTGAAAGGGTGTCGGGCGTCTGCGCGAGCGCTGGATCCGGCCACCAAACCGCCGCCGCAAGGCCCGCGGCCACTATACCCTTCCTGAGGATGCAGATCCGTCGCCATTGAATCCAGAACCGTCCACAAATGCCCATCGCCTCACCCATTCGATTCGTTCGTCGATGGTATAGCGCCTTCGCGCCAGAGGAAATCGGGACACATGTACGCCGCATAAAGGCCATGGCAGCAGTCCCACCCAGCGCGACCCGAATATCGCCCCCACCGCATCGCGATAGCCTTGCCGGTGCCGGGGGATAATCTGCAGGCGCTTCCGCACTCATCAATCATACGCCCGCGGCAAACCCCCATGACGTCATCTTAATCTACGAACTTCCATTGCTTCGCAGACTAATCTCATCGCATACCTTTCTATGAAAAATGGAATTGTTTAAGTATAGCTATGAATGTAACCATGTGGTGCGATTAATTCGCCGTAACCCAGGTGCAAACTTCTTGAAACCCCCCCCTGAATAGCCAATTAATAGTCATCGAAGACGATTTAAACTGGACAAGGACATGACCACTAAGCATCAGATAGATCCGGCGGAAAGGGTGAGAGTTTTTGGCACTATATTAGCGCACCACTTCCCCGATCCCGGTGCATGCTTAGAAGTAGGCAAGTGGATCGATGTATCTGTACCAGGAAAATTGTACGACCATAAATTTGAAAAAGAACTCGTTCGCGTCGAGGCAGATTTAGAAGGGACAGCTAAGGCAGCATCGTCCCCGTGCCCTGCGAGCGAGTTCGACCTCCCGGGACGGGAGCTACATGAGACCAAAATAAAAAAGCAGGTATCGCGTCTTAAAGCCGTCTCTGTAGCTCTTGTTCCCACCGTGAGGTAGGTTGCGAACGGCCGCAGCCAACACCTCACAAGAGCACGTCCCGCTCCATTGACTTTTTTGCAAGCAGGACGTGCTCGCCTTTGGAAGGCTAGAGCAAGACTAATCTGACTGTACGCACTCAGATCACGTCCCAGTACTCGCCGAATCTAAGGAGCGAGCCGTTTTTGGCCTGACTTAATTCCAGTCAGGCCGAAACGGCCCTAGCGCATCGCTCCCGCACCCTTGCGTTCGGGACACGCGCTAGAAAAGCCGGGCGGAGCCGTTTCCCGAACCGCCCGGCCCCACGCCGACCGCGAAATTTAAAGCGGTCGGATCGGGCAAGACTCAAGGGGATGCGGCGATTGAAACTTTGCGTCCTTCTCGGTTCGAGCGGTAGACGGCTTCCTCGATAATGAGGTTCGTCACGTAGGCTTGGGCCGAGTTCTCTAGCGGAGCGCCATCGATCAGATGGTCCAGAACGTGGGATTGGAGTGCCGCCACGGCCCCGCCCCCGAAACCCTTCCCGAGGCCATAGGAATGGGGGCGCTCCGCATTTTTCCCAAACTGGCGCAGTAACAGCCCCCCATCGCCCGTAAGGCGCAAGGTCCCCAAGCTTCCCTCCACCGTCAGTTCCCCCAACGTAAGACGGCGGTCTTCCGCGCTATGATCGCTCAAGCGATTGCCATCGAAGAGCGCGCGCACGCCCGCACCGAAATCAAATAGAATGTGACCGGCATCTTCGCCGGCGATGTGTTCATTAAGACGACGAAGATCCGCGTAAACGGAAACGGGCTCACCAAGAAGAAATCGGAACGTATCGATATAGTGGATCGCCGTTTCGTGAACCAGCAAGCGCTCCATGGTCTGGAAGTAAGGCTGCCGGTCGAGGTAGGCCTCAGCGCCCTGCCCATCACCGGGCCGCAGACGAAACGCAGCCTGGTAGATTGTCCCCAACGCGCCGTCGGCAATGAGCTTTGACGTTTCGCGATACCAGGGCGAGAAGCGGAAATTCTCGTGCACCACCAAGCATATACCCGCAGACTGCGCCAGCGCTACCGCCGCTTGGGCCTCCTCCAGCGACAGACAAAATGCCTTTTGGCAGATGGTGGACACCCCTGCCGCCGCCGTCATTTCAATGAGTGCCTTGTGGGTGGAGGGCGGCGTGATGATGTCGACAAGATCGGGCGTCTCGGCATCGATCATCGCCTGCGGATCGGTGTAGCTGTTCGCCGCACCGTAGGTGGCCGCAAATCCTTGGGCCCTTTCCAAATCCTGGTCGCACACCGCCAACAGCGCGGCCCGGGGTTCTTCGGCCCACGCCGCGTGGTGGAACTGCGCGAAATACCCGGCGCCAATGGTTGCGACCTTGAGCGGTGCAGGCACCGACTAGCCGGCCTTGCCGGCGCCGGTGCCGATCTCGGCGAGGACCAGATCCGTCACTTCGCGCACACCCGATTGTCCGCCCAACTCACACGTGCGCAGCGAGCCCGATGCAAAGGCTCGGTCGACGGCGTCCTCGATGAGCCTTGCCGCATCGGCCATGGGCGCAATGTCATGCCGTTCAGCGAGCCACTCCACCATCAACGCGCCCGATAAGATGGCGGCGGTGGGGTTTGCCTTGCCGGTGCCCATGATGTCGGGGGCACTGCCATGGGCGGGTTGGAACACGGCGTGGGTGTCGCCGATATCCGCCGATGGCGCGTAACCCATTCCGCCCACCAGACCGGCGGCGAGATCAGACAAAATGTCGCCGAACATGTTTTCGGTGACGATCACATCAAAGTCCCAGGGCTTGCCCAGGAACGCGAGGGTGGAGGCGTCCACGTAAAGCCGCTCGGCCGGGATATCGCGGGTGTCGGCCACTTCGTCGAAGACTTTGCGCATGAAGGCAAAGGACGCAAAGACGTTGGCTTTGTCGATGAGCGTCACCTTGCGCACCCGCGGCGCGTCGCGCTTTGCGGCGCGGCGGGCGGCAAGATCGAAGGCGAAGCGGCTTACCTTTTCGGTGGTGGCGCGGGTGATGATCTGGGTGTCGATGGCGCGCTCGTTGCCCTCAATGACGCCCTTGCCCACGGACGCAAACAAACCCTCGGTGGATTCGCGCACCAGGGCAAAGTCGATCTTTTCTGCCCGGGGGTCTGCAAGGGGCGTCGGAACGCCTGGAATGGCGCGGGTAGGCCGAACACCGGCGTAAAGATCAAACATGAAACGAAGCTCGATCTGCGGCACGATCTCCGTACCGTCGGCCTTGCGCACCGAAGGCAGACCGATGGCACCCAGATAGATCCCATCGGCGGCCTCGCAGGCCGACTTTGCCTCATCGGAAAAGTCGGTTCCTGTATCAAGGAAGGCTTGAGCGCCCACGTGAAGGGTATCCTTGTGGAGCCCGGGCGCGCCGGCTGCAGCGAGCGCGGCATCCACCACCGCAAGGGCAGCCGGTGTCACCTCAAGGCCGATACCGTCGCCCGGGAGCACCGCGATGGAAAGTTGGTTCGTCACAACAGCTCAAGCCTCGATCGATGGGTGGGATAGGACCCCTGCCTCCTGGAGCGGCGCAAGGGAAACGTCGAAGTGCGGCGGGCGAAGCCCCGGCACGGTGGTGCGGAAGTGCGCAATGCTGTCGCCAAGGAGACACCCGAGATAAGCGCTCATCCCATCGGCACCGCCAAAGGCAATGCTCGAAACATTTTTAAGCGGTCCGGCGTGCGGTGCGTCCAAGAGTTCCCGGGTGAGCCGCGCCGCAAGATAGGCCGCCTCCACCGCACCGACCCGCGCCTCGTCACGGTCATCCATGATGACGGCCGACCGGCCGTCGGGGGCGCAACGCAGCACCGTGTTGGAAATGATGGAGACCACCCACAGGTGACCTTCTTCATCAAAGGCAAGGCCATCGGGAAAAACACCTTCGCCATATTGGGCGAACACCTCGGGGTCGCCCAGGGACCCGTCCGTGCGGACCGAATAGACTGAGGTTTGGCGGCCGAAGGTCTCGTTGACAAAAAGCTGTCGCCCATCGGGGGAGAGAAGGCATTCGTTGGTGTAGCCGATGCCGTCCGCCACGATCTTCGGTTCCCCGTCGGGCGGCAGAAGCACGATGAAGCCGTCGCGAACACGGGCGTTGGCAGCCTGGTGCCGCGGGATCTGTCTTGTGGAAACGGTGATATAGAGCCGCCCCTCGGCGTCGCGCGCCGCAAAATTCGTGGGCGGAAGCGCGTAGCCGTTCACCTGCAGAAGGACCGGGTCCACCCGACCGTCCGGTTGCAACCGGAAAACCCCGCCGGCGGTGCTGTCGAGGTGGGTAAGGAGGAATGACCCGTCCGCCTCCAGCAAAATGCCGTTGGGCTTTATGCCAGGACCGTCGATGCTCGCCAGGTGGCGCCGCACGGTACCGTCCTTCGTATCGACAATGGCAACGCCGCCCGGCCCGGTCCAATCGGCAGCAAAAAGCAGCCCCGATTCGTGCGCCAAAACGCACTCGGGCCGACTAAGGCCGCTTGCAAGGAAAGAAACAGACTCAAGGGCGATTGCAGGGGCACGGATCATTGCGACAAAAGGGGTACGCCAACCAAGGCACCTATGAAAAGAGAGAGACCATGGCCGAGACGGTTATTTTGGGGCGAAGCGGGCTTGCCGTATCGCGCATCTGCCTAGGGACCATGACCTTCGGCGGGCGCACGGACGAGGCGGAGGCGAGCCGCATCTACGCCCGCGCCCGGGACGCCGGCATCAACTTCGTGGACACGGCCGACGTCTATAATGGCGGGCGGTCGGAAGAGCTTGTGGGGCGCCTGATCAAGGCCGATCGCAGCAATGTGGTCCTTGCCACCAAGGCGGCCAATGCCATGAGCGATGACCCCAACCACCGCGGCCTGTCGCGACGTTGGCTTGTGGATGCAGTGGAGGGCTCACTGCGCCGCCTGGGAACGGACGCCATCGACATCCTCTACTTGCACAAGGAAGACCCCCATACGCCCCTCCAAGAAACCGTTCGCGCGGTGGAGGATCTCGTCCGCTCAGGTAAAATTCGATACTTCGGCGTATCGAACCACCGGGCCTGGCGCGTTGCCGAGATCGTACGCTTTTGCGACGAAGCGAACATCACCCGCCCGGTGGTCTGCCAGCCCTACTATCATGCGCTCTATCGGGTCATCGAGGTGGAGCTGTTGCCGGCTTGCGCTCATTTCGGGATTGGCGTTTTTTGCTATAGCCCCCTCGCGCGGGGCGTCCTCAGCGGCAAGTACACCGGCGCGGTGGTGCCGGACGACAGCCGGGTGGGCTCGTCCGACGCGCGCATCATCGAGACGGAGTTCAAGCCCCAGACCATCGCAGCGGCCCAACGAATTGTGGACCGAGCCCGCGCGATGGGGGTTTCACCGACCGCCTACGCGGTGGCGTTCGTCAACGCCAATCCCATCGTGAGCGGGGCGATTGCCGGGCCCCGCACGCTGGCGCAATGGGAGGACTATTTGGGCGCCCTAGACGTGGAGTGGTCCGCCGAAGAGGAGGAGTTCGTGGAGAGCGTTGTCCCCAGCGGCTCCACAACGGTGCACCACTACGTGGACCCCCAGTATCCCATTGAGGGCCGTCCCACCGGCCATCTGAAATAGCAAGCAAAGCGGCACGCGCGCATCCGCCAACGCCACCGAGCCCATTGGGGCTGTGCTACTCTTCAGGTTCGGTGGTGAACTGCAGCGGGTGTCCGGCGTCCTTGGCAAGGTCGTTCGCTTCGGTTGCTTTGGTTTCCGCCACGTCCTTGGGGAAGACCGTGACAACGCAGGCGCCGCGCGTGTGTGCCGTGTACATGATGCGTGAGGCGTGCTCTTCGCCGATGCGAAACACTGCCTGCAGCACCCGCACAACAAAGTGCCGGGGTGTGTAGTCATCGTTGAGCAGGATGACCTTGTGGAGCTTCGGTCGCTCCACCTTGGCTTTCGTCTTGGTCTTTCGTTTGACGTCAAGGTCGACGCTCATGGGACCTCCGTCATCAAGGTGTCGCGCGCAAAGATGGCGCGCAAACGCCTAACGAACATCCCATAGGCGCAAAAAATCGATGCGCCCAAACGGCACTGCGACGCACCGCTGAAAAAACGCCTGGCCGGCAACGCACCATTCCAGTTTGCTATTTCACCGGCAGACCAGCGTCCTCTCGCACCCTTTTCACCCCGTCGAGACACTTTTCAGGGTCGCCTCGCACGCCGGCTGAAGCAGCATTCAACAGGTTCGTCTGCCATCGATCTTTAAGACTTTGCGGGCGCATCGAAGCTTCCGGGCTACTCCTTAGATCATGGTGGGTTTGCGCCAGCGCAGCCTTGCACTGGGCTTCGGTGGCCGCCGACGCGGGCAGCGCAAAGAAAGCGGCGCTCCCTGCGACCGCAACGGCTGCAAGAACAGTCAAACCTCTCATCGCTCGATCTCCCAGAACCCATCGAACACGTACGGACCGCCCGTTCTTTAGCCCAGAAGTCGCATGAAATTAAGTGGTCGCCTTAAGCGTGCGCCGACCGCCGCGAGCAGCTGCCGGCGGGTGCGCAGCGAGAACATCATCGAACCGGCGTGAAACGAGGATCAACAAGATGATGTGGCAAAACGAAAGGGATCGATCGCTGATCTCATTCCATGAGATCGGGCAACGCTCTAGGCAAACTGGCCAGTACCCGGAATCTCCGCAGCGTTGCCGATGACTTGCCGACCAGAACCAACGATCAGCGGATCGGGATCGCGAACGACCTTGGTGTCCTTCCCGGGGTAGTTCAGCGTTGACAGGAAGTGGCGCATGCAGTTGATGCGTGCTCGCTTTTTGTCGTCGGACTTCACGATTGTCCAGGGCGCATCGGCGGTATCGGTATAAAAGAACATCGCCTCCTTCGCCTCGGTGTATTCGTCCCATTTGCCGAGGGAGGCACGGTCGATGGGCGAGAGCTTCCAGTGCTTGAGCGGATCGGTCTCGCGGGACTTGAAGCGACGCAATTGTTCTTCCTGCGTCACCGAAAACCAATACTTGAAGAGCCGTACACCGGACCGGACGAGCATGCGCTCAAAATCCGGCGCCTGGCGCATGAACTCCAAATATTCCGAGGCGGAGCAAAACCCCATCACACGCTCAACGCCCGCACGGTTGTACCAAGAGCGGTCAAAGAAAACGATCTCGCCGGCCGCCGGCAAATGGGACACATAGCGCTGGAAATACCATTCGGTGCGCTCCCGCTCGGTGGGCTTTTCCAGCGCAACCACGCGGGCACCGCGGGGATTGAGGTGCTCGGTGTAGCGCTTGATGGTGCCACCCTTACCAGCCGCGTCGCGACCTTCGAAAATGATGATGATGCGCTCACCCGCCTGCTTGACGTCACTTTGAACTTTTAAGAGTTCAATCTGAAGGTTGCGCAAGTTCTTTTCGTAGTCGCGTTTGCCCAACTTCTTTCGGTAAGGGTATTCGCCGGTTTCGAACATCCGCCGGATTGCGTCCGGGCTCCTCCGAAGATCAGACAGGTTTGAGCCTTGCTCTTGGGCGGACGGCTCGCCGTCGAGGTTGCCGCCGTCGATGGCCTCATGGGTGGTGTCGAAGCCGTTGTTGCTTTGCATCGCTTGGGAGTCGGCCGCCATGTCGTCATCCGCCGCCATCGTCTTTCCCCCATTTCCATTGACGGCTTAGATCGGTCCCGCCATCAATTACTTGCTGCTCCGCCAAAGACCCCACCGCGGCACAAATTTCCGGTCATCCTCCAATAGTATAGAGGGAGGCCGTCATCCGATCGCGCGCGACTACGCAAATACCCCAGACTTAGATGCTACTACGTTTTAGTGGTGATGCAAAACGTCGCCGCTTCATACCAGCTAAGGTAATAGAGCGAAGGCGCATAAAGATCCGCGCAAGCCGGTCGGAGATCGTTCAAGAAGCGACATGGATCCATGTCGCCAATTTGCGCTCTAGGCGCCCGGACGACCTGTCTTTCGCTTGCGGCGGCCGCGCTTTTTCACGTCGGCCGGGTCTTCGTGGCTACCCCGGCCCACCTTGTGGCGCAGCACGAGGCCGGCCTCGTCGGCATCGGGACGAAGGGGCTTTTCGGTCTGCTTCACGGTCATTTCGTCGAGGGTGTTTTTGCGCGCTCGGGTGGGTGGCTCCTCGTTGTCCCTGCGCACACGGCCCCTGTCGGTCCCAGGTCCCATCTTGCCAAGGGCTGGCTTCTTGGCCCGCGTCTTGAGGGTTGCCGTGGCATTATATTCCCGCGGGCCGGCGTATCGACCTGCCGCCATCTCAATATCGTTTTGCCGCGCCAACGGATCTTCGGAGATGGCAAGTTCGGTCTTTTGCAGGCGCTGGATCTCATCACGCAGGCGGGCCGCTTCCTCGAACTCCAGGTTCGCCGCCGCATCGCGCATCTGGCGTTCCAGATCCTCCACGGTGATCTTCATGTTGTGGCCGAGGCCGGGCGCGGTCTCAGCCGCTCCCTTGTCGACGCGCACATGATCGCGCTCGTACATGGATTCCAAGATATCGGCGATGGAGCGCTTGACCGATTCGGGCGTGATGCCATTCAGCTCGTTGAAGGCAAGCTGCTTTTCGCGCCGCCGGGAGGTCTCTTTCATGGCCCGATCCATGGAACCGGTGACCGTATCCGCATAAAGGATCACCCGGCCATCGACATTGCGCGCAGCGCGGCCGATGGTCTGCACCAGCGACGTCTCGGAACGCAAGAACCCTTCCTTGTCAGCATCGAGAATCGCCACCAGGCCGCACTCTGGAATGTCGAGGCCCTCGCGCAGGAGGTTGATGCCCACAAGGACATCGAACGCGCCGAGCCGAAGGTCACGGATGATTTCGATGCGCTCGATGGTGTCGATGTCGGAGTGCATGTAACGCACACGCACGCCGTTATCGTGCAGGTATTCGGTGAGGTCTTCCGCCATGCGCTTGGTGAGGGTCGTCGCCAGGGTTCGATAGCCCCTGTCAGCCACCTCGCGGATTTCGCCCAACAGGTCGTCCACCTGATGCTTGGCTGGGCGCACCTCCACCGGCGGGTCGATGAGCCCAGTGGGGCGGATCACCTGCTCCACGAAGACCCCGCCGGCCTCTTCCAGTTCCCAGCCCGCCGGGGTCGCCGAGACCGCAATGGTCTGGGGCCGCATGATATCCCACTCCTCAAAGCGCAGCGGCCGGTTGTCCATGCACGAGGGTAAGCGGAAACCGTACTCGGCAAGGGTGGCCTTGCGCCGGAAGTCGCCCCTATACATGGCGCCAATCTGCGGCACGGTGACGTGACTTTCGTCGAGAAAGACGATGGCGTTGTCTGGCAAGTATTCAAACAGCGTGGGTGGAGGCTCACCCGCTTTACGCCCCGTCAGGTAGCGCGAATAGTTCTCAATGCCTGCGCACGAGCCGGTCGCTTCAAGCATTTCAAGGTCGAATTGCGTTCGCTGCTCAAGCCGCTGAGCTTCCAGAAGCCGGCCCGCAGCGTTCAACTCCTTCAGGCGGTGGCGCAACTCTTCCTTGATGGACTTCATCGCCTGTTGCAGCGTTGGTCGAGGGGTCACGTAGTGGGAGTTGGCGTAGACTTTGACGAGCTCCATCTCCTCGGACTTTTTGCCCGTCAGCGGATCGAACTCGGTGATCCCCTCCACCTCGTCCCCAAACAACGAGACGCGCCAGGCTCTGTCTTCGTAGTGGGCGGGAAAGATTTCCACGGTGTCGCCGCGCACACGGAAGGTCCCGCGGATAAAATTGGCGTCTGAGCGCTTGTACTGCAGCGCGACGAGATCAGCGAGAAGCTGACGTTGGTCAAGCTGCTCGCCCACCTCGATGGAAAAGGTCATCGCCGTATAGGTTTCCACCGAGCCAATACCATAGATGCACGACACGGAGGCGACAATTATGACGTCGTCCCGCTCCAGAAGCGCCCGCGTTGCAGAGTGGCGCATCCGGTCGATCTGCTCGTTTATGGACGACTCTTTTTCAATATAAGTGTCCGTGCGCGGAACATAAGCTTCTGGCTGATAGTAATCATAGTAAGAAACAAAATACTCGACTGCATTTTCCGGAAAGAATGACTTGAACTCTCCGTAAAGCTGGGCGGCCAGCGTCTTGTTCGGCGCCAGGACCAATGCCGGCCGCTGCATCCGCTCGATGACCTTGGCCATGGTGTAGGTTTTGCCCGAACCGGTGACTCCGAGGAGCACCTGGCAACGCTCCTCCTGACTTAGCCCGTCCGCCAGCTCGTCAATGGCCTGGGGCTGGTCGCCCTTGGGCTCATAGTCCGACACCACCTCAAGGCGCACACCCCCTTCGGATTTTTCCGGCCTCGGCGGGCGGTGGGGTTGCCATTCACCGGCACGAAATTCAGGGCGGCCGTGTTCGATGAGACTTTCGAGCGCCGCCACCGTTGCCGTGGCCCCTGATGGGGTGAGCGCCTCCGCGTCCTCAAGCGCAATATCAAGGCCGGCAACGGGGTTGAGACCTGACGCGGCACGGTCGCGAGCGGACGCCTTGCCGCCCATGGACGTGCCCCTGGCGGTGCGCTCTGCGGTCCCCTTCTTGCGTTTCGACCCGGTTCCTTGCGCGGCGCGCTTCTTGGCTTCCGGCGCTCGGGTCTCAGCGCTCGACGTCGGCAGTTTGGCCCGGCTTTTGGGGGTTTTGGGCTTTTTTGGTTTCGCATCGGAGGTCTTCGACGCGTCCAGAGCCTCTCCTTCGCGCGCGACCTCTTCCGCCCACGCACTGATGGAGGGTTCCGCGTCTCGCCGCTGCCGCACTGCTTTCTTTGCCATCACCCCGATATGGCCCATCGCAGCGCCGAGGCAAAGTGGCCCCGGGACGCGAACCGGCGGCTGATGCCGTCTCCTGACAACACCCGCCACCGCAGGCGGAACGCGTTAAATGGCGAGGAAGAGCTGGATAAGCACAGCGTTCGCCAGATCCACGAAAAACGCCGCCACCAGAGGCAGCACGATGAACGCCAGGGGAGAGGGACCGTAGCGTTTGGTCACCGCGCTCATGTTGGCAATGGCCGTGGGCGTTGCCCCGAGGGTGAAGCCCGCAAACCCGGCCGAAAGGACCCCGGCAAAATAATTGCTGCCCATGAGGCGAAACAAGATGAAGTAGATGAACGCCGCCGTCGCAGCCACTTGGAGGACGAGATTGAGCGCCAGAACTGTCGTTGAGCCAGCAAGCGTCCAAAGCTGCATGCTCATCAACGACATGGCGAGAAAGACCGAGAGGCTGAATTCGGAAACCATGGCGGTGGCGGGTGTTTTGGAGGGCCAGCGCAAACCCGGAAAAAGTCGGGGCACGGTGTTGGTCAGGAAGATTGCCGACAACAAGCACGGCACGAAGACGGGGAGTTTTACCCCGGCCTCGCGCAGCGCTTCAAAGGCGGCGTAGCCAATGACGATGGCCACATGGATGGCGAGCACCGTTCCCATCACATCCACATGGTCGAATGTTCGCGGCTCGGCGTCGCGGTCACCAATGGCAAACACATCATCGCCCGCCGCGGTGGGTGTGAGGTTGTTGCGCTCGATGAGGAGTTTCGCGATGGGCCCACCCAAAAGGCTCGCCGCGATCAAGCCCAGCGTCGCCGTCGCCACGCCCAGTTCGGCCGCCCCGATCACGCCGTAGTCGGCGGCCACCGTCGGCCCCCACGCGATGGCGGTACCGTGGCCGCCGATCAAAGATGCTGTTCCAAGGAGAACGCCCGCGGCGGCGGGCCATCCTGTGACCACCGCGGCCAGGAGACCGACGGTGTTTTGCACCACCATCAGAACCAGGGTGGCGCCCAGCAAAAGAACCAGGGGCTTACCGCCCCGTGCAAGGTCCGACAGCGTCGCGTTGAGGCCCACGATGGTGAAGAAATAGACAAGGAGGACATCGCGGGCAGCAAGATCGAAGGAAACCTCCCGGTCGAAGAAAATGAAAACCAGGAGCGTCAGCACCGACACTGCAAGCCCGCCTGTGACCGGCTCAGGGATGTTGTAGGTCCGGAAGAATGAGACTTTGCCGGTCAGCCAACGGCCTAGAAAGAATACGACGATACCGATGGTGAGCGCGACAAACGCGTCAACTTCGATCGTTCCATCCGCAAAGGTCACCGCCTGTCAGGCCCTCCAGACCGCTGCGCCCATCCAACCAAGCGCGGATACGTCAACTCACCGCCGGCGAGACGACGCCGGCCCAGATCAATGCGAGGAAAATGCCGAACAGAAGCGGCTGGTGCACCAAATAAATGACGAGGCTGTGGCGTCCGGCAAAAATCAGCGGTCGGAGCATCGCCGGTGCTGGTGCTTCCCGAGCAGCTGGAAACCGGGCGATCCGCGCGAAAGCAACACCCAGAAGCGTGACCGAGAGCCAGGGAAAGATAGGCTCATAGTCAAAACTCACCGGGCGCACCGGCGAAAGCCCGACGGGGTAGAGGAGCGGCGAGGAAAACAGCGGGCTCGTCAGGAAGTGGGGCGCGGCGAGGACCAGCAGCGCCGCCACGACCGTCACGAATGGGGGCAGGAAAACAAAGGGGAGCGCCAGGACGCTGAAGGTGGCGATGGCGTGCAGGATGCCAAAATAGACCGGCGCGGGCACGGCAAGGATCGTCGCCACGCTCACCGCCGCAGCGCAGCCTGCAATGATGGCGAGCCGGCGTAAGAAGGAGCGCCAGCGAACGCCGCCACGGTGGGCATAAACCAGGCTAACCCCGACGATGAACAGGAAGGTGCTTGCGATCCCGGCCGCAAAGCCCCGCCAGCCCCAGTGCTCGGTGACTGGCAGGTCTGCGAGGCGGAAGAACGCGAGGTCGAAGGCCCCGTGGTAGACGATCATGGCAGCGATAGCCAAGCCTCGGGCCACATCCACCCAAAGGGCGCGACCCGGCTTTTGGCTCAAAACCGCCAAGTCTCGGCCTTTGCCAGAATGAAGTCACGGAACGCTTGCACCCGCGCCGAATTCCGCAGTTCTGAGGCATAGACAAAGTAGAGGTCATAGCTGGGCGGCTCGGTGGCCATCTCGATGCGCCGGAGGGATTCGTCGCCATCCACCACAAAGTCGGGAAGGACGCCGATCCCAGCACCGGAGGCTATGGCGTTGCGCATCGCCAAGATATTGTTGATGCGCAGTGCCGGCGCTCGGGCGGCCCCTTCTTCGCGGCCAGCGATCTCCAGCCAGTTCAACTCGCGCAGATAGCTGGGCGGGTTGGGGCCGAAGGTGACGATCCGGTGGCTGTCGAGTTCGTCCGAACCCCGCGGGGAGCCGTAGCGCTCCACATATTCTCGCGAGGCGTAGACGTGGAAGTGCACGGTGAACAGGCGCCGTTGCACCAGGTCCGGCTGTACCGGCTGACGCCAGCGGATCGCGATATCGGCCTCGCGCATGCCGATATCGAGTTCGTTGTCGTCGAAGATGAGTTCCAGCTGCACGTCCGGGTAAAGGTCTACAAAGTCCCTGATGCGGGCGGCCAGCCAGGATGAGCCAAGACCGATGGTGGTGGTGACCCGCAAGACACCCCGTGGGGTGTCCCGGGAATCCAGCAGTGCCCCGGAAACAGTCTGCAACTCACGGGCGATGCGCGAGGTGGTTTCGTAGAGTTTCTCGCCCTGCTCGGTCAGCAAAAGCCCGCGCGCGTGGCGGTGAAACAGCGCGACACCGATCTGGAGTTCGAGCGCATGCACCTGCCGGCTCACCGCCGACTGGCTGATCCCCAATTCCTCGCCGGCATGGGTGAAGCTACCCTTCTGGGCGGCCGCGTGAAACACGCGCAGCTTGTCCCAGTCCATAGAACGTCTCCTGCGGCTGAGCGATGGCCCAACCTTGGCTCACGGGAGCCACGGCTGAAATTCGCGTGGCACGAAGATGGCGCGACGACGCCCGACCAGAAGTCTTAGCGCCGCCGGCGGGATGGCGGAAGGACTATGCCGCCGCCGTCTGCGGGGTTTGGGTGCTCTCTTCCTCGGCAAGGAATTTTTCGGCCTCCAAGGCGGCCATGCAGCCCATGCCGGCCGCGGTCACCGCCTGGCGATAAATGTCGTCGGTGACGTCGCCGGCGGCGAATACACCGGGGACGCTGGTGACGGTGCTGTCCGGCTCGGTCAACACGTAGCCCGAAGGGCGCAGGCGAAGCTGATCGGCTACCAGTTCCGTCGCGGGCGCATGACCGATGGCCACAAACACACCGTCCACGGCCAGTTGGCGCTCCTCCCCGTTGCGGGTGTCCCGGAGTCTTACTCCTGTCACGCCCGCTGGGGTTCCGCCGCCTTCCACCTCGGCGAGCTCGCTGTTCCAGATGACCTCCACCTTCGGGTGGGCGAAGAGGCGGTTTTGCAAGATGCGCTCGGCCCGCAACTCGTCCCGGCGGTGAATAAGGGTGACCTTCTCGGCGTGGTTGGTGAGGTAAAGAGCCTCCTCGACCGCCGTGTTGCCGCCGCCCACCACAAGAACCTCCTTGCCACGGTAGAAAAAGCCGTCGCAGGTGGCGCAGGCGGAAACGCCATAGCCCTTAAACTTTTCCTCCGACGGAAGGCCAAGCCACTTCGCCTGCGCGCCCGTGGCAAGGACGAGGGTCTCGGCCTCATAGGTGTTGCCGCCATCGCCTTTAAGGACGAAGGGACGCTGGGACAGGTCGGCGTGGGTGAGATGATCAAACAGCATCCGTGTTCCAACGTGCTCGGCTTGGAGACGCATTTGCTCCATCAACCAGGGCCCTTGGATCACATCGGCAAAGCCTGGGTAGTTTTCGACGTCGGTGGTGATGGTCATCTGCCCGCCGGGCTGGATGCCGGCCACGAGCACGGGCTCGAGCATGGCGCGGGCGGCGTAAATGGCGGCGGTGTACCCGGCAGGGCCCGACCCGATGATCAAGAGCTTTGTTTTGATGGTCTCAACCATGGCGGCCTCCGGTGATCTCACGCGCTCGCACGTCCCCTTCAGATGCGCTCCTTCGAAGCGCTTGCCAAGTCCAGCATGGGGACAAGCGCATCCGCGATGGTTTGCGCCGCATCAAGGGGCTCGTAGGACCAGGTGGCAAGGCCGCCATCGAACCACCGCAAGGCGCCCTTTTCCTCAAGGCCCCGGAAAAACCGCTCGAACTTGGGTTTCCCGCCGGGAACACGCCAGCCGTAGACCGGCTTTTGGGTGAACACGGCCTCGCTCATCATGGCGAAGGAATCGCTGGTGACGATGAAGGTGCCCGCGCGGCCAAGGATCGCAGGATAAACAAGCCCTGGGTCCAACGGCCCCGGATTGCGCGGATCAAACACCAGGTGGTCCTCGCCGATGCGCGCGCGGATCAGCTTCGCCGCATCCGCCGGTGACCGGGGCGATGTGGTCACAAGAAGCCGCGCCTCATGGGTTTTGGCAAAGGCTGCCAACCGGCTGGCAAGATCTTCGATTTCGGCCTTTTCAAACCGATGCGCCCGCGACTTGCCGCCGATCAGGACGCCAACGTGGGGCGGCGGGCCCCAGTCGAGCGTTTCGCCAAGCGTTTTCGCCGCCTCGGCCATCTCATCGCGGGTCACCACGCACGGCGCAGTGAGGGTCTCCACGAAGGCGCGCGGCCGAATGAGCTTGCTCCGCGCGCGGTCGTGGGCAGGGGCCCACATGAGGTCGAACGCACCGGGCCGCCAGCGCACCGGTTGCAAGACAGCAACGACCGGCCGTCGGTCCCCATGGCGGGCAGTCGCCAGTTGGCGTCCCACGGGGATGCTCTGGCGCCCGGCGCAAAGCACGAGATCGTGATCCTGCGCCAGGCGAAGGTCGGCGGCCACCTCGTTCGCGGGGCAGACGGTGGATTGAGCGCCAAGACGGCCAGCAACGCCGCGGGCCTGGCGTTCGTGCCCTTTCTTGCCCGGAGACGACACAATCAGACAGCGCGTTATCATGTCACGCCCCACCAACCGACCAATCAATGCGCTGCGTTGAACGAATCTCCCGGGGGGTACTAAACTGCAGCCCCAGACCCCGCCGCCTTTTCGCACGGCACCCCGAAGACTGGTCAAGTGTCATGAAGGTCCGTTTGGACGCCACCGACTGGAAGATTTTAGAGGCCCTGCAGAACGAGGGTCGCATCACGAACGTGGACCTCGCCCGCCGGGCAGGTTTGTCCGCGCCGCCCTGCTTGCGACGGGCGCGCGCCCTGGAAGAGAGCGGCATCATCCAGTGCTACCGCGCGCTCCTGGACGAAAAGCAACTGGGGTTCGACCTCACGGCCTTCGCGTTTGTGGGCCTGAAGAATCAAAGCGAGGCGGAGCTGGTCAATTTTGAAAATGAGCTTCGCGCCTGGCCCATCGTGCGAGAGGCGTGGATGGTTTCCGGCGAGGTGGATTTTGTCCTCCACTGCATCGCCGATACGCTCCGGTCGTTCCAGACCTTCATCATCGAAACCCTGACGGCGGCGCCCAACGTGGGTAGCGTGCGCACCACGCTCACCATCCGCCAGTCGAAGCAGGAACCGCGCGTGCCCATCGATCTCGGCAGCGGTCAGCTGCGCTGATCGGCAAAGGGGCTGGCCTTGGCGGCCTCGTTCCGTGGGACCGCCAGACGCCGATACTTCAGACGATGGGCGCGATGGTAAGGTGCTGGTCGTCGTCCCGGGAGACGGCAAACCCTGCCTCAAGGCCAAAGAGCACCAGTCTTGAGGATGATGCCACTTCCCGTGCCACCGTCCCGTCGGGGGGATCCATGGCGAGTTCGTAGTGGCCGGTGCGGGCGGTGAGGGTGATGGTGGCGCCCGTCGGGGCGCGAGCGCCCATGAGGAGAAGCACGCTGCGAAAGAACCGTGCCACTTCTTCCGGCCTGCGGTGCTCCAGGGGATGGGAACCGACGCCCTCCACGCGAACGTTGATGCCAGCGTCTTCCAGCAATCGAGCCGCCTGGTGGGCGGCCGCTGCCACCGGACGGTCCTGCGCGCTGGGCAGTTCCGGAAACTTTCCGCTGGAATCCGCCCCCAAAACCTCCCGGTGAAACACCACTAAAGCCCGCTCACTCCCCGAAAGGACACCGGCACTGACCACCACCGGCGCACCGCCGATGTCGATGGGTTGGGGCGAGCGCACCACCGTCTGCGCGGACGCGAACGCAGCGGAAATGAGCCCGTGAACCACCTCGCGCTGTGCCGGGCCGGTGCGACTTTGAAGATCAAGGCCGGGGATCGGCGAAAGGTCCCGGTAGGCGCGATTGGCGCTTTCCACAGTGCCATCGCCGCGGACGACGGCCATGGGGTCGGGGTTTGCGCTCAAAAGGTCCATCAGGGTTTCGCCGTGATGGGGCGACGGCGTGGACGAGGACGATTGCGAAGGCGAGGGCGCAGACGCCGTCTCGGTGTCGTCCTGCGGCTCGATGAGCAGCATCACAGCCGGACTCTGCCCCCACCGCAGGGACACCGCGCGCACGTTGGCTGTGAAAATTGTCCCGTTCGCCTTTGAAAGGCGCATCGTTCCAGCCCCGTCGCGACCATCGGCAAAGAGCGACGGAAGGCCACCGGCGGCATCGAACGCGTCTTCGCTGGTGTACCCAAGGAGTCGCTTTGCCGATCTGTTCAAAAATGCCGTGCCGCTGCCCCTTGCAACCACGACGCTCAGCGGCAGCTTTTCCAACAGCGCCTCAAACCCCACGTCCCGGGACGCTGGTCTCCCCTCGACCTTTTGCGGCGCACCATCCCCACCGGGCGGCGTGCCCTCGACCGTTCCGTCGCCAGCGAACCGAACCCCCAACGCCTGCGCCAGGGCTCTGAACCCGTCGACACCAGGTGCGCTCACTCGGGCTAAATCGAGGGCAGCCCGGCCGCTTTCGGGGGGTGTCGCGTCACTCACGCCCAACTTCCATGGTTGCCACCGGCTGATCCGTGGGCCGACCCTAGGCCGCCCGCGTTAAGCAAAGGTGAGGACAAGCCAGCCACTCGCTCGTGCAAAAAATATGTTGCAGTGCACAATAGGCGGTCTATATAGGTGTTGGCGCTGACGTTCTGCGGAAGACAGGTCTGTGAGTGCCGCAGAATATCGGCAAGCTATGCAAGCTAAGGAGGTTGAGAATGTCGATGAACGAAACGACTGAGCACACTGACCAGGTCGCCGACGAGACGTTCAAAGCCGCCAGCGCAGCGTCGGAGCAATTTGCGTCCACGCTCCCTGGATCAGAGATGCCGAACATGGTCCGCGAGATTGCCGAATCGTCAATCACGTCGGCCCGCCAAATGTATGACACCGCCCGTACCGCAGCCGAGGATGCAACTGATATGATCGAAGACACCTACGAACACGCCCGCAAGTCGTTCACCGAAATGAACCTCAAGCTCATCGACCAAGCCCAGGCCAACACCGACCGCGTTTTTTCGTTCGCCAAGGAAGTGGCCGGCGCGAAGACTGTTTCTGAGGCCGTCGAACTTCAGACCAAGTTCGTGCGCGAGCAGTTTGAAGCATTCGCCTCCCAGGCACGTGAAATGCAGGAAACCGCCAGCAAGATGGCTTCCGAAACCACTGGCCCCATGAAAGAAGCTTGGGAAAAGTCCATCAGCAAGATGAACGGCTGATATTCCCAAGACAAACTGATCGCTGAAAAACGCGTCGGGTTCCGCCCGGCGCGTTTTTTTGTGCCCGCCTTACATCGACGCACCCCAGCCAGGAACCGCAGCGCCGCGGGCCAATGGGAAAGTCAAGGCGGTTTTTAGGGCTAAACAACTATAAATTTTGCTTTTGGCGAATAAATCATCGAACCGATTGCGGTTCCGTGCGTTTCATTAATAGCAGGTTTTGATAAACCTAAGATTGCTAGCAGTATGCTGCCTTCGGTTGCAGGATCCGCCCGCCTGAGACCTGGAGACCATTATGAATAAACGCATTGATACGTCCGCTGGCGCCCAGCGCATTGCCCAGGACGAAACTTTGATCATCGGACGTCTTGGAAGCGTCTCCGGTGAAATCGCAGTAGACTTCGTGAGCGGGCTTGGCGCGGGCCAGGTCTATGTGGGCGGGTTCGTCATCGGCAGCCACGCGGGTGCTGAGCTTGACGGCAACGACGACCTCGTCATCCGGGAATCGGGCGCCGTGATGGCAGCCGGCGTGTTGGGGTCCGATGCAGTCCGGCTAAGCGGCGTGGGCAACAACATCGTCGTCCAAGGGTCGATCTTCGGCACCGATACGGGGATCACCTCCGAGGCCGGTTCGACGATGCGGGTGCTCATTGCACGCAATGGCGGGGTTCAGGGCGGGTCCAACAATACGGGCAACGACCACGACATGCATTCTGCGGCAATTGCAGCGTCTTCCGGGGCGGTCGTGACCAATTTGGGCGCCATCATCGGTGACCTGAATCCGGATACGGGCAAGCGCGTCGCCGTCCTCAACGCCAGGGCAACGACCCAGGAGGATGAAGGCTACGACGCGGAGCTCTACGCGGAGCTGACCCTGGTGAACCGCGGTCTGGTGCGCGGCGACGTCATCATGGGGGGCGGCATCGATCGCTATGACGGGCGCGGCGATGGCTGGGTTGTGGGCACCATCGATCTGGGGAACGGCAACGACATCGCTTTTGGCGGCAACGATGTCGATTTCATACTTGGCGGTGCGGGTTCAGACTCCATCCGCGGCGGCGATGGTCGCGATACCATCCATGGCGGTGACAACGGCGACTACATTATCGGTGGTCTGGATAACGACTACCTCTGGGGAGACGGGGGCAACGATCTTCTGGTCGGCGCGCGCGGCAACGACACGTTGCGTGGCGGCGAAGGTGACGACTTCCTTAAAGGAAATCATGGAGACGACTCGCTCTTCGGTGGTGGAAATCACGATCGGATCGACGGCGGGTCGGGCGATGATTTTTTGAGCGGAAGCCGGGGTCGCGATACCCTGGAAGGTCGAGACGGCAATGACACGTTGAGTGGTGGCGAGCAGGCGGACGTTTTCTTATTCAGGTTCGGCACCGGCGACGACATCATCGTCGACTTTTCGATCTCGGACGGCGACGCAATCAATTTGCGCCATGCCCCGTCTATCCACAGTTTCACAGATCTGGTGGCCAATCACGTTGTTGATACGCCCGATGGTGCGCTGATCACCACCAGCTTTGGCGACACCATTTTGGTGCAAGGGGTCGCCGTAGCCGACTTGGACGAAGCAAGCTTTATTTTCTGAAGCGTTCTCCAGTCACTCGAAATCGAGTTGACGCCGGAAATTCACGGGCTGATAGGCGTTACTTGCAGAAGTTTGACAATATTCTTCCCGCGAAATGCCCTGCCTGTACGGATTTCGGATTATTAATGATACTTGAGGTTTCGTAGTTGACAATATATCCGCCACACATTGGCTTTTTTCGCCTTACCTGCCCTCTTCAATATTCTGCCAGAGATCACTCTCTCTATGAAACACTATGTCTAACAGTTGACTTTATCAAATACGCTTGGGTGCGCATCGTCTTTCTGTGTATTAATTTATAAATTTCACACTTCGCACAAAGGATATTACCTGAATAATTTCCATTATTTGCGACTAATTATTTGAAAACAATTAGATATTAAAAATTTACTCTGCATAATACACAGCCAATACCTCTCTGCGCTCCAACATAGACTGCCTGCAGCGCAAAAAATCGCGGACGAGCCCGCCGACACAGAATCCTTTACTCACCCACAATGTCCGTGAGGCTTGCGATGCGCACCGCGGCACGTCCTGGTCCTGGAACGAACCGTTCTCCGGCCCGTGGATCCTTCATGGAATCGGCTCGACGAAGCGCCCCGAAGTCGAGGCCGGTGCGTTCCTCCAGCTCCGGTAGTCCCACCTGGAAAACGGCGAAACGGCCAACGTCAAAAGCCTCCGAAGGAAGATCGCGCAGCAGGTCCTGCTGGCCCAGCACGAAGGCGAATGCCGCAAGTTCACCGTCGCGCCTGCGGATCACAGCCACTTTGAAGTAGGTGCCCGGAATCTTTGCACCGCGATAGTCGAGATCTCGGTCAGTGAAGATCGGACCGTTGAAGATACTAAGACGGCGCTGCTCTACCTGCGCCTCGCGCACCAAATGGTTTTCGATGAGACTCCAGATGGAAAGGTTTGGGTCTTCCTGGCTGCCGTTAAAAACCTCGTGCTGGGGAACGATGTTCGTCCAGTGGAAGGTATCGTCGCTGGCCCGCCGCGCCTCGGCAGGGGTTTCGCCCCACGCGCCATCCGCCCGCCGGAACAAGTGCCCGCGGTCAAGCTCATTGTGCTTATAAAGTTCGTTGCCGATTTGCAGGCTGCGCGGTAGGCGCGGGTCGAATGCCCAAGGATCCTTCCGGGTCGCCGTGAAGGGCGCGTCAAAGCGATAGTTGCCCGCAGAAAGGGCCGCCATGCGCCGCACGCGGTGATGAAGGACGCTGAAGTGGTCGTACTTCAGCTCCGTTTCCCCCGAGCCGAGTAGCGTTGCGATCTCGCTTGCGAGCCCAGGCCGAGGCGTGGGGAGTTCCACCCGCGCGCCCAGAAAGTCACGGTCGTAGCCGATGCGATCGGCAAGGTCCGCCGCAGATCGCGCATCTTCGGCTCCATCGCCGGTGTCGGCAGCCGTCCCATGGGCGGTGGCAAGCTGCGCGGAGCCGGCAACCTCAATGTGTGCGGGCGCTGCCAACGGCGTCGTGCCGATGGAAAAGCTGATGGTGAGCGGCAAGGTGATCGATGCACCAGCGCCTTGGGGGTGTGCGGCGGGCGGAGCGCTTTGCGTGTCCACCGGCTCCCTGGTTACGCCGCCACCGGCTCCGGGCAACGGTGCGGGTTCGCCGGCGGGCGCGAGAAATTCCGCCGTCCCGTCTTCCACACCCCTGGGCACGTAGAAGGGGCCGAGTTTTGCTGCCTGCTCTCCCACCTTGAGAACATCGCCGATGAGGGCATGGCCTGGGACGCGCACCGGCTGATCGTAAATCTCCTGAAGTTTTTTAACGATGCGGGAGGTGCGAATGCCCTCATTAGCCACCCATTTGATGGTTTTGGGATCATCGCCGTTGCGAAATGGCTGGCCATCCTGACGCAGCCAGTTTCCATCCTCGTCAGTGGCAGGCACCCCCGCGTGGTGGAGCGCAACCACCTCCCAAAGATCGCTGAGCACCGGCGAGCCCGATGAACCCGGCTTAGTATCGCCGGAATAGTGGGCCACGGTGTCGGGCTCCTTCGGCAAGGGCTGGAGCGTGCTCTGTCGGAAAACCACCTGTTTTCGCTCGCCCTGCGGGTGTTGAACGATGTTGACGTTCTGGCCCACGCGGATTTTGCCGATGGTTTTTACCATCGGCAGATGACCGAATTCGCTAAGCAGGGTGCGGTCCCGCGCCTGCGCTTCCACGGCCACCAGCGCGAAGTCGAGATCCACATCGGCCACAAACAGTCGGTCGGGTCGCAGGTCAAAGATGTGGCCTGCAAATTCACGCCCATCCACGTCAAATTCATAGTTGAACTGTACGGCGGCAGCGTTGGCGTCAGATTCGTTTCGCAAGACGTGATGGTTGGTCATCAGCACGCCGGGCGCCACCAGGAAACCTGTCCCGAACCCTCGCCAGCCACCGCGATTTTCAACGATCCGCCCGATGGAGCGGGTCACAAGGCGCGCCCGCTTGATGAACATCACCGACAAAAATTCTTCAGCCGACCCGATAACGCGCTCAAGGCGCAGGTTGCGGGCGTCCGTCGTCTCGGTGGCGGTCTCTTCCAGGAGCGGCCGACCCTCCTGGAGGACCGCCGAAAGGGCGTCTTGATCCATACCCTCGTCCCGAACCGACATCTGGCTGACGAGTTTCAGCTGGCGTTTGGCATAGGACTCAAGGCGCTCTGGATCCTCAGCTTGCAAGGGTTTTTTGGCGGCGATCTTTTCCTCCGCCTGGTCTCGCGATTCTTTCATGCCCTGCCAGTTTTGCAGGGCGCGAGTGACCTGCGTTTCGTCGTAGACGACAGCGCGGGCCACCGGCGAAGGCGCTGCGGCGGAAGCAGCGTCTTCCGCACCCAACGACGTGTCGTCGGCGCTGAACTCATCGGAAACAAAACCGGTCATGAGATCGATCTGCCGGCGACGCCCCATGGCTTTAACCTTGGCGTCCGCCGCGTGACGCAGGTCCTCGTCCCCCCGGGTGCGGGCGATGGATTCCAGGCGACTGACGGGCGCAAACGTCGGCAATCGATCAGTCTTACCGGTCTCCAAAATGTCCGCCACCGCGCGGATCACCGGAAGCTGGTTGCACAGCCAGGCATGGGACCCTTCGAAGTAATAGCGGGGCACATCACCGTTTTCGGCAAGATCCCTCGGCACCGTGCCATCGCCATCATCGGACATGGCGTAGACAAACTCGCCGTCCTTGATCTTTGCGTTTTGGATCGTTTCTTGACCAACCCCGATGATCTGGCTGAACCGATCATCGGCATCTGGAAGATCACCGATGCCCGCAAGGGCCGCGTCGAGCACCTTCTTGAGGGGGCGGGATCCGCCGCTGGGCCATCCGCTGGGCTGAAAAAAATGCTCCCCGGGGCGCTTATCCGGGTCAGGCATCATCTGCACGAGCCCGGGAAAATGGCGCAAGACGTCTCGCACGATTTCTAGCGGCGTGTGGAATTGGTCGAGATCGGCAAGGCTGATCAGCGATTCGTGGTTGAGCCGGAAGACCTGAACGGGCGAATAGGACCCGTGGTTGGGCGTTCCCACCGTCACCACCGTGCGGATCATCTTGCCGTCCGGGTCGCGCGCGGCCAGGGACCGGGCCACGAGCCCGCCCATCGAATGGCAGACTATGGCCGCCCCGCGCACGCCATCCTTTGCGAGCTTGCGGTGCAGCGTTTTGCCGATATCCGCCGGTGCATAGCGCCAGTCATAGGGAAGAAACTCTGCGTCAAAGCCTCGCCGTTTGAGGCCAAGCTTCATGAGCAAATACGCCGACAACAGCACGCCTGAGGCAAACACCTCGTCCGATTGCGGGTGGGAGAGCGCGAGCTTCTTGACCCCGCCCAGCGTCAGGTCGGCAATGTCGATCCAGATGTCATCGTCCAGAAAACGGCCCGGTCGGGAAAGTTTCGATCCCACGATACCGGGTAAAATAAAGACCTTCTGCCGGGTGCGCTCCAGCGTGGTGGGACGGTCGTCGATCTCCCGCGCAGTTCGGCACAGCTCCTCGTAAAGGGCGCTGCCGAACGCGTCACGCAGCGCTGTCTCGTTCGCACCGCTGCGCAGTTGAGTTTCAATATCTTGCTCGGAAATACCCTCAACTTCAGCCATCTGACTTGCCCCTTACTAAAATCCTTGTTCCCAGCGTAAGCGCTTTCGCACCGCGTTCCTCTACGCGGCACCCAGCGATCAGCAGGGTTTTTGATCATCCTCGTGACGAGCACGATGAGAACAAATTCCAAAATAAAAGTACGTATTAGCGGTAAGGTGCCACGCCTTTAGCACAGACGGCAAGGGACGCCGTCAGCACCACGCAACGGTTTTTTCTTGCGAGCGGTGAAACAAGAACTTAGCGCGGGTCATGCGATCGCATGATCGTCTGAACTGCTCTAGTAGCGGGTCAACACCACTGGGCGGTCGGTCCGTACGAGGCGGCCGCGGAACGCGCCACGGTCCCATTCGCTGACGGTGAGCACATGCTCGTTGGTTAGGGCGTAAAAGTCGATCCGCCCCTCGCTGACCCGCCAGGTCTGCACGAAGCCAAGGCCGTCAAGACCGATGCAGCCGCGGTCGCGCACCCGCCCGGCGCTCTCGTCGTGGGTGCTGTCCTCGACGATCAGCGTGCAGGTAGAAATGCTGTTCTCGGGAGTGACGCCCCACATGCCAGCGATCTGCGCGGCGGGCGAAACGGCTTCTGCGGTCGTCTCTTCGTTGGTCGTCGTACAGGCGGCAATTGCCAGGGATGCCGCACCGATCGTCAGGGCACGCGCGGCCATCGTCGTCGATTCCCGTACGGGAATGCGGCGCAAGAACACCCCAAATGCCTTTCGGCAGTCATTCATGCGTGACGGCCGTTGCTCAGAACGCACGATCGGCTCCCCAACCCTAACAACCGTCTCAGTCGCCGGTCAGTCGCAAGTTACACATCCCCACACTCGAACCTGCAATACATTGCATGCTCGCGACTTACAATCAGGAATGGGGTAACCACTTGGTTCACAACTTTAGAGGCTGATCAGCTTGTAGTACAGTTTTTACTTGTATCAATCTTCGGTACAGCGCCCTCCTTTGCCTGACGGCGCAGGCGCAAGCAAGGGCTACGGTGACGTTGTCCCAAACTGGTGGGCGACGGGCTTTGCGGTCCTGCTCAAATTGTGGCATACGGCGCCCGCGCAAGGCATGGCCTGAGGGAAATTGCCGTGCCGACGTAGCTCAGTTGGTTAGAGCGCTGGATTGTGGATCCAGAGGTCCCTGGTTCGAACCCAGGCGTCGGTACCACCCAGAAACTCAGCATATCTGAAGGTTTTTGCGACTTGCGAGCACCGTCACTTTGGCGAGCAAAAATTTCTGCCTGTACACTGCCTGCAAACATCGCGGGTTTTTTTCTCGCGCAGGAGGCCGTTCATGCTCGGCCCGAACTCCGAGTTCGCGGACCACACTCTGGCGCTATCCCCCACGCCGCCAGCGAAGAAGCGCAAGCGAGCGAAACCCAACCCCGAGAGCCATCAACGCAGCACGAAGGTGGTGACGGCGAGCGACCTCGCCTGGCTGAGCGCCATTAGCACCGCTGTGCACCAGGGCAGCTTAGACGGGCTCCACGCGGCTATTATGACCGCCAGAGACAAGGACCTGCGCGAGCTGAAGTCTTGGGACCAGAAGGCGGTCGTGCACCACTCGGCCGACCGAGACCGCGCACGGACGTGGAGCATCAGCCGGACGGCGCTCATCTCGCGGCTCAAGTACGGCTTCAGCCTCAACGAGGACGCCACTAGCCCCGACCACGTTCAGATACTGGCGCCGTCTCGAAACGGCTCGAACAAGAAGCTCGCCCAAGAGTTGGCCGGCATCGCGGTCGCGGGCAAGCAGTCCTCGCAAAAGCTCAGGCTGGAAGAGCGGGCTGGTGACCACCTCCTTGTAGCGACAGCGCTGGCTTGGCTCCTTGGATTGGAACACCTCGGGGAGGAGACCCAGCGCTCGCTCAGACGTTATAAGATAGCGGCACGCACTCAGAGGCCGCCTCCCGTCGGTGCTTGGACATCAGCAACTGGCGCCATCATGGTCACAGCATGCAAGTTTAATGAGTAAGCATGGGATACTCAGGCGTTCCGCCGCCTCGATGCCCCTCGCTGCTCACCGCGCCATCAGCCCCTGGGAGCGCAGTTGTGCCATCAGGGTCTTAGCGGCCTAAACTGGCAGCGCTGTTGTCTCCTTCACATCCTCCATGACGAAACTGGCCGAAACGTCTGCGATCTTCACCTTGTCGATCAGGCGTTTGTAAAAGCGATCATATCCTGGAACGTCTGCCACGCGCACGCGAAGCACGTAGTCGAGATCGCCGCTCATGCGTTGCGCGCCGAGGATCTCTGGCATCTCGCTCACAGCTTGCCGAAATGCCTTGAGCCAATCGGCACTGTGATCGCTGGTTCGGATTAACACGAAGACCTGTAGTCCGAGGCCAACGGCAGCTGGGTCAATGATCGCGACCCGCTTCTGCAAGATCCCATCCGTCTCCAGGCGCTTGATCCGGCGCCAACAGGCATTGCGTGACAGGTGCACGATTTCAGCGAGGGTATCCACACTCTGGGACGCATCAGTTTGCAACCTTCTCAGAAGCTTGCGGTCTACATCGTCCATCCGAGCGCTCATACTTGGGATAAATTCCACAAGACAGGCGAATTTACAATCATATTTGGGATTATTTGTGGTTTGAGGTGTTGTATCGTCACATGCAGATGCAAGGAGAATTACCCATGAGCCGTACTTGGCGGCGAATTTTTGTCGATCATCCGCGGTCGGTTGATGAGACCTATCTTGAGCACATGCGGTTTGCAGGAGGGTTTGCCTGCAGCTTATTGGCGGCCGGGTGTGCGGCGCTGATCCACGCCCTCGTACCTTGCTTGTTTGAGAAGACCGCGAGTCGTATGGTTAGTGAGATGCATACTCGCCTGATTAGACGCCATTGATGTGTCGTCTCGCTGCTTACGTTACCTCGCCGCGATCTTCAGCCGAGATGGTCATCGACATAGCCATTTCCTGACGGCGGAACAAAAGGAAGCGCTCGATCCAATGTGGTCGGTTGTCACGGGCATCACGTCCACGGCTCTCAAATGTCGCCTGCATTGCGTAGGCGACCGGGTAGTCGTTGCCACGGTAGCGCACCATCGAGATCGACCGAGATCGACTTGGCCCGCGTCCTCACCTTCTCGCAGGCGTCATAGGGCGCTGGCGGGAGCACCATCAGCGCGTCGAGATCCCGCAGCATTCGCTCGCCGATCGTCTCGGTATGCCCGCGCGGGACCGCGTCCTGGCGCTTGAGGCATTGCTATTCCAGCCAGGCGTTAACGCCTCTAAGCTCTCGAACCGGGGCATCGGCACCAGGAAGTTCCGCCGGCCTAAGCCGATTACACCCCCACGTTGCCCTTGTCGTTGCCTTTCCCGGGGCGTCCGAACCGACCCTCGAACAAATAGTGCGACTGGAGCTCTGTGTAGATGCGGGTGCGTTTGCGCGTCCCGTCGCTCAGTATCTTCGCCACCGCTAGGGTGGTACTGTCGTACAGGACTGACAGCGGTCGCGGTCCCGCGTGGGCTAGCCGGACAGAAAGAAGGTACCTTAGCACGGGAGTTGTGGGCGAGCGTTGCAGGTGCCGCAAAGGGCATGCGCGGCATTTTAGGGTGTTGTTCGCTCATCTTTTGCTTTCGCTAAGCCACCATCGTTTCGTTCAGCTCCCTGATGAGGCTGATGACAGCGGACTGCTGCTCCATCCGGAATACGCCACCCAGACCCTGATCGTTCGTGTCGGTGAACGGGCTCTCGTAGAGCAATGCAGGGTCGATTGTGCCGCGCTCCGTTAGATAGTCGATAATGAGATCGATGAACTCGATCTGGTTGGCGGTCATGACCGTTGGGTCGAGCACAGAGTTGAACGCTTGCCGCGCGGCCTCACGGTCCAAGCCAAGGAGCGAGCGCAGGACGCCGCCGATCCCGCCTTCGGCGCGGATGGCCGCGAGGCGCTCTTCGTCGGCAACGCCTTCCGCCACGAACATGCGCTCCAACTCGGCGACATCCTGAGAGGTGAGGCGCTGGGCGCGGCGGACCTTCTGAAACGCGAGGTGGTCCTGGTGCCCCTCGACGAAGCGGCGGACCTTTCGGCGGAAGCTTGCCATGTCGGTGCCGCTGGGCATGTCGACCTCGGCTTCCGTGCCTTCGCCAATTTGGTCCTCAAAGTCGGTGAAAACGGGTTTGCGGGATTTGGCCTCGATGAGCTTGACCAGCTCGCGCAGGCGGACCCGCACCGTCTCCAGCATGGGCGCGGTGATGTCCTCCCAGTAGGGATCGGTTTGGACCTCCTCGATGATCTCCATCTGCCGCTTCACCAGGGGCACGTTCACAAGCCGCTCCAGCTCGGCGGCAATGCCAATAATTGCCTTTTGGCCAGCCGCCACGCTCGAAGCGTCGCCCTTTAAGATCGCGAGCTGCGTGCGCAGGACCAGAAGGTCGAACTGTTTCGCGGCGAAGTCATCATCCATGAACGCCGTCGGGAGGCCAGCGACCTCGTCAACGAGCTCCTGTCGGTCGATCTCGGTGAGCGTGTCCCATGCGCCGGGTTCTTTGAATTTTTCGACTGAGCGGCGCTTGGGTCGGACAATGAAGTTATCGAAGCTCATGCCGGCCACCTCGTCGTGGAGGCGCTGCGTAATGGATGCCCTGAGGTTGGTGTTCCGCTCCGTCCCGGCTTCGGACGAGCTGCGCGCTGTGTCGATTGCACCAACGATTTCGACACGTGTTGTGAAAAGGCGCTGGCCGATGAAGTGGGCGTGGGGGCTGTTCTTGGCGAAGATGATGGTCTTGCCGAGCCGGTCGCCGCCGGCGACCTTGATGCCGTGGGTCATAAGGTGCTCCAGCACCTTGTCCACGGTGTCGATGTTGAAGAGCCACTTGTTTATGTCGTTCGCGCCGACGGCCTCGGGGACGATACCGTCCTCGTCCCATTCCAGCGCGTCCCACTCGGCCTTTTCGTCGTCGGTGAGGTCAGCGTAGCGGATACCCTCGCGCTGGAACTTGAGTGGCACGGAGATGCACTCGGGCGGCACCAGGAAACCGCGTTCTACGGCTTCGTCGAGGTCGAACGCGTCGGTGGGGACGCCGCGCTCCAGCTGGAACAGCGAGTAGGTGTCGCGGTCGATCTCGTCGCGCGGGGTGGCGGTGAGGCCCACGAGCATGCTGTCAAAATAGTCGAAGAGCGCGCGGTATTTTCGGTAGACGGACCGGTGGGCCTCGTCGACGATCACAAGGTCGAAATGGCCCGGACCAAAGCGGCGCTCGCCGCCGCGCATCTCCTCGATGAGGTTCATCATCGTCGGGTAGGTGGAGAGGAGCACCCGCGCGCCGGAGTGGTCGTTTTTCTTCGGGTCGTGCTTTTCCAGAAGATTGGCGCTGGGAGCGCTCGGCAGCTGCGCCTTGAAGACACCGTGGGCCTGACGCACCAGGGCGCGCCGGTCGGCCAGGAAAAGAACGCGGCGCACCCAGTTGGCGCGCATGAGTTGGTCCACGAGCGCCACGACTGTCCGCGTCTTGCCGGCGCCCGTCGCCATCACGATGAGGGCTTTGCGGCGGGCGTCTTTCTCAAAGGTTTCGCCGATGCGGCGGATGGCGCGGGCCTGGTAGAAGCGGCCAGCGATGGTTCCGTCGATGTCGACCTCGGCGAGGCGGCGGCGATTGGTGCGGCGCTGGTGAAGGAGTTCCAGCTCGTCCTTTTTCATGAAGCCGTGCACTGGACGAGGCGGATAGTCGACATCGTCCCAGAACCAATGCTCGTAGCCGTTAGTGTAGTAAATAACAGGGCGTCGACCAAAGGCGGCTTCAAGGCAGTCAGCGTAGAGCTTCGCTTGCTGTTGGCCGATACGCGGGTCCTTTTTCATCCGCTTGGCCTCCACGAGCGCAAGCGGGCGGCCGTCATCGCCCCAGAGCACGTAGTCGACAAAGCCCTCTCCCGTATCGTTTGGCATGCCCGTGACGGGAAACTCGGTGTCACGCTGCTGATCAAGCGTCCATCCAGCCTCGTTTAGGAGGAGATCAATGAACGCGTCGCGGGTGGTGGCTTCATCGTAATCGTGGGTATCGGGGACGGCCTGATTGGCCCTGCGCAGGGCGGCCATTTCGGCGCGCAGGGCGGCCAGCTCCGTCTCTAGCGCGTTGCGACCCTCCTCGGAGGCGAGGCGGGCGTTCGCGGCGTCCTTGAAGGCCTTGGCGTCGGCGTCGGCCTTTTCGCGCAGCCTGGCGATCTGCTCCACCGTGCTGGCGCTGATCGTGATGGTCTTCTCCAGTTTGGCCGGGTCGAAGCGCAGGCCATCGGGCGGGCGGGCGCTCTTGGCGTAGGTGCGCGCGAGCCAGTAGGTGACGTGGAACAGCTCTCGGACCGCGCGTGTGGATGCTTTTGTGGAGACGGGGCGCGGATTGTGGACGGCGAAGTTGCCCTGGTCCTTGATGTATTTCGCCTTGGCGACGAGGGCTGGGCCAACAAGGCGTTCCAGGCTGGGCTCATGGATGAGGGCGGCGAGCTTGTCGTCGTACGGTGAGCGCAAGGCGGGCTCCGCGCGATAGAGCCATTTGAGCGCGGTTTCGAGGGCCAGCCGGGCGTTGAAGCACGCGCCTCGCGGGTCCGACAGGGCCGCCGTTTCGGCACACTTTGCGAGGTCATGGATGGGGGTGAAGTCTGTGGCGAGGAAAGTGAACTGGCTCACGCCGCAGCTTCCTCATTGCCAAGTTGGCGCTCCAGCGCCTGGCGGACCAACCCGACCGTGTAGGGGAGTTCTAAAAGATCGCTCAAACCAAACTCAACCATCCCGTTTCCCCAACGGCCGCGCCCTGTCACGTCCTCGCAAATCCCGCGTGGATCGTTGATCTCGGAGATCGTAATGGCAAGCGAGAGGCGCAGGCGCTTGGCCTGCGGGATGACGTCAACGAAGTTTGTTTCGGCCTTGTAGGCTACATAAAGTTTCAAAAATTCTTCCGTCACGCATGGATCAAGCGCGAGCACTTCACGCCGGAAGGCATCGAAGAGTTCCCGAATACGTCCACCCACAAGATGGGCGTGATCGTCGATTTGGTATGAAGCGCGGGCGGGCTTCTGCGGTCGGTACGCGTCGAGGATTTCGGCATCAATTTGCGGGGCAGCCCAAACGCCAACTGCGGTTCGGGCGAGGGTCTTCGCACGATTGCGGATGGCCTCTTCATCCCAGACATCCACTTGCCTCAGCCCAGCGTTCAAGCGGAGCGGGCTTTCTCGAAACCCTCCAGGCATGTCCCGCTTGGCAGCAAATGAGCGATCGCTGTACTCAGAATTGTAGCCAGTAAGTGTAAGGTTCCCGAGCGTGTGCAGATACGTTTCGTGGACCCGCTCCCAATCGGGGCCGAGCGCCGCGCGCCAGTCGGCCGACAACTCCGTGTTCTGTGGCATGATGTGCTCGATCGTATACTCATCGACCGCCACGCGTTCTTTGCGCCCCTGGTTCTCCAGCCGGCGAAGCCAGTAGCTGCGGGTCCGAAAATTGTAGAGGTCGCGGGTCTGCAGTTCGCGCTCGAACTCCTCGTCTTTCGGGAACCGGCGATAGGACGGGAGTAGTCGCAGATGGGCCCTGATACTCTCTAGGTAGCGATCTTTCTTGAGGACCCGGCTGAACGTAGAGAATGTTTTGTTCAGTGAGTTTGTCGGAATTGCGCAGACTGCACGACGGAAGACGTATGCCTCGACGATCCGGATAGCTTCCAAGAAATCCGTTTCGGAGAGTAGCCCGACGGCATAGTCATGGTAGAGTTCGAGCAGGAACGGGTAGGCGACATCGACCTTGAGTTCCCGCAGATCTTGGAAGGCTTGCTGCAGCCCCGGTGCCGTCTCAGCGCCGAGCGCCATCGCGCAGTAGAAGCGGGCAAACTCACGGATCTCCCGCACGAGCGGCTCGACGGCATCGTCAACTCTGCCGGTCCGGCGAGCGTGTGCCTTAAACGCTTCGTAGACTTCAGCGAGGCGCGGGATGTCGCCGGTCTTCAGCGTCAGATAGTGGCGCATGAAACCGTCAAAGTGAGTTTGGTAAGCTTCTTGTCCGAAACCGATTTCCATCGGGCGCCAGAACTCATTGTACAGCCGTGTTTGCAACTTGGGTTCGAGGCCCATCAGCACGAAATTGCGGATCAGATCAGCTTGGCTCAGCTCTCGACCTGTCGAGTTCATGCTCTCGAAGATGAGCTGCGGATTGTCCTGCTCTCGGGTCAACGCGATGTCGACGACCACGAGCTTGGCCAACCCATTGCAGACGGGTTCGAGGTTGCCGTCGCACGACGCAATCAGCTCCCGGAACAGCTCGACGTTCTCTTGTACACGGATGGAGGGTTCGGCCGGCCATTCGCTGCCCGAAACGATGGCCTTTAGCGTTTCCCTATCCGTCTGCGACAAGAGCAGCTTGAAATGGCGCTCACCATCTTCTTCGGGGTTGAGCAGGTAGTAGTTGCGAATTTTGCGAGCAGAGAAGCCGTCCACGGGTTGGGTATCGCCAAGCGCTTCGGCGAGGGCTGCGAGCAAAAGTGTGACGGTTGTCAGGCGCTGCTGTCCATCAATGACGAGGAGCGGTGCCTGCTGGGACACCTGGGAAAGACCCTCTTCGATGTAGACGATGGAGCCTATGAAGTGCACCGACGTGCGATCGTCTCTGCCCGTGCGCAGAATGTCGTGCCAAAGCTGCCGACACTCTTTCTCCGTCCACGAGTAGGTCCGCTGATAGATTGGAATGATGAATTGCGGCGACTTTCGGAGGAAAGCTAAGAGCTTCGCTTCAGTAGCCTTCATCGGTCAAAGGCTCCATTTTTCGGATGCAGTCAGTGAAGGCTCGGCCCGGACAAGCCATTTCTGGGTGGTTTCGAGGGGCAGCGGAGCGTTGAAGCAGGCTCTTCGGGGCTCAGAGAGGGCTACCGCCTCGGCTCGCTGGGCGAGGTCGTGGACGTTAGCGAAGTCGGCCGCGCGGAAGGCGAACTGGGTCATCGCCTATAGCGTCCCCTCGAACGCCGCTGTTTGAAGCGATTTGAATGCGGCCTCGGCGCGATCTGCAGCCAACTCCGCCTGCGAAGATACACTGCTAGTAAGAGCAATTTTCTTCGCGAATTTCTCTTGGATGTCTACGTCGGGATAGAAGATGCCAATTTTCTTCAATAGCTTCGATTTAATGCCCACAACAGTCGACCCAGTACTGTTCTCGTACATTTTTTCACGAAAGCCAGTCGACATGAGGTAGTACAGTAGGTATAACGGGCTTATGAATTGCGAGTTAGGTCGCATTGTTATTAATCTTTGGCCGACGACCAGTTTCTCATCGGTATCCAACTGAGCGACATTCCCAAGTGGTGCCTCTGTCGTGAACAGGACGTCACCTTTTCGAGGAATGCCTCTTGTCATCCATTCGTCGTATGCCCCTGCATCTATGTATTCTTGAGGTTCTCGCAATATATAACCCGCTTTGACATTCTTTGCGGTAATAAGGGGGATGCCTTCCTCTGACTTTGGCGGAGTTTTTCCGCGGTAGTCGATGAAGTGGATGTTTGTTTCCAGCGTCTCATGGGTCCACTTCTGATCAGGAATACAATCTGTGAGAGGATCGCCGAACATCTCGTGGAAGATGGACTGGCCGAGGGTGTTCAGGCGGTCGAGGGCGCGGCGGCGCAGGCGGCGCAGCGCGTCCGCCTGATCCAGGATCGCCGCGATCCGCTTCTGCTCCTCCAGCGGCGGCAGCGGGACCGTCAGAAGACCAAGGTTTTTCCGAGAGATCCTTGTGCGCGTGCTACCCCGAATATGTCTTGCTACGTCATTGAGAAAATCCGGGCTGTTTATCATCCATTTCACGTACGGCCCATATGCGACATGCGGATCGACGCGCAGAACGCAAACATCAACGGCGGTCGCACACGGGCGACCAAGACCCGGGAAGATGCATGCACGGCCAATCGGATCCGGCATGCGCGCGATGAGTATGTCGCCCGGCTCGAGTAGCGTGCATTTAAGCTGACGCGCCTTATACAGTGTCAAGGCGCGCGATGATTTATCTAGGAAGTCACCTATGCCAATGTCAGCGAGTTGAATAAGCCGCACTTCACCATCAGGATCTTGGTCTTTACTTTCGACCCAACCTCCATCGGTGAAGATACCGCTGTCGCCAGCAATCTCGGGGAGTGTGCTTGCTCTCACGCCAGCATCTCCTCCAACCGATCCAGCCCCGCGGCAATCTCGGCTTCAATCTCCCGCAGCTCCGCAATAATCTCAGCCGGCGGGGTGTGCTCCACCGCCTCGCGTTCCACCTCCTTGTAGCGGTTCAGCGAAAGGTCCCAGCCGCCGGTGGCGGCGATCTCATCGGCGGGGACGCAAAAGCTCTGGGCGGTGCGGGGGCGCTCGCGCTCTTCGTCGTCGCGATGCTCCCAGCGCAGCAGTACGTCGGGCAGGTTGTTCTTTGCGTGCTCCTCGTCGGTGAGCGGCACCTCCAAGCTCGGCCCCAGCTTCTCGGCGTCCAGGAGCGGCGTGCGCTTGTCATCCAGGGAAAAGCCGTCGGCCGTCATGTCATAGAACCATACCTGGTCGGTGCCGCCGACCCCCGTTTTCGTAAACACCAGGATGGCGGTGGAGACGCCCGCATAGGGGCGGAACACGCCCGACGGAAGCTTGATCACGGCGTCAAGCTTGTGGTCCTCCACCAGCATGCGGCGGATGTCCTTGTGCGCCTTGGAGGAGCCGAACAGCACCCCGTCGGGCACAATCACCGCAGCCCGACCGCCCACCTTGAGGAGCCGCAGGAACAGCGCCACGAACAGCAGCTCGGTCTTTTTCGTCTTTACGATCTTTTGGAGGTCCTTGGCGGTCGTCTCGTAGTCCAGCGAGCCGGCGAAGGGCGGGTTGGCGAGGATGAGCGAGTAGGTGCCGGCGTCGGCTCCGTGCTCCTCGGCAAGGCTGTCCCGATAGGCCACGTTGGGGTTGTCGACCCCGTGCAACGCCATATTCATTGCGCCAATGCGCAGCATAGTGGCGTCGAAATCGAACCCGTTGAAGAGATCGATGTGGAAGCGCTCGCGCTTCTTCGGGTCCCTAAAGAGGTCGGCGTGCTGATGCCGCAGGTATTCACCTGCGGCCACAAGGAACCCACAAGTACCGGCAGCAGGATCGCAGATGGTGTCGTCGGGCGTTGGTGCGGTGATCTCCACCATCAGCTGGATGATGTGGCGCGGGGTACGGAACTGTCCGTTCTGTCCGGCTGACGCAATTTTGCCGAGCATATACTCGTAGACGTCGCCTTTGGTGTCGCGATCCGCCATCTCGACCTAGTCGAGCATGGTGACGACCTTGGCAAGGAGGTTGGCGTTGGAGAAGCCAAGCCGCGCCTCTTTCATATGACGGCCAAGGCTGCCCTCAACATCGCCCATTTCCCGCAGAAAGAGAAAGACATGCTCGTCAACGACCTTGAACATCTCTCGCGCTTCGAAGTTTTTGAAGCGCGCCCAACGCAAGTCATCGTATTCGCGCCCCCTACGATCCTCACCGTGCGGAAAAATCCGCCGCTCCATGGGCTGGCCGAGCGCCTGAGCCTTGGCCTCCTCCCGCGTGTGCACGTCATCGAGACCTTTGATGAAGAGGAGATACGTGATCTGCTCGATGACGGACAGCGGGTTGGACACGCCACCGGACCAGAAGGTGTTCCAGATGGCATCGATTTGGTTTCGGATTGGGCCGGTCAGCATGGGCACTCGTTTTGATTGTTCGCTTCTAGGTCATGGTAACCAGAGCAACCGGCGGTAACAAAATCGCTTAGAGCGCATGGCAGTCAGATCCCCATGATCCGTTTGTTATGGGTTGTATGGAGCATTTCGAGGCTCCTACATGGCTTCCTTTAAACCAATAGACCACATCAGCATCGCTGGCTTGCAGCTCATAGCCGTCGCGCCGTGCGCGCAGTTCCCCGCCGTCCGCACCCGCCCGTCCGGCGCAGCCGAGCCACTGCCGCGCGAAGCGTCTCCGTTTTCTTCGCCGACCGCGTTACGGAAGTATGTCGTGAGCGTGTGCCTTCAGGGAATTCGAACTCCACGCGGGCAAACGTCATCGCCTCGTCGATGACCGCGAGTTGCCCGATGTCCGTAGTGGTGCGGATGCTGTCCCAGTCGGGCTCCCTGATCACGGCCAGGGCCCGCTGTAGGCGCCAGCGAGGTCGTAGTCCTGGAACACCCGACCCGCGCGAGCCGCATGCCCGCCGTGCCCGATGATGGAGAAGTTCAGCCCCACGGGTGCCTGGGTGTAGTAAACCTGGCCCGCCCATTCGGGCGTCACCCGGTAGAGCCGCGCCCATTTCTCAGGGTGCCCGAGGCGCACAAACGGCGACGGTCCCAGCAACTCGTCGGCAAGAGCTGCCAACTCGTGCCGGTCCTCCGGCCGGTCAACGTCGACCGCCACCATGCCGTCCTCGTGCCCGCAAGAGTATCCAATGCCGCCAGCGCGGTGCCCCAACTGGGCTGTCATCACCCACACATGGTCCAAGCCGCGCCGCCGACGCGCCGACTCAACCCAGCCCTGTTCGATGGCGCCCTTAGCACTGTCGCCCAGTCCCCGCAGGAACAACTGATGGAACCACCCCTTGCGGGCGAGGTGTGGAGCGAGGAACGCGTACACGCCGCCGTCTCCGGCCCGGCTCAGACCGTGCGCCCCTTCGGTGGCAAGAACTGACGCACGTAGACGTTCCCGTTGCTGTTCTCGCCTCTGATATCAATAGGTACCACTCGTGCTCTTCCTTCGCCGCTGCGCGCACCACCTCGTACGCCAGCTGCCGTGCGCCGGCCGCCCCGATGTCGAGCTTGAGCACGTCGTGTGCCTCCTGCCTGATGCCCGGCGCCACTTCATAGGGGTCTCCCACCACGTCGGTGACGATGAAGCGGTAACGGTCCCGCGCCTTGCGAGGCATCAGCCCGCCGCCTGCTGGTGCAGCGGGACGACGACACCGCCATCGCCGCCGGCATCCTCGTTCGCCCCAATCTCGTGTGGCCACGCGCCATGGTGGACGACGTGGTCACTCGCTCTTCCTCGGTCTGGCCATTCTCGTCCGTCGTCGGTTGCGGTGCGCGGGGGAGGGGGGGAGCGAGGATGCCGGCGGCGATGGCGGTGTCGTCGTCCCGCTGCACCAGCAGGCGGCGGGCTGATGCCTCGCAAGG
>JBCCYN010000010.1:0-53329 GCA_039189655.1 Pseudomonadota bacterium | reverse complement strand
GGCTATTTGATGGGTAAAGGTGTGCTCGTAGCCGATGATGAGGCCGGGCACCCACCACTTGTCCATGTAGGGGTGATCGCCGTCCGTGACGTGGATGGAGCGCCACCCGCGGGTTTCCCCGGTGTCGCGATGGTCGAAATACGACAGGCGGTTGAGATCGTGGAGATCCCACAGGATCGAGGCGTGCTCACCGTTGATTTCGAAGGTGTAGAGTGCCTTGTGCCCGCGGGCGTAGCGGGTCGCCTCAAAGTGCGCGAGGGATCCGTTTTGAAACCGCGCCATGAAAATCGCCGCATCGTCGATCCCCACCGGGGCCATCCCGCCCTTCACCGCGTGGGGCCGCTCCTTGATGAAGGTTTCGGTCATGCCGCAGACCGATGAGATGGGCCCGTTGAGCCACATGGCGGTGTCGATGCAGTGGGCCAATAGATCGCCGGTGACACCGCTCCCGGCCACCTCTTTATCGAGCCGCCAGAGCGCGGCGCCGCCCTGGGGCAGATCCGCAGAAATGGTCCAGTCCTGCAGGAATTGTGCGCGGTAGTGAAAAATCTTTCCCAGCTTGCCCTCATCCACAAGCTTCTTGGCAAGGGTCACAGCCGGCGCGCGCCGATAGTTGTACCAAACCATGTTGGCAACGCCGGCGTCTTCCACCGCGCGAACCATCGCTTCGGATTCGGCTGCGGAGCGTCCCAACGGCTTTTCGCACATTACCATCTTGCCGGCTTTGGCGGCGGCAATGGCGATCTCCATGTGGGTGTCGTTGGGACTGGCAATGTCGATGAGATCGATGTCGTCCCGGGCAATGAGGACGCGCCAGTCGGTTTCGACGATCCCATTGCCCCAGTTCTGGGCGTGGGCATGGGCCTTTTGCGCGTCGCGTCCGCACACCGCCTGAAGTACCGGCGTACGCGGCAGATCGAAAAACCGCTCTGCCTGGGCGAAGGCGTTGGCGTGGGTGCGGCCCATGAAACCATAGCCGATGAGGCCGATGCGCAGCGGTTCAGCCATGATCGTTCCACCCGTGTGTTTCGCGCACCTTCACCATCACACCCAAAATGTCGTTCCAGGTGTCCTGTCGCTCCAACGTGGCGTTGGGGAACATGCAACCATCCCAGCAGATGTGTTTGAACGCCTTGGTGGGTTGCCCAAAGGAATCGCGCATCCAGTAGCCCGCGTGTTTCACAGGGTCGAGCTTGCCGCCGGGATCATCGACCGTGGCGTGCTTACCGGTCTTGTCGTGGCTGCCTGATCCGAACACCGAGCCGTCGCTCTGGGCCACATGAAAGTCGATGGTCCAGGGCCGCAAAACACCGGTCAGAAGTTTAAGCGCCGCGTCGAGGGTGGGGCCATCGGCCCAGTCGTAGCCTTCTGGCAAGATCCTCGCCTCGGGAGCATTGGTGCCCATGGTGTAAAGGAGGGTGTGGGCCATATCGGCTTGGAATCCAAGAACGTCGGGCCGATCGACCGCTTCGAGGGTATCCACCATCGCGCGCCAGGAGTGCATGGCGCCCCAGCAGATTTCGCCCTCTGCAGCGAGCCGCTCGCCCTCCCCTTCAGCAATGGTCGCAGCCTCTTTGAAGGTGGCGACGATTTTCTTGGAGTTTTCGACCGGATCCGCCGCCCAAGCCTCGGTGCCCGTGGCGCTGTCGATGCGGATTACACCGTAGGGGCGCACGCCCATTTCGCGCAGGCGGCGTCCGATCCCACACGCTTTACGCACCGCCTCCAGAAACTTTTTGCGCTCGTCCTGGTCACCCATCGCCGAACCACCGCCGGCCGGCGGCCATACCGGCGCCACGCACGATCCGATGACGAGGCCGCGACCGCCCACAGCATCAGCAAGGGCCTTTAGACCATCGTCGTCGGCATCTATGGGCGTGTGGGGCTCGGCGAGAAAAATATCCACGCCGTCGAACTTCGCGCCGTCGGCACTCGCCTGGGCCGTGAGGTCGAGCATCCGCTCCAGCATGATGGGCGGCTCAGCACCGTCGCCTTTACCCACCAAACCCGGCCACATCGCGTTGTGCAGCTTGGGAAAAAGATTACCCACGTAGAACGCCTTTCCCTGCCCGCCCATCCTGCTTTGCGCAACGTTCCGCACCGGTGGCAAGCATGTAACCAGCTGGTGCGGCGGGACGGTTCAGGGAAATTAAGGCGGACTTCAACACAAACGCAAGTGCGCCGCGGATAGGGGTTTTTTTTGCTATCCGCGCGCCGCGCTCACGCCCGCGCGCATGGTCCTTATGGCGCCGTCGTGGACATCCTCAGGCCGTTCGAACATGGTCCGCCAGATTTTTGTGGCTGCCGCCAGGTCGGGCAAGGCTGAGCCGAACGCTTCCACCGTCAGCCACCCATCGTAACCGGCATCGACCAGCGCTGCGATGGTTCCATGAAAATCAATGTGGCCGTCGCCCGGCGTGCCGCGGGTGTTTTCCGAAATGTGCACGTGATTGATGCATGAGGCCGTCTTGGCGATCACCCCAATGGGGTCGTTCTCTTCGATGTTGAGGTGGAAGGTGTCGTAAAGATAGCCGTAGTTTTCCGCCCCCACTTTGCGCACCAGCGAGGCCGCTTGCTCGGCGGTGTTGAGGAAGTAGCACTCAAAACGATTGAGAGGTTCCACGGAAAGTTTGATGTTCCGCTCGGCGGCGAACGCTGCGGCTTTGGCATGGACCTCGACGCATCGGCTCACCTCGTCGGCGGTCGGGCCGGTTCCGGAAAACTCTGCGAGCGGCTGATGGAACGGGCCGGCTACAAGCTCTCCGCCCAGGGCGTTGGTGCATTCAATGGCCCACTGCAGATGGCCGAGCCCCGCCTCCCGTTCGGCGGCGTCCGCGCTGATACAGTTCTTGCCCGGCGGCATCACCGTCACCGTGGTGACACCAAGTTCCAACTCCGCCAGGCGCTTGCCCACCGTTTCGAAATGGGCCACATCGCCCTCAAAGAGCGGGATTTCGACGCCGTCGTAGCCGGCCCCTTTGAGCGCTTCGAACGTGGGGCTATGGTCTGTGCTGACGTGGGTGGTCCACAAGAGCATGTTGAAGCCGAGCCGCATCGAACGTCCTCCAGTTTTTTCCCACGATGACGCAGCCGGGCGAGCCCTTCAATATTGAAGGCTGCGAATTCACCGCTACGCCAGAAGGCGCTGACGCATCCATTCTCGTGCGACGTCCGTACATCAATTTGGCAACGCCGATAAGGCGCTGGACTTTTCGGGAGGGCCCCGTGCTGACTGTCACCTCGGTCTTCGTCATCTGCCTTGCCGGGCTGTTTCAATGGCTCGGTATCAACGCCATCCGTCGCCGGCGAGCGGCCGGTGTTGCCGTGGGAGAGGGCGGGAACGATGCGCTCGCGCGGGCGATGCGCGCCCAGCTCAACCTTTTTGAGTATGGCACGGTGGTCGCGGCCCTCCTCGCCCTGTGCGAGATCAACGGCGCACCTTTGTTGCTGCTGGCCGCCATTGCGTTGGTCTTCCTGGGCGGTAGGCTGTCCCACGCCTACGGCCTGCTCAGGGCCGAGCCCGACACCGCGCGGGGTTCAGGCCGCTTCCGCTGGCGCACCGGCGCCATGGCGATCACATTCACCACGATCCCGGTCCTTGCCGCCATCCTTCTGGTCGTGCTCGTGATCGGCGGGTCCGGCGCCGTCCCTGCCTGACGCGAGGCGGCACACGAGAAACCCACCGGAGGCGGCCGCGAACCAGGGGCAAAAAAACCCCTTGCAGCCCAGCCGGCTAGCTCGCACGGTAGCGCGGTCACATTCGCCATTCGTCCGAAGGACCCCGTGGAAACGTTCGACGCTATCTTCATCAATCCGTTCGTGGAAATGGCGACGGCGCCGGACTTTTTCATCCAAGTGTTGTGGGAAGGTTTTGTGGGCGGCGTCCTCTATGCGCTCATCGCGCTAGGTTTCGTGCTCATTTTCAAGGCATCCGGCGTGTTCAATTTCGCCCAGGGGATCATGGTGGTGTTCGCCGCGCTTTCGCTGGTGGGCCTCGTGGAGATGGGCGTTCCCGCACCGCTCGCCTTCGTTCTTTGCCTTGCCATCATGCTCGGCCTTGCATTCGGCGTGGAGCGCATGGTGCTGCGCCCTCTCGTCAACCAGCCCGACATTATCCTCTTCATGGCCACCATCGGGCTCACCTTCTTCCTCATAGGAGCCGGCGAGCTGATTTTCGGTGGCGAACCTAAGACCATGGTGACGAACGAGCTTTTCCTGCCCACCGGTTCATCCATCTGGGAGCCGGTCGGTCTGGGCCCGGACGGCGCGCCGGGCTTCATCCTTTTCCAGCACCTTGATGTGGCCGCCGCCGCCATCGCCCTCGGCCTGGTCGGCGCGCTCGGCTTCTTTTTCTCGAAAACCCGGATCGGCCGCGCCCTTCGCGCTGTGGCAGACGACCACCAAGCCGCCCTTTCGGTGGGTATCTCGCTTAACCAGATCTGGGTGATTGTGTGGTTTGCCGCCGGCGTAGTGGCGCTCTTCACCGGCATCATGTGGGGGGCGCGCTCGGACGTTTCCTTCGCCCTTGAAATCATCGCGTTCAAAGCTCTGCCAGTGCTGATCCTCGGCGGGTTCACCTCCATTCCCGGCGCCATCGTGGGCGGCCTCATCATCGGCATCGGTGAGAAGATCGGCGAGATCTATTGGGGGCCGCTGGTAGGAAGTGGGATCGAGAGCTGGTTCGCATACATGATCGCGCTGGTGTTCCTGCTTTTTCGCCCCCAGGGGCTGTTTGGCGAGCGCATCATCGAGCGAGTCTGATCCGCCGGATCGCCGCCGCTTCGCCCAATTCTTGCCAAAATTTAAATTGCACTGTCAGCCTATAGCGTTGAAATACAGCGCATGAGCTGGAGTGGCAGGACCATCGTTTAATTTGGCGATCACAGTCTTGACATAATTTCGCCGGAAAAATATCTGCTTTCTCGCGCTGTCGAGGACGGCGCAGCATTGGCGATAGCCCCTGCTTTCCAACACGCAATTTGTCCAAGTGCGGCGTGCCTTCATCGGCGCGTCAGGAGAAGAGTTCGTGCCCGATATCAAGAATCCCAAGACTGAATTTCAAAGCGTCGATACCGACGCGGTTTCCAAGGTTTGGATCGGCGGCGGCAAAAACGATGCCGCAAACATCGTCGGCCAGGAGTTTGCCGATATCACGGGCGGCTCCCACATCAATGTCGACGAGCTGGACGACCTCTTGGCGGCCATCCTCACGAGCAAAGGGCTGAAGGACGTGCCAGGGCTTGAGGGTGTCGAGCTCGCAAGCCTCACCACCGAGAGCTTCATCCTGGCCATCAGCGGCGCCGGCGGCAGCACCGACTACATCGAGTTCACCGGCAGTGCCGCGAAAGCGGCCATTGATGCAGTCGCCGGTGACCGCATCAATCTTTACAGCAACAAGAGCGAGCTGACGATTTTCGACACCGATGAGGATCGTAGCCTCATCCTGAACGGCAAATTTTTGGACAATACCGGCTTCCTCAGCGAGGAGTTCCGGGACCTTGTGGAAGACAACCGCATTCACACCGACGAGATTGACGACGTCCTCGGAGCGGTGCTTGGCGGTAAGGGGTGGGGCGGCCCCGAAGACCATGGTCTGGAGTCGGTGGACCTGGTTTCGCTGACCGACAACGAATTTGCGCTGAAATTCAATGGCCGGGGTGCGACGTCAGACACGGTCGTCTTCAAGGGCAACGCTGCCCAGGAGGCCATCGAAGCGGTCGCGAAGAATCACATCGACATCAAGGATAACAAGACTGCGCTTGGCATCTTCGACCTTGCGGAGGACGACACCTTCTTCCTTGGCGGCGGTGCCAGCGACAAGTCCATCGTCTCCGACGGATTCAACGACCTCGTCGCCGGTTCAAAGCTTGCGTCCAGCGAAGTGTTGTCGATTTTCGAGGCGATCGTCAGCGGCGGGAAGTGGGGCGATCCGCAATCCAATGGCGTTAAAGGCGTGGCCCTTGTGGGCAAGGACAACGACAGCTTTGCCATCGCGCTCGACGCGGCGGGACCGTCCACTGACTATATCATCTTCGACAACGTGCACCTTCTGGAAGGCGCCGAAGCCTACGGCTTTAAAGCCGACGACACGCCCGCATAGGGCTGTTCGTGCCAGACTGGAAACCAGTCTAGCCGCAGAACTCGGCTCGCTCCTTGGTTGGGCCAGACATGATCGCCGGGCTGACTCTGGAAGTCAGCCCGGCGTCAGTGGTTTGGAACGGTGCCGGAGCCAGAAAAGGCATTTTTTTTGCGCGAGAGCGTCACGGGACGGCCGCGATGATGATGAAAGCGGCGAAAATCACCAGATGAACGCCGCCTTGCAGCACGGTGGTTCGCCCGGTGGCCAGCGTCAGGGTGCTGGTGAAAAGGGCGAGCACCAAAAGGACGATGTGCTCTTCTTCCAGCCCCAAGGTCAGTGGGGCACCGATGATGAGCGAGGTGACTGCCACGGTGGGGATCGTCAGCCCGATGCTCGCAAGGGCCGAGCCTAGCGCGAGGTTCAAGCTGCGCTGGAGCCGGTTGCGCCGGGCGGCCCCGAAGGCGGCTAGGGCTTCTGGCAGCAAAATGATTGATGCGATCACCACACCCACGAAGGACTGGGGCAGGCCCACATCGGTCACCAGAATTTCCACGGGCACCGAAAGGCTTTCGGCGATCAGCACCACCGATGCCAGCGCCACCACCAACAGGAATACGCTTACCAGGAAGGCCGATAGGGTCGGCTTGTGCCGTGGGCCCTGGTGGTCGGCCCCTTCGGCAAAATAATCACGGTGGCGCACCGATTGGACAAACAAAAACAGGAGGTAGAGGGCGAGAGACATCACGCCCACCGCGATGAGCTGCTCCTTGGAATAGACCGGGCCGGCGACTGCCACGGTATAGTTCGGCAGCACCAGCGCCAACGTTGCGAGGGTACCAAGGACGCTAAGCGCACCGGTCGCGCCCTGCACCTGAAACCCCTGCTCGTGGTGCCTGATGCCTCCCGCCAGGAGGCACGCGCCGACGATCCCCGTCAGCACGATCATCAGCGCCGCAAACACCGTGTCGCGCGCCACGTGGGAGCCCCCGTCGGGCGCGGCCAACATGATGGTGATGATGAGCGAGACTTCGATGATCGTGACCGCAATGGCGAGCACCATGGACCCAAAAGGCTCGCCCACGCGCACTGCAATGACCTCTGCGTGGTGGACGGCAGCAAATACCGCCGACACCAGAACGGCGCCAGCAAGCAACTGCAACGCCCAGTGCGTGATGGGCAGCACGTGGAACACTTCAAGGGTAGCGAACCCACCGGCCAGCAGCGGCACAACGATGGCCCAGGCGGGATTAAACCGCGGTTTCGTTTCAGGAGGCAGAGGACATCTCCGTCAGCGGGCCGCCATAGCCGCGCGGGTTTTCTCGGGCGCCGGCATTGTCGTTGGGCTTGCGAAAGCCCGGCCAACCATGAATGCCTCCCAGATCGCTCCGCCGTTGGCAATGGTCCCTGGCGTGGCTGGGGTTTCAGAGCGCAATTTCGTTACTGTTCCACCGGCCGGAAACGGGGACACCGCAAACCCCCGCAGTCGCTAACGCCGGCGCGATAAACTTCAAACGCGCCCGCTGAGCGGTTGATTGGCGCGGCAAAGCACACCATAACGGCGCCCGTTCTCCCACAGCGAGCGCTCCGTCCGTGCCCTTCACTCCGCGTGTCTTTTCCGGCGTCCAGCCCACCGGTAGCCTGCATCTTGGCAACTACCTCGGCGCCATCCGCCAATTTGTTGCCATGCAGGCCGATTTCCCCTGCATTTACTGCGTGGTGGACCTCCACGCGATCACCGTCTGGCAAGACCCCGATGCGCTTGCGGCCGCGACCCGCCATGTGACCGCTGCATTTCTTGCCGCCGGGATCGACCCGGAGCGCAACATCGTCTTCAACCAAAGCCAAGTATCAGCCCACACCGAGCTTGCCTGGGTCTTCAATTGCGTAGCGCGCATGGGATGGCTGAGCCGTATGACTCAGTTCAAGGAGAAGGCGGGCAAGGATCGCGAAAACGCATCGGTGGGTCTTTACGCCTATCCGAACCTCATGGCGGCGGACGTCCTTGCCTACCAGGCAACCCATGTGCCCGTGGGGGAGGATCAGAAGCAGCACCTGGAGCTGACCCGCGATATTGCCCAAAAGTTCAACCACGACTACGGCGAGCGGCTGGCGGCGCTCGGCTTCGAGGATGGTCTCTTTCCCCTGGTGGAACCCATCATCCAGGGCCCCGCGACGCGGGTGATGAGCCTCAGGGATGGGACGCGCAAAATGTCCAAGTCAGAAGCCTCGGACAACTCGCGGATCAACCTGACAGACGATGCCGACACGATTGCCCAGAAGGTGCGCAAGGCGAAGACAGACCCCCACGCGCTTCCCAGCGAGGAAAAAGGGCTTGCGGATCGGCCTGAAGCTGACAACCTCGTCGGTATTTACGCTGCGCTGGCGGGGATTACCAAAGCTGAAGTGCTCGCCGACCACGGCGGAGCAATGTTCTCTGGCTTCAAGCCCGCCCTCGCCGATCTCGCCGTGGAAGTTCTTGCTCCCGTCAACGACGAGATGCGGCGCCTTCTAACCGACCCGTCCCATCTGGATGCTACCCTTGCAGCAGGCGCCGACCGTGCCCGAACAATCGCGAGCCCCATCATGGCGAACGTGCGAAATGTGGTTGGCTTTATAGGCTAGATGTCGCTTCCAAGAAGGTTGCTCATCTCGGGCCGGCCAGTGGGCAATGGGCCAAAATTCTCCCGCCTTGATCCATCGTCCCGCGCAGCGCCAGACGCCTCAAGGGACGCTTCGCTCTTTGCCCTTGACCCATCAGGCCCTGCGCGGGCCTAAAAAGGTGTCGGCTCCGGAAGAACGTCGCTTTTTTGGTGTCCCACCAAAAGAACTAGACGGGATGGGTGGCGCAACGGGTGGGGGTTCTTGCCGCTCGTTGGCGTGAACAACGGTGATGGCCTTCGCGGCATCATCTTGTTGATCTTGGTTTTACGAGGTTCAGATGATGGTCTCGCGAACCTGAGGGAGGCGGCGGGTTCGCCGCTGCCCTGTCAGTTGACCGTAGGCGGTGTGGCGTCGGCCTGTTGTTGCTGCTGTTCCTGAACGCGCTCCATATTCTTCTTGTAGAGCGCCACAAAATCGATGGGGTCGACCATCAGGGGCGGGAAGCCACCGTTGCGCACGGCATCGGCGAGAATCTGGCGCGCGAAAGGAAACAGAACGCGGGGACCCTCGATGAGCAGGAAGGGCTGTACGTGCTCCTTCTGCATCCCGCTGATCCGGATCACGCCGGCGTACTGCAGCTCCACCTCAAAATTGAGCGCGTCTCCATCGCCAGCCTTGGCGGTGAGGGAGAGGGTCACTTCAAAGTCGTTCTCGGTCAGCCCACGGGCGCCGACGTTCACGCCAATGTTGATGGGAGGCGCGTTGTCCTGCTTTTGCAAAGAGACGGGCGCTCTGGGGTTTTCGAACGAGAGGTCCTTCACGTACTGCGCCAGAACGCGCACGGTCGGCGACTGCGCCGCCCCTCCGGCGGTGGGGTCCGTCGTCGTGCTGTCGCTCATCATTGCTCCGTCGGTTCAAAATGGTTGCGTTGGGCGCGGCGGGTCATTGCTGCGGAGTGCGCTGCTGCGCGAAACCTAAAAACTCTGTGCCGGGCGGGGACGCCGCGCAGCGTGCCGTGACACCTTGGCGCCGGTTAACGGTGTGGCAAGCGGCCTAGCATGGGCTTGGGCGACCCACAACAACGAACTCCAGCCCAAGACAGGCCTGCGCAAGATCGATTTCTTTGGCTCAAAGGCTTCACAATTGACGCGCGCTCTGATGATCGGCGCGCGCGGTCACCGTTCAATCACCGTCGACGCCGACGCACGTGCTTGACCACTACCCCGTCGGGCGGTTCTGCCAGGGCGAGTGGTCGTCGCTGCGGGAGTATTCGCCTTCTTCTAAATCGATAGTGCGCTCGCCGCGCCGCTGCTTCTGGCGCGGGTCAGCCATGCCTTCCATGCCCACCACCTTCACCGAGCCCGACACACGACGCCAAAGCCAGCGACGCACTGCGGGAACGAAGAGCGCAAAGCCCACAGCATCCGTGATGAACCCCGGCGTTAGGAGCATCAAACCCGCAATGGCGATGGTCACCGCGCTGCCGATGGAGGCAGCCGGAACGCGTTCGTTGCGCAGATCGTCTTGCAGTTGTGCAAGCGCGGACACACCCTGGCGCTTTAAGAGTCCTGCACCGATGAGGGCCGTGAGGATGATGATGAGTATCGTCGGCAACACACCGATGATGCTGCCCACCACCATGAAAACAGCCACTTCCGCAATGGGAATGCCGATCAGAAGCACAAAAATGATAAAACGGATCACAAGTCTTCCCATTTCGTCGTCACAATTTTGAATATGGGTGGGTGCGGCGTGGTTTTCACCTCCCAGCGATGGACCGCGGCTCAGCAATTGTTTAGGTTCCAAATGTCGCGTGGTGGCGAACGCCCCCTGTTCTGTGGCATATCCCGTCTTATCTCCATGGGAATGACGGCGAGCCAACTGACTGAGAGGCGGTCCGGTCGCTCCAGACGAGCTGACAGGTTGGACGTGGATGAGTGATATTTTCGGGATCGAGAACCTCATTATTCTCGCCATTGCGGTGGCGATATTCCTGAGACTTCGCAGCGTTCTCGGTCGCCGTACTGGGAACGAACGGCAGCCTTACGACCCCTATACGGCCAAACCGGGCGGCAAAGGGCAGGCGGAAAGCGCGCCTGACAACGTCGTATCGCTGCCGCGCCAAGGGGGCGGCGGTCAATCGGCTCCCGCCGGCCCCGTCGATCTCGACGAGCGCCTCAAGGGCGTGGCGCGCAAGGGGACCCCACTTTTTGACGGCCTGACGGAAGTGATCGAGTCCGATCCATCGTTCGAACCCAAGCGCTTCGTGGAAGGCGCGCAAATGGCGTACGAGATGATCGTCACATCCTTTGCAAACGGCGAACGCGATACATTGCGCCCGCTACTCTCACCGGAAGTGTTTGACGGTTTCGACGCCGCCATCGGTGCCCGCGAGGGCGAGGGGCAGACCATGTCCACCACGCTCATCGGCATCGAGCGCATTACCATCACCGAAGCGTCCGTGCGCGACGAGCGTGCCCGCGTCACCACTCGTGTGGATAGCCAAATGATTACAGCCACCTACGACAAGGCTGGCGATCTCATCAGTGGCGATCCCAACAAGGTGAGTGATGTGGTAGACGTGTGGACCTTCGAGCGGGATGTGCAATCGAAGGACCCCAACTGGATGCTGGTCGCCACAGAATCGGCCTGAGCCCCGCGTCCGAACGCCGCGACGGCCGTTGCCGCCCCGCTATGATGTTTCCGCGGCAACAGCGTCACGAGGCCACCGCCGGGCCCGCCCGATCCCCAAGAATCGCCTCATTTTCCAAGATTTTCGGCCGTGTCCGCGAACTTCGCTGACCACGCCGGCGCGCCCCTCGCTCCCGTGTCCTTCGACCAACTCCCCGGCTGGGGCGAGCGGGAAGCAGGCGCGCTCCTTGAGGGCATCGCCCGCCATACCGAACCCGCTATCAAAGAACGGCCCCACGAAGCACCCTTCCTCGACGCCGTGGACGCGCTCCTCAGCCGCGAGGATGCCCTGTCGCGCGATCCGCGCGCTTTCGTGGCGCGGCATTTTCAACCGCTACGCATACCCCAGGAGGGATTCCTGACTGCGTACTATGAGCCGGTGATCAAAGCCTCACGACGCCGCGTCGGCCCGTTCCAAACCCCCTTTTATCGACGACCCGACGATCTTGTACGGGTGGCGCCATCGGCGGATCGTCCGGGGGATGGCACCTTCGCCCGGCGCCATCCCGACGGCTCCGTCGGCCCCTATCCGGATCGTGTTGCCATCGAAGCGGGTGCGCTCATGGGGCGCGGGTTGGAAATTGCGTACGTTGCTGATCCTGTGGACGCGTTCTTCGCCCAGGTGCAAGGTTCCGCAAGGCTCAGCCTCACCAACGGCGAGACCGTGCGCATCAGCTACCACGGCAAAACCGGACACCCGTACACCGCCATTGGCAAGGTGCTCATCGAGCGCGGCGTTTTGGCCAAGGGCGGCGCCACCATGGCGACCATCCGCGATGCCCTGGCGGCAGATCCCGCCCTGGTAAAACCGGTGCTCAGCGAGAACCGCTCGTTCGTCTTCTTTCGCGAGCGTCCGTCGGCGGGCGACGCCTTTGGTCCCATCGCCGCGGCCGGCCTACCCCTCATTGCCTGGCGCAGCCTGGCGGTGGATCGCGCCTTCATTAAACTGGGCACGCCCGTTTATGTGGAAACGGAAGTTCCCGGGATCGGCCCGTTTCAGGGCCTTATGATCGCCGAGGACACGGGCTCGGCCATTGTCGGTCCGTCGCGGGGCGACATTTTTATGGGGAGCGGCGATGAGGCGGGCAGGGTAGCCGGTGCCATGAAGGCTGCGGCGAAGCTCACCCTAATTGTCCCGAAAGCGGCGTTTTGAAGCGTCGCCGCCCCCTCCGCCCGGATGAGCGCGTCCTGTGGGAACGGGTGGCACGCACCGTCTCGCCGCTTCGCATCCTTCGGCCCGACCCATCACCGCCGCAGCCGCCAGAAGCTCCGCAACCCGCTGTTGACCACCAACGCAAACCACGCCGCGACGGATCAGCCCCTGCAACGTCATTTGCTTCCCAGAACGGTGCGGCAGAGCCAAGCCCAAACCAGCCGCCACGACCGGTCCAGCCCGCACGCCCCCAAGCCGAACTTGATCGAAAGCTCAGGCGAAAAATCTCCCGCGGATCCCAGCGGGTGGAGGCGCGGCTCGATCTCCACGGTATGACCCAGCAAGAGGCCCATGGCGCGCTGATTCGGTTCATCACCGGCTCACACCTTGCCAGCCGACAAGTGGTGCTGGTCATCACCGGAAAGGGCCGTGGCGGCGAGGGCGCAGGGATCCTACGCCGCGCTGTGCCCCATTGGCTCGCCGGACGGGAGCTTTCGCCAATCGTGGCGAGCTACGGTCCGGCTCACCAAAGCCACGGTGGGGCGGGCGCCCTTTATGTGCGGCTGCGCAGCCCCAAACGTGCCGGCAAAGGCCGCCCGCGCCCGTAGGGTTTGACGGTTGGTTTCACGGATTTCTGCCTATTGGGCGCGACCAGCGTTTTGCGGCGCGCCCTAGCTGAGTGGGAGCGCGGGTCGCACTGCCAAGCCGTTGGGCCGACCGATGGACCTATAGGTGAGACCGGCGCGCTCGGCGTCTTCCGCCACATAGATATTGCGCAGGTCGATAAGGAGCTTGTCCCGCAAAAGGCTCGCGACGCGGAAGAGGTCAAGGGCTCGAAACTGGTCCCACTCAGTGATGATCACCGCCATGTCAGCGCCCTCAAGGCAGTCATAGGGGCTCGCCGCATAGGTAAGATCGGTCAGGTAGTTTTGGGCCTCCTTCTCGCCTTCCGGATCGAACGCGCGGACGGTGGCGCCCGCCCGCTGGAGGGCCGGCACGATGGCAAGGCTCGGCGCATCACGCATGTCGTCCGTGTTCGGCTTGAAGGTGAGGCCAAGGACCGCAATGGTCTTGCCCCTCACCACACCCCCCGCGGCGTCGATCACCACGTCCGCCATCACCGACTTACGGGCATCGTTTGCGGCAATCACCGCATCCACGATGGTGATGGGTGTGCCCATGGACTGGGCCGTACGTGACAGGGCCAGCGTGTCCTTGGGAAAGCACGAGCCGCCATACCCGGGCCCGGCATTCAGGAATTTTGGGCCGATGCGCTTGTCGAGGCCGATGCCGCGCGCCACGTGCTGGACGTTGGCGCCGGCTTGCTCGCAAAGGTCGGCCACCTCGTTAATGAAGCCGATTTTCACGGCAAGGAACGCGTTGGCGGCGTACTTTGTGACCTCGGCGGTGCGTCGGTCGGTGGTCACAAGCGGTGTCTCATTAAGGTAGAGCGGGCGATAGAGCTCGCGCAGCGTTGCTGCTGCCCGCTCGGTCTGCACTCCCACAATCACGCGGTCGGGACGCTTGAAATCGCTGATGGCCGCGCCTTCCCGCAAGAACTCGGGGTTCGACGCCACGTCAAACTCCGCGTTGGGAGCGAGTTCTCGAACGATCGCCTCCACCTCATCGCCCGTCCCCACAGGCACAGTCGACTTGGTGACAATCACCGTATACCCAGACAGCCGCTCGGCCACCTCGCGGGCAGCGGCATAGACGAACGTGAGGTCCGCGTGCCCGTCGCCACGCCGGGACGGGGTCCCGACGGCCAGGAAAACCACATCGGCATCCGCCACCACGTCATCGAGTTTGGTGTCGAAGGACAAACGCCCGTCACGCACATTCGTGGCCACCAATCCATCAAGCTGCGGCTCGTAGATGGGCATAATGCCGTTGCGCAAACCTTCGATCTTACCGGCATCCTTATCGATGCAGACCACGTCATGCCCGAAGTCGGCAAAGCAGGCACCGGAAACCAGCCCCACGTACCCTGTCCCGATCATCACAACGCGCATGGTTAACTCCGCTAGATTAAATATCGTTGAAATGGCACAGGCCGTTTCGCGCTGCAAACACTCGCATTCCGTCTCGCAACAGGAGCGACGCGCCTTGATCGACGGCATCGCACCCCATCGCCATTGACGAAGCATTACAGAGCGGTACAGCCTGGGCTACCGACAACAAAGGCCAGCCGTGCGTCATTTGCCGTCACCCACACGGCTGGCCCCCCAAGGAGGCATGACATGAAAATCTGGACCACGGCCTGCGCGGCAGGCTTGGTGCTCGCCGCAGCCAGCGCCGCGCAAGCCCAAGACAGCGAATTGACGCTGTGCTGGGCGGCATGGGATCCGGCCAACGCGCTGGTGGAACTTTCGAAGGATTTTACCGCCGAAACCGGCATTGCCATGAATTTTGAGTTCGTGCCCTGGACAAATTTTGCCGACCGAATGCTCAATGAACTGAATTCCGGCGGTCAGCTGTGCGATCTCATGATTGGCGACAGCCAGTGGATCGGCGGCGGCGCCACCTACGGCCACTACGTCCAGCTCAACGACTTCTTCGACGCCGAAGGCATTTCGATGGACGACTTCCTGCCTGCGGCCGTCTATGCCTACTCCACCTGGCCCAAAGGCTCGCCCAATTACTATGCACTTCCGGCCATGGGCGATGCCCTCGGATGGGTCTACCGCAAGGACTGGTTCGAGCGTCCCGAACTTCAGGAGGCATTTCAGGCCGAGTACGGTCGAGAACTTGCCCCGCCCAACGACTGGAACGAGCTTCTGGACATCGCAAAATTTTTCCAGGGCCGCGAGATCGACGGACAAACCCGCTACGGCGCCGCCATCTACACCGAGCGGGGCTCTGAGGGCATCACCATGGGCGTGACCGCCGCCCTCTACGCCTGGGGTTTTGAGTACGAGAGCGAGGCCGGCACCTACGAGATGGCCGGCGCCGTGAACTCACCGGAGGCTGTCGAAGCCCTTGAATTCTATAAGGCGCTTTACGAGTGCTGCACCCCTCCGGGCCACTCCGACGCCTATATGGTTGCAAACCTCGACGCCTTTAAGTCCGGCCAGGTGGCCATGCAGATGAACTGGTTCGCCTTCTTTCCCGGCATCTTCAAGGACGAAGATGTGGGCGGCGACAAGGTGGGCTTTTTCGTCAACCCGCCGCAGAACAACCCGGCCTCTACCCTCGGCGGACAGGGGATTTCGGTGGTGTCCTACTCCGACAGCCAGGACGACGCGCTGAAGTACATCAAGTGGTTTTCCCAGCCCGATGTGCAGAAGAAGTGGTGGGATCTGGGCGGCTACGCGGTCCACAATGCGGTGGTCCAAGACCCGGCCTTCCCTGACAGCCAGCCGTTCGCCGGCCAATTCCTGGAAGCCATGTCGAGCGTCAAGGACTTTTGGCAGGAACCCATCTACGCAGAGCTTCTCCAGGCGATGCAAAAGCGCGTCCACGACTACGTGGTTGCCGACCAGGGAACGGCCCAGGAGGCCCTCGATAAACTCATCGAGGACTGGACGATCTCATTTGAGGATGACGGTAAGCTCTAAGCCAGGGCTTTACATGACGATGGCACCGCGTGCTGCGCCCACAAGGCCGTGCATGCGGTGCGTTTTATGAAGAGCGATCGGCCGCGCGGGCGCAGGGACAACCATTGATGGCAGTTGACGCAAGTAGCGAGACGGCGCCCCAATCCACCAGGAAGATTGTTGCCGCGGGCGCTGTGGGCAATGCGCTCGAATGGTACGACTTTGCCGTTTACGGGTTTCTCGCCCCCATTATTGCGCCCCTCTTCTTCCCGTCCGACGACCCATTTTCTTCGCTACTGGCCGTCTACGGCGCCTTCGCCGCCGGCTACCTCGCCCGGCCCATAGGCGGTTTCGTCTTCGGCTACATCGGCGACAAGTTCGGCCGTCGTCCCGTCCTCATCCTGACGGTGACGATGATGGGTTTTGGCTCCCTTGCCATCGGGCTTTTGCCCACAGCTGAGAGCGTTGGAGCCGTGGCGGGGCTGCTCTTGGTGCTGGTGCGGGTAATCCAGGGCATTTCGGTGGGCGGCGAATATCCCGGCTCGGCCGTGTTCGTTGCCGAGGGCTCGCCGCCGGGCCGCCGTGGCTTTCTGACGAGCTTTATTTTTTCGGGTGCCGTGGGCGGTTTTCTCATCGGCTCGGGCGCGGCTGCGCTCCTCACCACACTCTTTGAAAAGGAAACCATCGAAGCGGGTCTGTGGCGCATTCCCTTCATCGCCGGCGTCATCATCCTCGCCGCCTCGTTCACCCTGCGCCGCTCCGTCATGCGACCCGAACGCAGCGATGGTAAGCCACCGGTGCGTTCCCCCATCATCACCACGTTCCAGGATCACTGGCGCGATGTCCTGAAGGTGCTGGGTATCGCCATAGGCGGTGGCGTGCCGTTTTACGTCCTCTTCGTCTACGCCATTTCGTACCTTACCGAGGAGATGCACGACGACGCCGCCACGGCGATGGACATCAACACCTTGTGCCTTTTCGTGCTGATGGTCTTGGCGCCGGTCGCGGCACTGCTGTCGGACAAAGTGGGCCGCAAACCGGTGGCGATGACCGGCCTTGCCGTCATGATCATCGTGGCGATCCCCGCCTTCTGGCTCATGCACAGCAAAGATCCGATGGTCATCCTTGCGGGCCAAATTGCCCTGACAATACCGTTTGCCTGCTACGCCAGCATCTCGCCGGTGCTGCTCGCGGAGGTACCGAGCGCTGCGGTGCGGGTCAGCGTCGCCTCCATCGGCTATAACGTGATCCTCGCTCTCTTCGGCGGCACAGTGCCCCTGGTGGCGACCTATCTGGTGGGCCGGTTGGGAGACGACTATTTTCCCGCCTACTACATCATGGCCGCAGCCGGCGTGAGTTTTGTGACGCTCTTCTTCGTCCAAGAACGCCGCAACGAACCCCTGGAGCCGGTGTAAGACCCAGGCGCGCTGCCGCCCCGTTGACCTTGCGCGCTGAAGGGCGTCTTGCTATCCGCCCAACGCCGCGCCGCACGCAGGAACTTTATGGCCGAACAGACCGTCGACAACCTAGGGGCTCGTGCCGTGGCCGCGACGCCGGGCATTGCACGACGCGCCCGCGGATTGTCCGACGCCGCCATTGCGTGGCTCTTCATCGGCCCAACCGTATTAATCCTCCTCGCCATCAATATTTTTCCGCTGATCTGGACGGTCTATCTCTCCTTCACAAATTTTCGCGCCAACCAGCCCGGACGCGAGGTGCGCTGGCTCGGCACACGCAACTACGAACGCCTTCTGGGCTCAGAAGATGTTTGGGGCTACCTCCAGGCGACGGCCCACTTCGTCATCTGGACAATGACGCTCCAAGTTCTGATCGGCTTTGGCCTTGCGCTCCTCATCAATCGCGGCTTTCGCGGCGCGAGCTTCTGGACGACGCTCATCCTCATTCCGATGATGCTGTCGCCCGCCGTGGTGGGCACCTTCTGGACCTACATCTACCAGCCGCAAACGGGGATCTTCTCCTACATCCTCGACTTTTTCGCCGGCACCGGCCCCGTTGACATGATCGGCTCGGTGGCGCTGGCGCCCTGGGCGATCATCATCGTCGATACCTGGATGTGGTCCCCCTACATCATGATTTTGTGCCTTGCGGGCCTGCGATCCATCCCCGACTACCTTTACGAAGCCGCAGAGGTGGACCGGGCCAACTGGCTACAAAAATTCTGGTACATCACGCTCCCACGAGTTCTTCCCTTTCTTATGCTCGCCGTCCTTTTCCGAGGTATCGAGAATTTTAAAATGTTCGACATGGTCGTGGAGCTGACGTCTGGCGGCCCAGGCTCCACGACAGAACTCGCGTCCATCAATCTGAAGCGCGAAGCTTTTGAAAAATGGCGAACAGGTTATTCGTCCGCCTTCGCCGTCATCTTATTCGTGACGGTATTCGGACTTGCGAATATTTATGTGCGTGCCCTCAACAAGGTGAAAACATGACCGCGTCGACCAAAGCCGCCACCGACACCGGTGGAGAGGTGGTGGCCGCGATAGCCAACCCGGGCGCGGTCAGCGCGCGGGGCCAATGGATCGCCGGCGCCGCGGTCGTGGTCTATGCGTTGGTGGCCATGATCCCGCTGGCATGGATTGTGGCGACCGGCTTCAAGTCGCCGCCCGCGTCCATTTCTTACCCACCGAAGGTCGTCTTCGAACCGACACTGGAGGGTTACGTAAATCTTTTTACCACCCGCTCTCGCCAGACCGATGAATACATCGAAAGTCTTGGCCCACCGGCGACCTGGTACGATGCGTTGGTGCGTGAGCGCAACATGGTCATCACGGGCCCCTCGCGCTTTGCCGACCGCTACTTCAATTCCGTGATCATCGGCTTCGGTTCCACTTTCCTCGCCGTCTTCCTCGGAACCCTTGCCGCCTACGCTTTTTCCCGTTTTAAGGTGCCGCTCAAGGATGACCTTTTATTCTTCATCCTTTCGACGCGCATGATGCCGCCCATCGCCGTTGCCATCCCCATCTTCCTGATGTACCGGGAACTTGGCCTGTCCGACACCCATGCCGGTATGATTTTGCTCTATACCGCCGTCAATCTGTCGCTTTCGGTCTGGCTCCTAAAAGGTTTTGTGGACGAAATACCACGCGAATACGAGGAGGCTGCAGTCGTAGACGGATACACGCGCTTCCAAGCTTTCTACAAAGTGGTGCTACCGCAAATGCGCGCCGGTATTGCTGCAACGGCCATCTTTTGCTTGATCTTTGCTTGGAACGAGTATGCGTTCGCTCTCCTCCTTACGAGCGGCACAGCGCAAACGGCGCCACCCTTCATTCCCATCATTATCGGCGAGGGCGGGCTTGACTGGCCGGCGGTTGCAGCAGGCACGACGCTTTTCCTCTTGCCGGTGGTGATTTTCACGGTGCTTTTGCGCAACCAGCTCCTGCGCGGAATCACATTCGGCGCGGTGAGACGATGAACCGGCTCATCATGATGCTGGTGCGCCTTGCGATGCGTTTAGGCAGGCGTGAAATGCGTCGTAGGGATCGCCGAAGATGATGCGCCGAAGGGAGCGTTTTTTGATGGCCCGCCCCTTCTGTCACTGGGGCGATTTCTAGTGGCCCGGTTCTTTCGTCGCGGCCCGTGGGAAAACCTTGCCACTGTCCTCATCGCTGCGGGGATCGTGATGCTCATGCAGCCCTTCTCGCTCTGGCTCTACGGCTGGTCGTTCGCGGTCATCCTCACGGGCACCATCGGCTACGTCATCGTCACCCACTTTCCCGAATGAGCCGCTCAGTGTTTCCAACCCCATCATGTTCCTTTGGTGAACCGGGAAAGGCCATGCTCTTCCGGTCGTTCCTCCGGAGCCACCATGGGAATGCGATCGCCCGAGGGAGTGGGTGGGTCATCGCGCAGCGACCGCAACGCAGTGGAGGAACCGGCGCTCGCCGGTTTGACGCGTCCGCCCCCTCGGGCGATTGTCGACCCATGATGGACCGGACTTTTTGCAGCGGCCCGTTCCATGGCTGAGATCGCTCTAGACCGCATCCACAAAGCGTTCGGTGATTTCACCGCAGTGCGAGAGTCCACCTTCACGATCCATGATGGCGAGTTTTTCGTCATGCTCGGCCCCTCGGGTTGTGGCAAGACGACGACGCTCAGGATGATTGCCGGGCTTGAACTTCCCACCGCCGGCCGCATTCTCCTTGATGGGGAGGATGTCACCTGGAACCGCGCCGCAGAGCGGGACATCGCGTTCGTCTTCCAACTCTTCGCCCTCTACCCCCACATGACGGCGCGGCGGAACATCAACTTTCCCTTGCGCATTGCTGGCCTTCCTCGGCGGGATATTCGGGAGCGGACCGCCGAAGTGGCAAAACTCCTCCAGATCGAGCACCTTCTCGACCGCCCTGTCTCTGGCTTGGCCGCGGGGGACCGGCAGCGCGTTGCCCTTGGCCGTGCCATCGTCCGCCGCGCGAAGGCGTTCTTGATGGATGAACCCTTGGGCGCCCTTGACGCCGAGTTTCGCGAGGTGATGTGCGAGGAACTTCGCGTGCTCCACAATCGCATTGGTGCCACCACCGTCTACGTCACCCACGATCAGGTGGAGGCGATGGCCATGGCCGACCGCATCTGCGTCATGAACCACGCCGAAGTATTGCAGATCGGTCCACCGACGGAAGTCTACGCCAGGCCTGCCACAAAGTTCGTGGCAAGTTTCATTGGTGCACCGGCGATGAATTTTCTTCCCGCCGAGGGCAATGCGCCTGCGGGGACCACTGAGGTTCGTGTTCGCGGCACTCCCATTGCGGTCCCGGCCACCCAAACCCCGCTCACGGCGGAGGCAGTACTCGGCGCGAGGCCAGAGCACATCATTATCGGGGCGGACGGCCCATTGCGGGGCGAGGTGAGAGCCATCGAATACATGGGTGCGCGCCAGTTGATCACCGTTGAGACCGACGCCGGCGCGCTAAAAGTGCGTGCTGGCAACGAGGTGCGCGTGACCGATGGCGAGACCGTGGGCCTTTCGTTCCTGACAGACCGCCTTTCCGTGTTCGATGGGACCACCGACCGGTCCGTCACGGCAGCGTCCCCAAATGGCTGAAGCCGCGCTTTCCACCGTCACCAAGCGTTTTTCAGACACTGTTGCGGTGGATGATGTGTCCCTCGCCATCGCTGACGGCGAATTCGTCGTGCTCCTCGGACCCACCGGTGCGGGTAAGACCACCACCTTGCGGCTGTTCGCGGGGCTTGAGCGGGCCGATGAGGGGATGGTGACCATCGCCGGCGAGGACGTGACCCGCCTTCCCCCGGCGGCGAGGGACGTTGCCTTCGTCTTCCAGCAATACAGTCTTTACCCGCACTATTCGGTCTACGAGAATTTGGCGTTCCCGCTGAGAGCGCCGGGCCGCAAGAGCGCCAAGGCGGATATCGACAGGCGGGTGCGTGCCATTGCCGACATGCTGCGCATCGGAAGCAAACTCAAAAACCGGGCGACCCAGCTTTCGGGTGGTGAGATGCAGCGGGTGTCCATCGGTCGTGCTTTGGTGCGCCAGCCCAACCTCTTCTTGATGGATGAGCCGCTTTCCTCCCTCGACGCAAAGCTCCGCGAGGAGTTGCGGGCAGAGTTAAAACGTATCCAGCGCGACCTCGGCGCGACGGTGGTCTACGTCACTCACGATCAGCTGGAAGCGATGACCCTGGCGGATCGCATCGGGATCCTGTCCCACGGCAAACTCGTCCAGATCGACGACCCTCGAACCGTTTACGAAGCGCCCGCCACAATCACCGCGGCGCAGCGGTTGGGGAGCCCTGCCATCAATCTCGTGCGCCCCGGTACCCTCGGCCTCCCCGACGGACCGCGTCAAGCAGCCACCGCAGGTATTCGCCCCGAAGACATCCGCGTCGGCACCGACGGTGCGGTGGATGCCCGGGTCATCAACGTGGAACATCTGGGGGCGGACACGGTCGCCCTCATCGAGGCTGACGGGACCGAACTCCACGCCCTCCTTGACACGGAGACGCCGGTGGAAGAAGGCGCCTTCACAAAACTTTCGGTCCGAGCCGGCGCACCCATCTGGTTTGACGGGGATGAACGCCGAATCGCCTGAGGAACTGCCTGGGGGAGCCATGTCCACCGAGATCATCTTGCGCGCAGTCCAAAGCGCCCGCGACGCCATCCACGCCAACGAAGCCGAGATCGAGGGCCTCGACCGCGCCATTGGCGATGGCGACCACTACATCAACATCAAGCGCGGCGCGGACACGATCATGGAGCTTTCCGGCGAAATGGGCGACAAACCCCCGTCCCAGGCCCTTAAAGCCATCGCCATGAAACTGATGTCCACCATCGGCGGCGCGTCGGGTCCGCTGGTTTCAAGCTTCTTCCTTGCCGCATCGAAATCTGAGGGTATCGACGAGCCTTGGACGCCGGAACGCGTGGCGACGTTTGTGACCGACGGCGTGGCAGCCATCCAAAGTCGCGGCAAGGCGGACGTGGGCGACAAAACCATGCTCGACGTGCTGATACCCCTTGCCAAGGCTCTGAAGGAGGGTGTCGACGCCGGCAAGGAGCCAGCGGTTCTGCGCACGGAGGCGGTCGAGACCGCACGAAACGGCGTGGAGGCCACCCGCGACATCACCGCCCGCTTCGGCCGCGCCGCCTTCCTCGGCGAGCGTGCCATCGGCCATATCGACCCCGGCGCCATGTCGAGTTACGTGATCGTCCGCGCCATCTGCGAGGATCTATGAAAAAGCTCATCAACACCCCTGAAACCGTCCTCGACCAAAGTCTTGCGGGTTTTGGCCGCGCCCACGGCGACCTTGTTTCGGTGTTCTTCTCGCCGCGCTACCTCACCCGCACCAAGAAGAAAGAAGGCAAGGTCGCCATCATTTCCGGCGGTGGTTCCGGTCACGAGCCCCTGCACGCCGGCTTCGTGGGGGTCGGGATGCTCGATGCAGCTTGCCCCGGCGAAGTCTTTACGTCACCGACCCCTGATCAGATGCTTGCCGCGGCAGAGGCGGTCGATGCGGGCGCTGGCGTTCTTTTCCTGATCAAGAACTACGCCGGCGACATCATGAATTTCGAGATGGCGATGGAAATGTTCGAGGGCGAGTCGGCTTCCATCATCGTCAACGATGACGTGGCCGTGGAAAGCTCCACCCACAGCCAGGGCCGGCGCGGCGTCGCGGGTGCCATTGCGGTGGAAAAAATCATCGGAGCCGCGGCGGAAAAAGGCTACGACCTCGCCGCCGTGAAAGCGCTCGGCGATCGTGTAAACAGCTCCGCAGCAACCATCGGCGTTGCATTGACGTCCTGCACGGTTCCCGCGGCGGGAAAACCCACCTTCGAGATCGGTGATACCGAGATTGAGTTTGGCGTCGGAGTCCATGGCGAGCCTGGTCGGCGCCGGGAAGTACTGCGGCCGGTGGACGAGATCGTCACCGAAATCATGGGTGTCATCAAAGAGGAAATTTCACCGTCAGGCGATGTGATCGTCATCGTAAACGGATTCGGTGGGACGCCGCTCATGGAGCTTTACCTGGTGTTCGACCGGGTCGCCCAACTGTGCGACGACGAAGGGCTTACAATTGCGCGGTCTCTGGTGGGAAATTATTTCACATCCCTCGAAATGCAGGGGTGCTCCATCACCATCGTCAATGCTGACGACGAGATGCTCTCCCTTTGGGATGCGCCCGCGAGGACGGCAGCCATTAACTGGGGCTGAAGAGACGTTCAGTTGGCGGCGCGGGGCGCCGGCTCCTTCTTGAGGGGGCGAGGCGTTCCCCCTCGCGCTCCCCCATCTCGGCGATGGCCAAGGGTTCAGGACAGACGGCCTGCGGCCTCTTGTTCTGAACCCTATCGGGCAGGCTTTTTCAGGACTGGAGCCGCATCAATGGCAAGGGCTGCGCCCCGTCCTCGCCATGCTCGGCGCTGCCTGCGCGTGGCTGCGGGCGGCCATTGACCCAGCCCCAGCCCTTGGCTTGCATCACGGGTGGGCGACTTCGATCTGGATTTTCACGTCGTCGGGTTGGCCTTGGGCGGCGCGCTCGAAGGCGGCGACGGAGTCTTCAAACGCGTAGGTGCCGGTGATGAGAGGTTTGACGTCAATCACCCCAGACGCGATGAGGTTGAGAGCTCGCTCGAAGACATTCGCGTACCGAAAGACGGTTTCAATGCGCAGCTCCCGCGCCTGGGCAGCCACGATATCGATGGGGACCGGATCCACCGGCATCCCCACCAACACCACCGCACCGCCCGGCCGAGCAAGATCGAAGAGACCTTGAAACACCGGCGGCGCCCCGCTTGCCTCAAACACCACATCCGCGCCCCAGCCGGATGTGGCGTCCATCACCACGTCCTTAAGATCTGTCTCGGTGATGTTGACCGGCACGATATTGGCGTAGCGGCCAGCGATGGCGAGTTTCGGCGGTGTCACGTCCGAGATGATGACCTTTGAGCACCCACCGGCCAGGGCCGCCAGCGCCACGACGATCCCGATGGGGCCAGCCCCGGTGACCACCGCCACATCGCCCGGCTGGATGCGCGCGCGCGTTGCCGCTTGCACGCCGATGGCAAGCGGCTCCACCACGGCGCCCTCCTGGAAGGACACCTCTTCAGGCAGCTTGTAGGTAAAGGCCGCGGGGTGGACCACCTGGGGCGCAAGGCAGCCGTGGATGGGTGGCGTTGCCCAGAATTTCACCGCCGGGTCCACATTATAGATGCCGAGCTTGCTGGCTTTGGACGTGGGGTCAGGGATCCCAGGCTCCATGCACACCCGGTCACCTGGCTTCAGGTGCGTGACATTGCTGCCAGCCCGCTCCACAATGCCGGAAGCTTCATGGCCAAGCACCATGGGCGCCTCCACCACGAATGGGCCAATGCGACCGTGGGTGTAGTAGTGGACGTCGCTGCCGCACACGCCGACGGTAACCGTTTTGATGAGGACGTCATCTGGCCCAGGCTCACTGGGTAGCTCGATCTCGCGGATGGCAATTTCGCGAACGCGCTCCAGCACCACAGCTCGCATGGGCTTTATCCCCCCGTTTGGTTTTCCCGGTGCGTCAGTGGGGTACGCCGAGATAGGCGTCAATGACATCCTGGTTGCGGCGCACGTCATCGGGGGTGCCGTCGGCAATCTTCTCGCCGTAGTCGAGCACCACGACGCGGTCTGAAATATCCATCACTACACCCATGTCGTGCTCGATGAGGGCGATGGTCGTCCCGAACTCTTCGCGCACGTCCAGAATGAAGCGGCACATGTCTTCTTTTTCTTCCAGATTCATCCCTGCCATGGGCTCATCGAGCAATAAAAGTTCCGGCTCCATGGCGAGCGCCCGGCCCAGCTCCACCCGCTTTTGCAGGCCGTAGGGGAGTTTCCCCACCGGCGTTTTCCGGATGGAATTGATCTCTAGAAAATCGATGATGTCTTCCACCCGTTTGCGGTGTGCGACCTCTTCTTCAAGGGCCGGCCCGAAGCGCAGGAGTTGCCACAAGAAGTTGCGGTGCATTTGGAGGGTTCGACCGGACATGATGTTGTCGAGGGTCGTCATTCCCTTAAAAAGCGCAACGTTCTGGAAGGTGCGGGCAATGCCACTTGCGGCGGCGTCGTGGGGCTTCATTTTTGCCCGTGCGCGGCCCTTATACGTGATGGTGCCTTCCTGCGGATGGTAAAACCCGTTGATAACGTTGAGCATCGAGGTTTTGCCGGCGCCATTGGGGCCTATGATGGCTCGGATCTCGCCGCGCTGAATGTCGAAGGAAACGTTGCGGATCGCTTTGACACCGCCGAAGGATAGCGACACCTTCGCCACCGCGAGCAGCACCTCGCCTTCGACTGGCGCCGCCGGCGTTTCTCCCTGGGGTTTTTTAACCTCCGCGTCTTGCATATCAACCTTTAGTTGCTATCATGGGGGCGAACGGGAGATGGTCCATGGATGCCAAGTTGCTTCGGTTCAGCGTGCGTGGAGACGGTGGACACATCGAAATTGTCCACGCCAGTTTGAACCCGCGAATGGTCACGCTCACATGCACCTGCAAGGGCGAGCGGCCCGGTTTCATGTGCAAGCATCGCCGGCGGCTGCTGGAAGGGGACGAGACCGTACTGTTGAGCGGCAACGTGGAAGACATGCGCGTCCTGATTGCCGCTGCGGACGCCACCGATTGCGCCCGCTGGTTCGCCATCGGCGCCTCGTTCGAGGTGGACATGGACCGCATTCGCGACAATGTGCGCAAGGCGGGTGCGCGATGTCGGCGGCGCACAAAGGACCAAAAACCGGCGATCCCCCAGCCGCTGGAAAAGGACACCGCACCGCCTCCGCAACACAGATCTTTGGAGTATTGGCGGGAACGGGTGCGCTAGAGTCTCCCATCGGCGACGCGGTCGTGACGCGGGGGCGACGCGTTGCCGAACAGACCCGCCCTTCATTCCGCCGCCTCGGCAAGGGCGGCGTTGCCATCGCAGTCGTGGATTTTGACCGTTGCCTCGATGAAGCCGCGGCGCCCGTCCTCAAAGGTGACCTCCGTGCGCACAAAACAGTCGTCCGCCCCACTATAAAGGGCGTCGATGAGCGGTTCGTAGCGATTGGCAACGAAGCTGCGGCGCACTTTTTGGGTGCGCGTTAGCTCGCCATCGTCGGCATCCAATTCCTTGTGGAGCACCAAGAAACGCTTGATCTGCATGCCGGCCATTTGTGGCTCGTCGGCGAGGGCGCGGTTGGTGGCGGCCACATGAGCCGCAATGGTGGTGGCGACCCGCGGATGCTGGGCAAGCTCCTGATAGGACGCATAGGCAATATTGTTGCGTTCAGCCCAATTGCCCACCGCCACCAGATCGATGTTGATCATGGCCGTCACGAAAGGCCGCTCGTGACCGTAGGTCACTGCCTCGTGGATTTCCGGGAAGAACTTTAGCTTGTTCTCCAGGTATTTTGGCGCGAAGAGGGAACCGTCTTCCAGGCGCCCCACATCGGCAGCCCGGTCGATGATCTTGAGCTGCCCGTCAGGCTCGAAAATCCCCGCATCGCCGGTTTTCACGTAGCCATCTTCGGTGACCGTTTCTTTGGTTTTTTCTTCGGCTTTGAAGTATTTCACGAACATGCCGGGCGACTTGAAAAGCACTTCTCCGCTATCGGCGAGCTTGAGATCGACGCCGGGCATGGGCGGCCCGACGGTGTCAGCGCGCACCGCGCCATCGGGCTGGGCGGTGATGTAGAGGAAGGCTTCGGTCTGGCCGTAGAGCTGTTTGAGGTTGATGCCGAGGGACCGGAAGAACGAAAAGAGTTCCGGGCCAATGGCTTCGCCCGCGGTGTAGGCCGTGCGGATATTGCTGAATCCGAGGACGTTTTTTAAGGGGCCATAGATCAGCCGCTCGCCGATGGCATAGCCGAACCGCCCGGAGAGCGGCACTTTCTTGCCGTCGAGGATCGCTTCGCCGTGGCGTTTGGCGATGGCCATGAACGTTTTGAAGAGCGACCTCTTTAAGGCACCTGCATCCTCCATGCGGATGAGGACGCGGGTCAAAAGACCTTCAAAGACCCTTGGGGGCGCGAAATAGAACGTCGGGCCGATCTCCCGGAGGTCGTGCTGCACCGTGTCAGGTCCCTCGGGACAGGCCATGCAGAACCCTGCAACGAGCCCTTGGGCATAGTTGAGATAGTGATCGCCCACCCAGGCGAGGGGAAGGTAGGCCAGCACTTCGTCGGTGTCGCAAAGGTTGTCGAAAGCGGAGGTATCGCGCGCTGCCTGAACGGCGCCGGCGGCATGGAGGACGACGCCCTTGGACGTGCCGGTGGTGCCGGAGGTGTAAAGGATCGTGGAGGGGTCCTCCCCCGATGCTGTCATTATTCGCTCCTCCCAGGCCGCGGCGAGGGAGGGATCGGCGGCAAGGCGTTCGGCAGCCATCTTCTGCACGTCGGTGAAGGGATGGAGCCGGTCGTGGTCGTAGTCCCGCAGGCCGCGCGGTTCGTCGTAGACGATGTGTTCCAGATGCGGCAGGTTCTCTTTTGCGGCGATGCACTTGTCCACCTGCTCCTGGTCCTGGCAGACCGCAAAACGCACCTCGGCATGGGCGAGCACGAAGGCAAGCTCTTCGGCGATGGCGTCCGCATAGACCGGCACGGGGATCGCCTGGAGCGATTGGGCCGCCATAAAAGTCCAGTAGAGGCGAGGCTTGTTGCCGCCGATGATCGCGACGGCATCGCCCTTGCCGAAACCAAGGCTTTCCAGGCCGAGGGCAAAATGCATCACCTCGTCTTTCACCTCGGCCCAGGACCAGGTGCGCCAGATCCCAAAATCCTTCTCGCGCATGGCGGGACGATCACCGCGCCGGCGCGCGTTGTCCAAAAGGAGTTTTGGGAAGGTGTCGCCCTCCGCCTGACCGGCGGGGTGCGCGCGCGATGTCATGGCGCTCCCCCATTGCGCGATGGTTGTTTGACCCCAGTCAATCGGTTCGCCAGCGCGCGATCAAGTCGATGGATCAAAGAGCGCCGCCACCCGCCGTGTAAGCGCACTTTTTTCGCTGGCAAGCTCGGCCACCACCGCGGTGTGGGTGCAACCGGGCTCAAAGTGAAGCGTCGCCCGAATGCCGAGCCCGGCGATGGTGTCATAAAGCCGCGCGGATTGGCGCTTGAACTCCACCGTCTCGTCCCCGCCCGTCACCAAATGAACCGGGCACCGGAACTCGGCGGCCCGGTCCTGGGGGGAAAACTGGGTCACTTCCTCTTCGGTGAGGGCGATCTCTTCCTGGATGAAGGATTGGACGAGGGGGGCAAGCTCGAACAGCCCGCTGATGGCAACGCATGCGGCCGGCGCCTGGGGAACCCGCAACGCTGCCTCCGCCGCCAGATGGCCGCCCGCAGAGTGGCCGACGATGATGGCGTGTTCCACGTCCTCCATGGCCCGGACGACCGCGTTGGTGGTGTCGGCCACCACATCGGCCATGCGCGACCCGGGCATGAGGCGGTAGTCCACGTTGTAAAAGGTGGCGTCAGCGGTGTGGGCTGCGGCGGCGACAAAGGCGAAGTCCGCTGCGGTGAAAGCGCGCCAATAACCGCCATGGATGAAAATGAAGCCGTGGCTGGGCCGACCGGTGGGCAGACGCCACAGCGCTTGCATGTCGTCTTCACCGAGGGCGATCCGCTCGGGCGCGCCAAACCGGGCTGCCTCCTGCGATAGCGCCCGATAGCGCTCCGGCCAACTCTCGTAGTCAGGCACGGTGATGGCACTTTGGAGCTGCGAGTTCCAGAACGCGAGACTGTCGCTACTCATGACGCGGTGACGGGCTCCACTCAATCGCGGCGCGCCCTGCGCCACCGCCAGAACTGTCGCCGCCTTTTTTCATGAGCGCAAGTTGAGCGGTCCTTTGTCCCTATGGCCGCGCCACTGCGGCTGGTCAGTAGAGCCAGGCCGGGAGGGTCGTGGCGAGGGCGGGAACGAGCCAGATTACCGCAACGCCGATGGCCTGCAGCGCGATGAAGGGGGCAACGCCGCGATAGATGGCGCCGGTGGTGACCTCCGGCGGCGCCGCACCGCGCAGATAAAACAGCGAAAAGCCAAAGGGCGGGGTGAGGAAGGAGGTCTGCAGGTTGATGGCGATGAGGACCGCAAGCCAGGTGGGATCATGCCCCATGGTGATGAGGACGGGCACCAGCAGCGGCAAAAGAATGACGCTGATCTCTACGAAATCGAGAAAGAAGCCCAGCACAAAGATGAGCGCCATTGCAAAGATTAGCGCACCCGTCGGTCCGCCCGGCATGGCGTTGAGGATCTCTTCAATGCGGTTCTCACCCCCAAGCCCCACGAAGACGAGGCTGAACATGGAGGCGGTGATGATGGTGGCGAAGATCATCGCGGTGACGGTCGTGGTGCCGGTGACCACCGGCTTGAGGAGATCGTTCCGCCAAAGCCGAAGGAGCGCCAGGCCAAGGGCCGCCACGCCGACACACAAGAGTCCCGCAGCAACGACGGCTACGGCCGCGTCCGAGGCAGAAACGTCGTCCCGCTGAAGGCGGATGGGATACCGGGCGGCGAGGACGGCAACGGCCGCGAACGCCAGGGCGCCGGCCGCGACGATGCGCGGGGTCCCCAGCCGTGCGCCAGCCATGAAAATCGCGCCCACTGCCCCGACGGCAGCGGCTTCAGCGGGCGTCGCCACCCCTCCCAGGATTGAGCCGAGCACTGCAAGGATCAGCAAAATGGGCGGCGCGATCACCACAGCCACATCGCGGGCTGACACGCCGCCGCTGTCTGGGAGGGCTGGAAGATCTGAAGGCCGCAAAGCTGCGCGGACGAGGAGATAGGTGATGTAGATCGCCACGAGCACCAAGCCGGGCACCAGCGCCGCGGCGAAGGTTTGGCCGACCGAAATGGTCTCGATGGTGAATTTTCCGGCCGCGAACTGCGCCTGCTGGTAAGAATTGCTCATCACGTCGGAGAGGATGATGAGGAGTGTTGAGGGCGGAATGATTTGCCCCAGTGTGCCGGAGGTGGCCACGATACCGGCCCCCAGCGAGGGTGCGTAGCCGGCCTTCAGCATGGCCGGCAGGGCAATGAGCCCCATGGCCACCACCGTTGCGCCAACAATTCCCGTCGATGCGGCCAGAAGTGCCCCCACAAGCACCACGGAAACGCCGAGACCGCCAGGCGTGCGGCCAAACAGCCGCCCCATGGTGGTCAACAGTTCCTCGGCGATGCGCGATTTTTCGAGCACCAGTCCCATGAACACGAAGAGGGGTATGGCGATCAGCACGGGGTTGGTGATCACACCGAAGACCCGCTGGCCAAGGGCGCCCAGCAGCGAAAGGTCGAAGACGCCGAGCGCTGCCCCCAGAAGTGCGAACAGCATCGCAACGCCCGCAATGGCGAACGCGGCGGGAAAGCCCGACAGGATCGCTAAAACCAGGCCGGCGAACATGAAAAGGTCGAGCATCACAGGTCGCGGGAAAAGAGGCGAACGAGATCGCGCAGGAGCCTTGCAAAGCCCTGGACTGCAAGGAGGACGCAAAAGGCCGGCACGAGCGATTTCAGGAGAAAGGAGGCCGGAATACCGCCCACCGAAATGGGGCCCTCCAGGATCGCCCAGGACCGGCTCACCATGGGCCACGACCAATAAAGAAGGAGCGTCAGCGCCGGGAAAAGAAAGACGAGCGTGCCCACCACATCGATGGCCGCACGCCCCCGCGCCCCCAGCTTAGCGTAAAAAATATCCACACGGACATGGGCGTTGACGAGGTAGGTGTATCCGGCGCCCAGCATGAAAAGCGCAGCGTGGAGGTAGAGGACCGACTCGCTAGCGGCGATGTCTGCTACGCCGAAGATGTGGCGCGCGAGGACGATGGCGAACTGGATGAGCACCATTGCAAGGGCAAGCCAGCACACCACCGATCCCACAACGCGGTTAACACCATCGAGGACGCCGGCGATGCGAACCATCGCCGGAGTTTCCGCAAGCCTATGCTCCGCCGGCGGAGGCAAAGGGGAACGAGGCGCCGAACGGGGCCGTGCAAAAAATTTAGTAGGCGAAGTCGAGCTGGCGCGCGTTCATCTGACCGCCGTCTGCGTAGGGCATGTAGTCGGTCATGAGCGCGCGATAGGCGAGAAAGCTCTCGGTGATGCGTTTTACAAGATCGTCGTCGCTGTTCCTCAGTTCCGCGATGACCTCGCCGGCGGCGTTCCCCATGGCGACGATCACTTCGTCCGGGAGCTGGCGCACGATGACACCCTCGTTGGCCACCAGTTCGCGCAGCGCCTGGGCGTGTTTCGTGGTGTATTCGGTCCAAACGGGATTGTAGAGGCTCTCGGCAGCCAGCGCGACGGCCTGTTTGAGGTCATCGGGAAGGTTCTCATAGACCTCCATATTGATGGCGCACTCCTCCGCTGAGGACGGCTCACCCACGCCCGGCCAATAGTAATTCTTTGCGATCTGGTAGTAGCCCAGCGCCGAATCGGTCCAAGGGCCGATGAACTCGCCCGCGTCGAGGGCGCCGGACTGAAGTGCCTGGAACATGTCGCGACCGCCCATGGCCTGCACCGCCATGCCAAGCTTGTCGCACATCTCGGACGCCAGTCCCGTGGTGCGAAAGCGCAGGCCTTTGAGGTCATCGGGGCTCGTGATCTCGGTGCGGAACCAGCCAGCCCATTGCGGCCCCGAGTTGCCGCAAAGGAACGGCTTTAGGCCGAACCTGGCATAAATCTCGTCATAAAGTTCTTGCCCGCCGCCCCAGCGCACCCAGCCAAATTGCTCCGCTGCACCAAGACCGAAGGGTTGGGAGCCAAACAGCAAGATTCCCTTGGATTTCGAACCCCAATAGGCGGGAACGGCGTGGTAGATTTCCGCTGTGCCCTCCGAAACCGCGTCGAACACCCCACGCCCAGGCACCAACTCGCCGGCGGCATAAAGCTCCACATTGATGCGCCCGCCGGAGAGCGCCGTGATGCGGTCGGCCAGCATCTGCGCGGCGACACCCGGGCCGGGCAAATTCTTTGGCCATGCGGTGACCATTTTCCATGTCATGGTGGACTGGGCGATGGCGGGGGTGGCAAGGGTGGCGGCTCCGGCGCCGAGGCCCGCCGCACCACCCAGCACGCTTCTCCTGGAAAGGGTTTTGGAAATTCCTGTCATCGCACCGCTCCGTGGCCTTGATTGATCTTTTTGTAAGACTTCGACCAAGGGCTAGCACGTTTCGCGCCACGGGGGTTGCCAGCTGGTGCTGGTGCTGGAGCGATGAAGGCGGTAATCCGCGCCCTAAGTTTGACAACCCAAGCTTGAAAACAAGCTCAAGGAAGGTAATCCGGCCATGCGCATCGACGCCATCCCCATCGGCAAAAACCCGCCTGAGGATATCAACGTCGTCATTGAAGTGCCGGTGGGAGGCGAACCCATCAAATACGAGCTCGACAAGCATTCGGGAACGCTTTGGGTCGACCGCTTCCTTTACACGCCCATGCTCTATCCAGTGAATTACGGCTTCGTGCCACACACCCTTTCGGACGACGGCGACCCCATTGACGTGATGATCGGCTCCACCAGACCCATTGTGCCGGGCGCGGTCATGAACGCGCGGCCCATCGGTGTGCTTCAGATGGAAGACGAGAGCGGCGGGGACGAAAAGATCCTGGCTGTCCCGTCCACCACGCTCACGCTCCGCTACGAGCGAATTAAGAACTACGCGGACATGCCAAAGATCACTCTCGACCAGATCCAGCACTTTTTTGAGCACTACAAGGATCTGGAGCCTGGCAAGTGGGTGAAAGTGCGTGGCTGGGCCGACGAGACGGTGGCGAAGCAGATGATCATGGAGGCTATCGAACGCGCCAAACGGAGCGAAGCACCGGCGGTCCCTCAGTAGCTCGCTAGAGCGCTGTTTTTGCACCATCTTCTGGGTGACTACTGGTTTGCGCCGGCCTAGACCCCAGCTCATGGTGTGGCGGCGGAAGCGCAGGGCCGCGCCTTGTCGGTGCCGCTAAGGGTCCGGCGGCCTTTGCACAATTGACACCTTCGGGCGATCGCCCCACGCAACGCACAGTAAAGAGTGCGGTGCGATGGCGATAGAACTTTTTCCGACCACGGTCGGCGATCGACCGCTTGCCCGATAGCGCGGCCAAGGCTGACGGTGCAGCTCGTTCGCAATTTCGCAACGGTGGGTGCCTTTACGGCGCTCTCGCGCGTGCTCGGCTTCGTGCGCGACGTGCTGCTGGCTGCGATCCTGGGCGCCGGCCCGGTGGCGGACGCCTTCTTCGTTGCCTTCCGGCTGCCCAACCTTTTCCGCAGACTGTTTGCAGAAGGCGCGTTCAACTCCGCCTTTGTGCCCCTCTTTACCAGGGCGCGGACGGAGGAGGGCGCTGAGGGCGGCGAGGCCTTCGCGAGCACGGTCCTTTCCTGGCTCGTCCTCACCGTCACGGTTTTTACCATCCTTGCCGAACTTTTCACCCCCGCCCTGGTGCTGGTGCTGGCGCCGGGCTTCGGCGATGGCGGCAACGCCGATCTTGCGGTGCTCTACACCCGGATTTGCTTCCCCTACCTCGCCGCCATGTCGCTGGTGGCGTTCTTCTCCGGCATCCTCAACACCCTCAACAAGTTCGCTGCCGCCGCGTTCACGCCGGTTCTTCTGAACATTTTGCTCATCCTGATGTTGATGGGCGCGGCGTGGCTCGCCTTTGACCAAGAGGGCGCGGCGCTCGCCCTTTGCTGGGGGGTTTTCGCGGCCGGCATTGTGCAGGCCATCATGCTGGCCGTCGCCGTGCGCCGGGCCGGAGTGCGGCTAAGGTTCGGGCGGCCCAAGGCGACAGAACGGGTCAAGCGGCTAGTGCGGCTTGGAATCCCCGGAATTGCCGCCGGTGGCATCACCCAGATCAACATCGTCGTGGGCACCATCGTCGCCTCGTTCTGGCCGGGCGCCATCAGCTACCTTTATATCGCCGACCGGCTCTACCAGCTCCCCCTCGGCCTCGTGGGGATCGCCCTTGGTGTCGCGCTCCTTCCTGAACTTTCCCGGCGGCTCAACAATGGCGATGAGGCCGGTGCGCGGTGGACCCAGAACCGGGCACTGGAATTCGCCCTGATGCTCACACTACCGGCGGCGGCGGCGCTCATCGTGGTGCCCTTCGAACTGGTGGTGACGCTTTTCGAGCGTGGCGCCTTCGATCGCGAAGATGCTGCGATGACCGCCGCCGCCGTTTCCGCCTACGGCATCGGGCTCCCGGCATTCGTGCTGATAAAGGTCTTCTCCCCCTCCTATTTCGCGCGGGAGGATACGAAGACGCCGATGATCTTCGCTGCCATATCCATGGTGGTGAACGTGGTGGGGTCCATCGCCGGCGCATTTTTGTTGGGTGCGGATGGCTTTGCCCACGTGGGGATTGCGGCCGCGACGTCACTGGCCGGGTGGGTCAACGCGGGGCTCTTGTTCATCGGCCTTTTGCGCCGCGGAGACTTTCGACCCGACGGGCTCTTGGTGGCCCGGGCCATCGGTTTCGTGGCCGCTTCCCTGGCGTTGATGATCGGCGCGGCGGTGATCGCCCAAAACCTCTCGCCCTGGTTCTTCGATGCGGACACCTGGCGCGCGGTTGCAGCCCTTGCGGCTCTGGTCTTTGGCTCGGCGGCAATCTTCCTCATCATGTGCGAGCTTTCTGGCACCATCGGTGTGCGCGACCTCATAAAGGCGCTTCGCCGGGGCTGACGCCGCCAAACCTTCCCGACCGGCGTGACGGGGGCACCCCAAGCGCTTTATGGTTCGCTCGAAACGGGGAAGGACGCTCAAAACATGTTCCTCTATGGCTCGTTGCTCGCCCGCGCCAAGGATCGGCCCGTGCGGGTCTGCCTCATCGGTGCCGGCAAATTTGGCTCCATGTTTCTGTCCCAGGTCCCCACGACGCCTGGACTGGAAGTGACGGTCATCGCCGACCTGCGGGTCGACGCCGCCAAGGCCGCCTGCCGCACGGTGGGCTGGGGCACGGATCGCATCGACGCGACGCGGTTCACCGATGACGGACTGACGGCGCTGGCAGCCGATGACGTGGATGTGGTTGTGGAAGCGACGGGTCATCCGCGGGCTGGCGTTGCCCACGCCCGGGCGTCCTTCGCCGCCGGAAAACACATCGTGATGGTGAACGTGGAGGCCGACGTGCTCGCCGGTGCGGCGCTCGCCAAGGAGGCTGCTTCGGCGGGGACCGTCTACACCATGGCCTACGGCGACCAGCCCTCGCTGGTGGCCGAAATGGTGGAATGGGCGCGCTGTTGCGGTTTCGGTGTCGCCGCCGCCGGCAAAGGCACCAAGCACATGGCGAGCTACCACCAGTCGACCCCCGACAATGTGTGGGATCAGTTTGGGATCACCCCGGAGGAAGCGCGCAAAGCGGGCATGAACCCCAAAATGTTCAACTCCTTCGTGGACGGCACCAAGTCGGGCATCGAGATGGCTGCCATTGCCAACGCGTGCGGCCTTGGCGTGCCGAGCGATGGTCTGCTGTTCCCACCCAGCGGGGTGCACGACCTTGCCCACATCCTACGGCCCCGGTCCAAGGGTGGGGTTTTGGAGCGCACGGGCGTGACGGAGGTGGTGACATCCATGGAGCCCGACGGTCGGGAAACCGCCGACCATCTACGCTGGGGGATCTATGTGGTGCTCGAAGCGCCCAACGACTACGCGGCCGCCTGTTTCAAGCAGTATGGCATGGCGCCGGACGCCACGGGCCAGTACGCGGCCATGTACCGGCCCTTCCACCTCATCGGGCTTGAACTCAACATGTCGATCCTGCTGGCGGCCTTGGAGGGGCGGGCCACCGGTGCTTCCCAGGCCTTCGTGGGGGATGCGGTGGCGTGCGCGAAGAAAGACCTCGCCGCCGGCGAAGTGCTCGACGGTGAGGGGGGCTATACGGTTTGGGGCAAGCTGATCCCGGCGGAGCGCTCCCTCAATGAAAGTGCTGTCCCCATCGGTCTTGCCCAGGACATCACCCTCCACCGTCCGGTGGCGGCGGGAACCATCGTGACATTCGCCGACGTGGCGCTACCCGCCGATGACGATTTGCTGGCCTACCGCCGCGCCATGGAGGATGCCGAACGCCCGAGGCTGGCTGCCGCTTAGAGCGGGTTTCTGCAACATGAAATCATGTTGCGGCCCGAACCGCGCGGGTGAAACAGGCCCATAGAGCGACGCGGCCCCTCTTTCGGGCGGGTTCAGCGCTCGGCGTGCTCAGCCCATCGTGGAGTTGAACGACCCGCCGTCCAGCAGCACGTTTTGCCCAACCATAAAGCCCACGTGTTCCGAGCACAGGAAGGCGCAGACCTTTCCGAACTCTTCCGGGGTGCCGAAGCGCCCGCGCGGGTTGTTGGCTTGGGCCCGGGCGCGAGCCTCCTCCACGGTGATGCCTTCGCGGGCGGAAATGGCCCCCATCAGCCCCTTAATCCGGTCGGTGTCGTGCTGACCCGGTAAAATATTGTTCATAATGACGCCGTGTTTTGCCACTTGACGCGCTGTACCGGCAACAAAACCGGTGAGCCCAGCCCGAGCCCCGTTGGACAGGCCAAGCTGCGGGATGGGCGCTTTCACCGACCCGGAGGTGATGGCAACGATGCGTCCCCAACCGCGTTCGATCATGCCCGGGAGGACGGCCGTCGCCAGTAAGATCGGCGTCAACATGTTTGCACGGAAGGCGCCTTCCCAGGCGCTCGCATCCCAATCTGACCACACGCCAGGGGGTGGTCCGCCAGCATTGTTGACCAAAATGTCCGGCGCCGGCTCGGCGGCCAGAAGGGCCTCGCGGCCGCTGTCGGTGGTCACGTCGGCGGCGACGGTGGTGACCTTCACACCGTAGCGATCCCTGATCGCCTGCGCCGTGTTTTCCAGGGTTTCTGCGGTTCGCGCGTTGAGCACGAGCTCGCAACCGGCTTCCGCAAGCGCCTCGGCGCTGCCGCGGCCGAGCCCTTTAGAGGACGCGCACACGATTGCTTTGCGGCCTTTGATGCCAAGGTCCATGGGACGGTCTCCTCGTTTCGGATGGTCGCGATGGCACGGGAGCGCGCCCGGACGCAAGCGAACCCAGGGCTAGAAAAAATCGCACCGCGATGAATTCGCTTGGCATTGAGAGCCAAACGTGCATTCGTTGGTTGAAGAGAGGGGCCGCGGTTACGCTTAGAAACCGTGTGGCAGCAGCTGAGCGAATAGGCTTCGCCGAAGGGTGGCACGATCGGCTCCGGGGAACGACGCGAACGGCCGCCGAGGTGCGGCACTGGATTTTTTGGCCGCAGGCGCATGCCGCGGCGGTGAGATGATAAGCGATCACCCTACATCACAAACTTGGGTCGCGTGCGCTCTCCATTTGGGCACGCGGCACGGATCATGCTGCTCACGGAAAATGTGGGCGAGCTAAAGGTTCGACGTTGGGTTGAGGGCCCACGCGAAGGTACCGGGAGACAGGAGGCCTTGATGGCGACAGGTACGGTTAAGTGGTTCAATGGAACCAAGGGTTACGGGTTTATCCAACCCGACGAAGGCGGCGCCGATGTATTTGTGCATATTTCAGCGGTGGAGCGTGCGGGGATGAGCGCGTTGAGCGAAGGTCAGCGCGTGGCCTATGAACTATTCAAAGATCCCAAGCGAGGTCGCACATCGGCCGAGCAGTTAAAGGCGGTCTGAGGCGATAGCGCGGGGACTCGTGTTCGCTAACGACATCTAGGCCTCTGTCTTTTTACGCAGCTTGGTTCGGCGACCGTACGGAGTATCGCCAGGGCTTGTTTTAAAGACGGATCAACAAAACCAACTTTTGGCGCCGGTTTCCCAACGAAGCCGGCGTTTTGTTTTTGGCCGCCGGTCCTCACCAACTGCGGGTGGGTCGATCCATAATGGTGCGGCCGAAAAGGCTCGCCGCCAGGTCCACCATCAACGTTGCGGTGCGGCCGCGCTCGTCGAGGAACGGGTTCAGCTCCACCAGATCGAGCGATTTGACCCGGCCCGACTCATGAAGAAGCTCCATGGCAAGGTGCGCCTCGCGGAAGGTGGCACCGCCAGGCACCGTCGTGCCCACGGCGGGGGCGATCTCCGGATCGAGGAAATCGACGTCAAGGCTCACATGGATTGGCGCGTCGTCCGCCACCGCTCGCTCGATGGCGGCGCGTGTCAGGCCGCCAACGCCGTGCTCGTCCACGTCGCGCATGTCGTGCACGACAACCCCTGCCGCCGAGAGAAGCCCGCGCTCCGCCGGGTCGACGGAGCGAACGCCAATCATCGTGACGTTCTTCCCCGGCAGCGGTACGATGGGCGCGCCATAGATTAGATCCGACCCCTCAAGTCCGCAGGCGATGGCGACGGCAGTGCCATGAAGGTTGCCGCTTTGGGTGGTGGCAAGGGAATTGAAATCGGGGTGCGCATCGAGCCAGACCACGTGGGTCCTGGGTGCCACGTCCATCAGTGCGGCAAGGGACCCCCCGGCGATGGAGTGGTCTCCGCCCATCAGGATAGGAAACGCGCCATCGCGCAGCGCGCTCGCTACCGCTGCGCGCACGCCACGGACCCAACCCGCGGTCTCGCCCACATTGCGAGCACGCTCATAGGGGGCGTTTTTGATGGACACCGGGTCTGGAACGACGTCTGCGTCCCGCACCACGCGGTGGCCAAGGCCAGCGAGGGTTTCAGCGAGATTGGCCGTGCGCAAAGCGGCCGGCCCCATTATGCAGCCCTTACGATAGGTGCCTGCCTCGGTCGGTGCGCCGAGCAGAACGATTTCGGTCAATGCCGATCCCCCCTTGTCACCGAAGGCTCGTCGCCCCCGGTCGGCCTTCCGCTGGTTAGATGCCGGACGTCAGTCGCTGGGTGCTGAGCTCCGCAATGACCGAGCGCGCCTCGGGTGGGACGGATGTGAAGCGCAACGCAAACGTGCCGCTGGGCGAACGGCGGTCCAGAACCTTGCCGTAAACGCCCGGTGCGATGTTCGAGCCATCCGGCGGCGCGAGAAGAAGCTGAAGGTCCGTAAACGGTGTGGGCGCCGCAGGGCTGCGGATCACCGCTTCCACCGTCGATAGTTCCAACAACGCGCCTTCCTGGGCCTCGCCCACCACCTTCTTGCCCACCACAAGGCGGAACGTGAGGGGCATCGGCGGTTCCACAGCAGTGAGTGGCGAGGCGGCTTTGGGAAGTTCTAGATCGTACTTCCCGCCGAGCCCGCTGACATCAAAGAGTGTGACGGGATGGGCGATACCCTTGGGCTCGACGGTGCGAGCATCCGCCACCGTGAGCGGCGTTTGCACGGCATCGCGGGTGGCGCGGGAGATAAGCACCTGTCCGCCCACCGTGTATCCCTCGATGCGCACGGCAAGGTTTACGTTGCTGCCAACGACGCCGTACTTCGCGCGCTTGCGCGAGCCGATATTGCCCACCACCACTTCGCCGGTGTTGAGGCCGATCCCCATTTCCAGTTCAGGCAGCCCGTTTTGCGCGTTCCATGCATTCACCCGCGGCATCGCAAGCTGCATCTCAAGGGCGCAGGCGACGGCGCGTTCTGCATCGTCCGGCCGCTGGAACGGCGCACCGAACGTGGCGAGGATCGCATCGCCAATAAACGCATCGATGGTGCCATTATACTTCTGAACGATCATCGTCATCTCACTCAAATAGTTATTGAGGAGCTTCACGATGGTTTCGGGCGGCAGTACGTCAGAAAATGTCGAGAAACCGCGAAGATCCGACATCATGACTGTGACGGTGGTTTTGCGTCCTGAAAAGTCCAGCCCGTCGGGCGATTTTAGGAGGCGATCGGCGATCTCGCTCGACAAATAACGCCCGAAGGTCTGCTCGATGAACCGGGCGTGCATTTCCAGTTGTTCGGTGCGCTCGCGCACTTTTTCTTCAAGATTTTCCACGAGTTCAGCGTTTTGAATGGAGATGGCGATCTGGCCTGAAAGGAGCGACACCAGCCGCGCGCGATCCGGTGTAAAGGCGGCGTTGGTGAGATCGTTCTCCAGATAGACAAGGCCGATGAGGTTGCCTTGGTTCATGATGGGCTGGCAAAGGACGGATCTTGTTTCCCGCTCCTGCACATAGGGATCGGCGAGGAAACGTTCGTCCTTTTGGGCGTCGTCCACCACCACCTCTTCGCGGGTGCGGGCGGCGAAGTTTACGATGCCCGCTGGCACCAGCGCAGCCCCATCGGCGGAATCGATGGGGAGCGACATCAGCACCGCCACCTCGTCCGACACCACGCTTGATTCGGCTTCGATGAAGAGTGTCCCGTCGCGCGACAGCAGCAAAACGCCGCGTTGGGCCCCCACGTTCTCGATCACGATGCCCAAGAGCCGTTCCAGCAGACGGCCCAGCACCACCTCGCCCGAAATGGTTTGGCCGGCCTTGATGAGGGTGTCGAGGTCGAGCCCCTTGCCGCTGACGTTGGTGCTCGCCGTCCGCACTGTGCGGCCGGAAGGCTGGGTGGTGTTGGTCGCGTGGCGGGCGGCAAGATCGCGGTCTGCGGTCAGGAGCTGCGGAAACTCGAGCGCCAGCTCTTCCAGTTTCCTCTGCGCTCCCCAGAGCTGATAGGCGTACCATGCATCCCGCAGGTACATGGCGCCCACCCTCGCACGGGGGCGCTGGGCAAGGACGAAGCGCGCGGCAAGCTCGTTGGCGAGGGCTTCATCATGCAAGAAGTGGGCCTCGGAGGCAGCTTCGATAGCCCGGTCATAGTATTCGGCCGCATCGCTTTCGGCGCCGGAAATACGCGCAAGCTCTGCCTCTACCATCAAGCACTTGGCAAGGAAATTGTCCGGGCAGTTCTCGGCCCAGACCTTTAGTTTTGTAAGGTTCGCCGTGATCTTCTCCACTGCGGCTTTGTCAGATTCGCCATCGGTGCCCTGATGCAGGGCGGAAAGGGAGAGGGATTGGTAAAGAAGGTGGTCGGCAAGGTTTGGGTGGTTGAGGATGAAGTCAAGCATCCCCTCCACTTCGTTGGTGGCATCGAGGGCTTCCCGGGGTCGACCCAACAGGTACAGCGCCTGTGCCTTCAGTATTTTGAAGAAGACCAGTGCGATGGACATCTGGTTTTCTTCGCAAGTGCGCAGGAACGTTGCTTCGTCGATGCCTTCACCGGTGAAGACGGCGCTCGACCTGGTGCGGCCTGCCAGGGCATTGTAGGCCATCTCGTGGGCTTGGATGCCAAGCACTGCACCCAGGTTGTTGGTGCGGACGTTGAAGTCCAATTGAGCGGGGATGTCGGCAAGAAGGTCGTCGAGGCGTTTTCCAGCAAATCCGCCAAGCACGCACTTATACATGACCAGATAGCCGGCCCACAAAATATCGCCGGTGTTGAGGCCGTCCTGGTACCCCCGGTCGATGACGGGCATGGCTTCGCGAACGTGCTTCACCCACGGGATCAGCTCGACCCCGGTGACGAGGCAAACGGTGGCGACCGGCGCGCGCCCTTCAAACTTGTCGCAAAGTTTAAGGGCCAGCTCGCCAAACGCCCAGCCGTCTTTGTAGCGGCCCATGAAGGCGCCGAGGATGAGGCCGAAGTTGGAGTAGGACAGCGCCGATTCAGGGGCGTTGCCATGCTCCAGGGATAGCCGGACGGAGGTGCCCACCACCAGCGGCCACATCTCTTGGTTGGCGAGGAAAGCCGCAATGGTGAGGTGGCGCAGACTGCGCTGGGCCAACGCCACTTCCGGGCTCTTCACATCCGGTTCGTTGATGAGGGTGGCGGGATTTTTGCCCTCAAGGAGCGCTGAAACCTTGCCGAGTGCCTCCTGACCTGCGGCCGCAAGATTGTCCCGCGGAAACGGCACCCCCAAAAGTTCAAGGGCGTTGCAGCCGGCGTCTTCGGCCTGCGCAAATTCTGCCAACAGCGTGTGTTGGGCAATGCGGGTGAAGTAAACCTCTGCCCTTTCAAGATCTGTGCGGGCCCGTTCCAGCGTCGTCGCAACGATTTCCTCGCAGCGTTTAAAATTGCCGTTGAGGTACTCGAGCTGCGCGCGCTGGCGGCTCGCCTTGAAGGTGATCTCGTAGTTGTCGCGCCAACCATCTTCACCGAGAAGGTCCTGGGCGATCTCCACCAGTGGCAGCGCCGCCGAGTAGGCGGTGGCGTCGGACGCCTTTTCCGCGGCGGCCACATTGAGTTGGGCAAGGACGAGGCGCTCGGCGGGATCCTCAATCAGCGCCCGGCCATAATTAAAGTGGTCCACCACCTCGAAAATCCGCTCGTTGAGGGCATCTTCGGACAGCGTCGCCCGTAACGAGCGGCCGATGGTGAGATGGACTTCCTTCTCGCGCGCCTCGTCGATCAGGCTGTAGGCGGCCTGCTGCACGCGGTCGTGCTGGAAGGCCAGCTCGCGCACGAGGAGGGGTGCATCGAGTTCCTCGCCATCGGTGGTGGTGAGTTCGGAACGGGGAACGACAAGCTCTTCCTCGATCGCCGGGCGGAGGCTTTCGAACGCGTCCTGGGACGTCGTCTTCTGGATGAGGGCGAGGGTGTCGATGTCGAAGCGGCTTCCGATGCAGGCCGCAAGAAGGAGGGCTTCTTGGGTGCGCGGGGAAAGCTTGCGCAACCGGCCCAGAAGCAGTTCCACCAGATTGTCGGTGATACCGGCGGACTGGATAGCGGCAAGGTCCCACACCCAGCGCGCCCGTTCGGTGGAGGTGGCGGGTGTTTGCCGGATCAGCCCCTCGCGGTGAAGGTCGGCGAGGAACTGACGCACAAAGAGCGGGTTCCCTTGGGTTTTCTGCAGAACGAGACGGGCAAGCGCCGAAAGCTCCGGGCCGGCCGCGTGAACCGTCTCGGCGACGAGCTTTGCGACGTCCGAAAAGCCGAGCGGTGCCAGGGTTAGCGTCTCCACCCGTGCCCCGGCTTTTTCAATGTCCCGCAACGCGATGGACAGCGGATGCATCGCGTCCACTTCGTTGTCGCGATAGGCCCCGATCAGAAAGAGGCGCTTGATGCTTTCATCGCCCAGCACCACGCGCATGAGGTCAAGGCTGGCGCTATCGGCCCATTGCAGGTCGTCGAGAAATAGCACCACGGTGCGGTCGCGGTCGCAAAGGGCGCGCAGGAGCTGCCCCACGACCCGGCGGAACCGGTTCGCGGCTTCGGCCGGCTCCAACTCCGGCACCGCCGGTTGCGGCCCGATGACGAGTTCCAGCTCCGGAAGCACCTCCAGGATCACCTGCCCGTTGGGCTCCAGCGCGTCGCCCAGGTCCTTTCGCCAGGACGCCAGGCGGGTTTCGTTTTCCGTGAGGAGTTGGCGCACCAGATCGCGCAGCGCTTTCACCAATCCGGCGTAGGGATCGTTGCGCTGAAACTGGTCGAACTTGCCGGTAATGAAGTAGCCGCGCGCCCGGGTGATGGGCTTGTGAACTTCCGAGACCAGCGCGGATTTCCCGATCCCCGAGTAGCCGGCGACGAGCATCAGTTCCGCGCGGCCGTGGCGGGCCCGATCAAACCCTTCCAGAAGGCGTTCCACCTCCTCTTCCCGCCCATAAAGCCGTTCGGGAACGTGAAAGCGCTCGGAGTGATCGTGGCGGCCGGGCTCGAACCGATCGAGCCCCACCCCAAGGCGCACTGCCTCCAGATCGGCGATTATCCCGGCGGCGCTCTGGTAACGGCCTTCCGCTTTTTTTGTCATCAGCTTGCTGATGATTTTCGACAGCGGCAGCGGCACATCCGAGTTGCGCCGGGAGGCCGGCACCGGCTCTCGGGCAATGTGGCAGTGCACCATCTCCATCTTGTCGTCAGCCTCGAACGCCAAGGAGCGGGTCAGCATCAGGTAAAAGGTGGCGCCGAGCGAATAAAAGTCGGTGCGGTAGTCGAGGGAGCGGTTCATGCGGCCGGTTTGCTCCGGCGACATGTAGGCAAGGGTGCCCTCAAGGACTTCCGGGCTTTGCAGGACCGGCTGCTCGCTCGTTACCCGCGTTGCGATGCCGAAATCGATGATTTTCGCTTCGCCGGTGCCTGGATTGATGACGATGTTGGCGGGCGAAATGTCCTTGTGGATGATGTTTCCCTGGTGGATTCCAGCCAATGCTTCAGTCACCTGTACGGCGACATCCAAAAACTCGTCCAGGGAGAGCGGCCGGTCGCGCAAAAGGTCGGCAACGGACATGCCGTCAAAGTCTTCCAGCACCATCACGAGACCCTTGCCGTGGCGATGGATCTCGTGGGCCCGAATGACGCCTTTGGACGAAATGCCGCTCGTAATCTCAAATTCGCGGCGGAAGCGGGCGAGTTCCTCCAGGCTCGGAAACTCGCTTTTCAAAATCTTGATGATGACCGGAAGGCCGTCGCTGTCACGGCTGGCGCGAACGATGAGCGACCGCTCGCTGTCGTAAAGTTGCTCGATGAGTTGGTACCCTGGAACGAACGACACGCTCTTTTCCTTATCGTTGCGTTGCGAGACCTGCTGGATGGGCTCCCTCGGTAGCGGACCCGTAATAGCCCATGCCGTGACCCACCTGTGCGAAGTTTAGCTCGGAAAAATTGCCGAACGGAATGAACCTTTTGAGAAGCGGATAGATTTCGCGGTCCCATTTTTGCGGGTCGTCATAGTGGGGAAGGGCAAGGCCGGGTAATTCGCGGCCGGCGTCGACGAATTCGTCCATTTCGGCGCAGTGCTGCTGGACACTCGGATTCTTCTGCGCCTCGGCAAACTTTTCGGCGGCATGGCGCCAGAATGGCGAGTCCCATCGCGAGCCGCAGGCATAGTGCCAGGCGACAAACAGGGAATTGCGCAGGACATAGCTGCGCATTTCGGCGTTGTAGGCGGCGATGGCGTTGCTGTCGGCGGGCGCGCTCGGATCGCGGCCTTCCAAATGTTCCTGGGCGCTGCGCATGGCGACGATGGCGGTCCCGATGGCCGTCCCTTCCAATGGCTCGATGAATGAAGCCGCGTTTCCCAGGATGAAAACACGGCCATCGAAGACGTCGCGGCGGGCAAAGGTGGGAAAGCTGAGTTGGCCCCGTGCCTCAAACGTCTCAATGCCCCGTTCGGCCAAAAACTCATCGAAGTCTGCGGCCACGTCTTCAGCGGTGCTGATGGAGCGGTTGTGGACGTAGCCGCACGACGTCCATTCCCTGATGGGGATCAAGAAGACCCAGCCGTGGGGGCGGGCGATGACCCGGGTGCTGCCGCTGCTGGTGCCGGCAGGGAGGCGGCGCAGCATGGCATCGCTGGTGGGGATCCAGGGAAGTGGGATCGTCTGGCCGGGGTCGGCCAACATCTCCGGAGGCGGGAAACCGCGGGCGTCGAAGACGAAATCCACTTCCTCGGACGGACCGTCCTCGAAGTGGATTTTTACGCTCCGGGGTCCGCTGGAAAGGGCGTTCACGCGCCGGTCGATGTAGGTGGCCGACACGAAATCGGACAACAAGCCGATGACCCGTCCGGCATCCAGGTGGAAACCGGTGAGGCGCGTCGGTTGGAAGCGGTTGAAGAAGTCGAGCCCGGCGTTGCCCCAACCTTCAAAATGGGTGCCGCGCTTTAGCGTAGCGCCACAGCGCTGGGAAAGCTCCTCGAGCCCGATCCCGGCCAGCTGCTTCAACCATAGGGGAAAGCGTGGCGTCGTTCCCTCGCCGACGCCAATGGTGGGAATCTTTGAGGAGTAAATATGCAGAAGATTTACGTCCGGAAACACCTTGCTGAGGTGCGCTGCTGCAATGGTGCCCGCCGTGCCGCCGCCCAGAACTGCGATCTTCATGCCGCCGTCTCCTCGCAAAGATCCTCCAAGGGTCGAACCATATGTTGGACTTCGATGAGGGCGCGCGCCAGCGCCGGGTTGCCGGGCGCGTCTTTCAGCAGCGCGCTCCGGTTAAAGCTCTGATCGAGCGACGCGCCATCGCGGTTGGTCCCTGTGGCGATGCCCCAGGGCGCCCGGTTGAGCTGGGCAAGTTCCCTCTGAAAGCCGTGGCAGTCGAGCCCGCGTTCGGCCGCGCCGTCGACGGCTTCGCGCAGTAGCACGGCCCCCCGCGCAGCGGCGGTCATGCCAAGACCCCAATAGGGATCGAGGGAAAGGACGCTATCGCCAAGGGCCACAAGGCCGGCGGGCCACAGTGAAGCGCGTTCAAAACGGCGCCAGCGATTGTCCGTGCGACCGTAGCGGTGCACCGGCGACAAGGGCTTGGCGCGCGTCAGGATTTTGCCGAATCTGCCGTCGCCCAGGGGCGCGCAGAAGGCGTCGAATGCGGCGTCGTCCATGGGCATCGACTGCTGGACCGGGCACAGGAGCACAACGCCCCACACCTCCCGTCCGGCGCGCAGGATCATGCCTGCCCGGCCTCCTTCGTCCGCGGCCGGCGCCACGCTAATGCACTGCACGTCCGGCGCATCATCTTCAGCGATCCGCACCCAGCGTGACACGTACTGCCAGGGCGACGGGACCACGGTTTCGGTGATGGTTGCCGGAGCCGTTTCGCTCAACGCGCAAAAGAATCCCGCCGCGCACGAACCGGTTCCACTGGCGTCCACCACCAGATCGGCCCTAACAGTCTCCCGCGCGCCTGCCGCCCTTCGGAGGGTGGCACCGCCCACGCTGCCGTCGGTGCGGCGGATGAGGTCGGTCACCGTGGCGCCCTCCACAACGTCGACGCCTGGCACGCTTTTGAGGGACGTGCGCAACGTTTCTTCAATAAGCTGATGGGAGGCGCCGGCCGCCGTCACACCGCAGGGTGTCCGCGGCAACCACCCGTCCGGAAGACGCATGGCGACGTCCGCGCCGGCATCGAAGAACGCCGCACCCTGAGCGACCGCGGCACTGCGCCACTCGGGGACGAGGCGATCGAACGCCTTCACGCCCGCCCCCATGAGAAGGTGGAGACAATGACTTTGCCGTACCCCGCGCCGGGCCGGCGGTGCGTTGCCCTCGGTGGCGTGTTGATAGTGGGCTCGCTCGACCACGCATATCTGGCGCGCTCGGCCAGCGAGGGCATGGGCGGCCAGAAGACCGCCGATGCCGCCGCCGATGACGATGGCGCGGTCCATCACTGCCGCCCCGTCCCCGCCGCGAAGGCCCAGTGCTTCACGGTTACTTCAGCGCGTCGGGAACGTCGTAGGAAATGCGCGAAAAAGTCTGCGAGACAACGCCACTAAACGCTGTGCCGCCCTTGGGCACATAGGGGCCGATGATCCGTCGCTCGTTGGGATTTTCAAAGAATTGGTTGTTGTAGTAGTCGCCCCAAGGGAATTTCAGGTGGAACAGATAGGTTCCCGGGGAGCTTTCCGCGCCAGTGACGCCCACTTCGCCGTCGGCCGACTTGCAGGACTTTCCGTCGATCACAAGGTCGAACTCGCGCAGTTTTATGAGGTCTTTCAAGTTTTCGCCGTGCTCATGGTCGAGCACAACACTATCGAGGTTGCCAAAATCTTCCTGCTTGTAACGCATGACTTCGCCCGGCACCATCCAGTATACGGCCACTAAGCTCGGTCCGGTGTAGAGGTATTTCCCCTTGGCGTCGTAGAGGATTGAGTGGCCGGTCCAAGCACCCATCATGATTTGAAACGGAGTTGCATAGTCTTGGCTTGATGTTTTTGTCATTTTTTTCCTCCAATTGGGGCAGGGACTAGAACTGGACGATGTGGGGGTTGAGGGCCGTTTCCTGCGTAGGCGTGGCGACCCATCCCAGGCGAACCGGCACCTCATAGAGGCGGCCGGGCCCGTACCGGGCCCAAAAGTGCCGTAGGCCAGGGGCGACCACACGCACCACTGGAAAGCCCACATCCGGCCGCGTTTGGTCGAGTACCAACACATCGATGCCGAGGGTGCGAAGACGCACCGCAAGACGCTCAATGTCCACACGCAGATCGCCGCTCGCGCGATTGGCAAACTCCTTCAGCGACTTGAGCGGCAAGTCGTTCATTGGTGCCAGGTAGGGGGCGTTTTCCAGTCGCACCGTGGTCCACCAATCGACGGACTGGGGCGTGCCTCGGTAGCTTTGGGCGCCTGAGCCGGGGGGGCCGGGTACCGCCTCCAGGGACTGGTTGAGCTCGGTGAGCGCGCGGCTCAGTGCCACCTCCGGATCAAGGTGAGCGCCGAAGCCGTAGATGATGTCCTCTGAGGGCTGGTCCGTTCGCCTGGACAGCGCCGCGAAGGTGGGAACGCCCACGTCCCCGGTGATGTCCAGCACAAAGACCTCGCGGCGAAGCTCGCGATAATGATCAATGAGCGCCGCGACGTAGGGATCTTCTGCGCTCGAAAGATCAACGGCGGGGCGTGGAATACGGTTGTACCACCAGATCGCCACGGCATCGCGCTCGATGAGCTCCAGAAGGCCCTGCAGGACAGCTTCCTCCAGCGCCCCGCCGGCGGCGCACCCATTAGAGTCGGCGCGGGCAAAGATGGGGTCATCGCTGCGGTAGCCAAAATAGCACTGGGAGGTGGGAAGATAACGCCTGGCGCCGTCACAGAGCCTTGTGAGGGGGGTCCATTCGATGGGTGTGTCGACGCAAAAGCGAGGCGGTACGAACTGCGATTTTGGCACCCCGTCGCCGACGTTGCTGCGGTCACGGTACTGCCCGGCGCTGAGGCAAAGGACGGCGTTGGGGTGGATCGCCGCGGCGCCCAGTTCCTGAAAGGTGGCGCGGACCCGCAGCTCGGTGCCATCGAACACGCCGCAATGGCGCTCCAGGGATTCGGCAATGGCGCTGGCCCTTGCCTGCTCGGTGCTCTTTCCCTTGCCGCCTGAGCGGCGCCGCATGCCCTCGCGCAGCATGAAGCGCTCTTCGTGCATGTCGGAAAAATTGTGGTCGGCGGCAAAATTGGGGGTGCGCCACGGCATTCCCCCGGCAGGCGGACCGGATCGCTCCCCCGGCTCAACGCAGCCGACGACGCCGGTGATGGGGCTCACGTGCCCTTCCAATTCAACCAACACGGCGTTCAGCGGCCTGGCGCGGTGGCCGCCGTCTCCCCCGTTGCGGACCGGCCGACTGGTGAGCTTCACCGGTCGCGTGTGCTTGGCGGGTGTGGGACGCGGATCACCGCAGCTTGGGCATTGGGGCCGCCGTCTCAGAGGATGCCGGGTTCGCTCCAGCGAGAGCGCGCTGGTGGCAACAACAACATCGGCGAGCGCGGAATGGCCACTGGCACCCACCCACCGGGCCAACTCCGTCGCAGCTTCCGCGAGCGGCGCAAGAACCGAGGATGGGATGTGCGCCTTGGGAAGGGTGGTTTCCCGCCCCATTGTTTGGGCCGCGTAGCGCTCTACCCGGCGATGCCAGCGCAGGCGTTGGGCAAGACACGCCCAACACGCCGTCTCGCCAGGGATAAACACCGGGCCCAGAAGCGTCGTGATGCCCCAAGGTTTCACCAAAAGCCACGGCGTGTTTTCCCGCAGTGCCCTTTCGTTGAAGGCAGCAAGCTCTTCGCTCAAGTAATCGTCTGCCAAAACGACTGCGAGGTCGCCAGCTTCGTTGCTGATCGATAGCCCTTGTTGCTCCAGGCACGAGCGAAAAATTGCTGGCGCGGCCTCACCAATACTGTGCACTGCAATCTGAGCACTCTCGAGGCGGTGACGCGCCAGGGTGGGTGAGACCGCGCTGTGCTCCCAAAACGCTCGGCTGGCGCGGGGCATGGCCGCATCGTCCTGGGCCAAAAAACCGCTGTCGCGCAGGTCCACCATGGCGGCCAGGACCTCCGCACTGGAGTGGCGGGGCGCGAGCTTGTCGAAAATCGCCTCCACATCATGGGCGCCGTCCAGCAGCGGCGCCAGGGCGCGGTATACCCGCCGGGATCTATGATCGTGCCCGACCTCGGTGAGGAGGATCAGCCCATCGTCGCCGTCCACGACGGGCTGAACGGACGCCTTGAAGCGAGGACGGTGAATTGACGGTGTGTCCATCCTCCCCAACGCACGCTAAGGGCTGTTGCGCGAGGTCGCCGTCGCGCAATTTGCACTAGTTGCTTGCCGTTTCGCGCGGTTCAAGCCGCGACATGTTTCCATGTCGCCTCACCGCGCCTCAGCAGCAGGCGGGCGGATACTTGGCGTGTTCCTGCTTGTGAAGATCCTCATCGGAGACGCCGTGGGGGCGCGGGGTCACCTCAACCACCTTGCTGAAGGATTTTCCGGCCTTTTCCCCGTAAGCATCCAGGGCCTTCCGGGGATCGGTCTCGAGCAACTCCCGAAAACTCGGATCGCGCCAGGCCATAGCGTGGATTTGTTTCCAGTCTTCTTCTGTGGGCGTGCTCATGGGCGCTCTCTCCTTGTTTCTCGCCGGCATCGCGTGGCGCACAACCGACGTTAAATAACAGACACTGTGCAAAGCCAGGTTGTCAAGAACGGAGAGATTCCACCAAAGCGTGGGGACAAATTTCGCAAATTAAATTTTTAGCTAAAAAAGTATTAGATTGACCATCGAATGTGAAAATCTTGTTCGGTAAGAAGTCTTGGTCGGCTATGAAGCTATAGTTGGTTGCGGAACCAAGTGATCGGCGCTGGAATTTTGCGGAACAAGCGCGAAGCGTTGCGCTGCGACAAGTGCGAATAGCGCCATATGCATTAGCGTCTGCTGGGCCGCGATGCAGGTGCGCGGCCCGATGCCGAAGGGCATGTAGGCCCAGCGGGATTGACCGCGCAGCCCATGGCCGAGGAAGCGTTCGGGCTTGAACTGATCAGGCTCGTCAAAGTATCGGCCATCCTGATGAAGTAGATATGGGCAAATATAAACTTGCTCTCCGCGTTCGAAATCGTGGCCACCAGCGGAAAATTCGGTCAACACTTCGCGGTAGAGGATGGGCGCCGGAGGGTGGAGCCGCATGGATTCGCGCAACGCTGCGAGACAGTGGGACTTAGAGAGAATTTCAAGCGAGGCGGTCTCCTCCCATGAAAGGCGCGCTGCTTCCCGATAGATCGGTCCAGCGGCGTTGCTCGGAAAAATGTCCCGCCACAAGTTGATCAGCGTCGTGGGGATGGTGAGGTGCCCGGCGTAGAGCATCTGAACGACCTCGCCGACGACGTCCTCGCGCGCTGGAATTTCCGTGCTGTTTTGGCCAATCTTGATGACATCGCTCAGGATGTCGTCCTGGGCGGGGCGGCCATCAAAATGGGCATCGATGATCCGCAAAAGGCTATTGATCTGCCGCGGCGCTCGCGGACGGACCATGGCCCGGTTTGGGTCCTGACTACCCGATAAAGTGCCCACAAATTTTTCGCCAACGGCTTCATCCTGGGCAATCAGCTTCTCCCGGGGACCAAGCGACCCAAACCCCGCGACATCTGCGTCGAAGATGAGCTTTGCCGAGATCCGGGCCGAGAAAACTTCCAGCTCTTTGCGCATGTCGACGGGGCTGCCGGAGGTCCAGCGGTCGACGGTTTCTCGCGCCAATTCTGCCACCACAGGCAGAGACTTGGCGATGCGGGAGGATTTGAAGGACGGCACCATGGCCCGCCGACGGTTGCGCCAGGCATCGCCCTCCAATGTCGTCAAACCATCGCCCCAATGGCCGCGGTTCGACGCTTTAACGAACTCGGGTTTTTGGAGTTTTGCGCCGTGGCGCAGCATCACCTCGCGAACGGACGCGGCACTGTTGAGGAGGACGCAGGGGTCGGCCCCCATGGTGAAGGGCGCCACATCGCTACCCGTGAGCGAGGCCATGACGAGGCTGTAGTGTATGCTCGTTTCGGCCGATGTTGCGGGACAGCCTGACATGGCAACGGGTGCGCTCGCCCAGTCGAAAACCGAAGCTTAGCGAAGCCGACTTTCCGTTCCAACGCCAAACCGCAGGAAATGTCGCCTCAAAACGGGTCGGAAACTACTCCGCTGCAGCGGGAAGTTCGCCGGCGATGGCATCGTTGACCCGGTCGCGTACTTGTTCGGCCAGCAGCACCATGGATCGGCGGCCAAGGGCGGGATCGGCCCAATCCTTGCCGGCGTAAAGAAGAGTGCCAAAATCGCCCACCTCGTCGCGGAAGGCGAGGAGATCGTCCGCTACCTTGTCGGGCGTACCCCAGATGATGAGACGATCGCACACAGCATCAAGGGTCACCTCATCGTCCGGCTGATCCTTGTGGGTTTTGAACAGGTTGAGCCGGTTGTGCTTTCGCATCTTCGTGAGGAGCTGGTTGTAGTAGAAGCGGTAAGGGCTTTGGGGGCCGGTGGCGTATTTGCGGGCGGTGGCAAGGTCATCGGCGACGAACACGGATTTTGCGACGCGCCAATTGGCCGCCAGCGCCGGGCGGCCAGCCCGCTCACAGCCCTCCACGTATTTTGGCCAATGGCTCTTTGCCCATTGGGGCATCAAAAAGTTGGCGCTGATGGGGTCCCAGCCCCGGGCAGCCGCTTCGGTTACCCCGCGGGAGAAGGGGGCGACGGCGGTGACAACGATGGGCGGATGGGGTGCCTGCAGCGGCTTTGGCATCTGGCCCTGGCCGATATCGGGCATCTTCGTGCGGTCGGTGGAGACCGTCCAGTATTTGCCTTCCAAATTATATGGGGCGTCGCGCTTCCAGATTTCCAAAACCATGTCGATGCATTCCAGGAACATGGCGTTCCGGTCTGCATCAAGGTTTCCGAACACCTCAGCATCCGACGCAAGCCCACCCGGCGAAATCCCGAAATTGAACCGCCCGTCGAGCATGTGGTCGAGCATGGCGATCTGCGAGGCCACGGCGGCGGGATGGCTGTTGGGCATGTTCACCGTGCCGGTGCCAAGCCGGATGGAGCGGGTCGCATCGGCAATGGACGCGATGAACATGGCGCAGCTCGTGATGTTCTCGGCCGCGTCGGTGACATGCTCGCCGCAATAGGCCTCCACAAAGCCCAGCTCGTCAGCTAGCAGGAACGCCTCCCGGTCTTCGCGCAGGGACGTGCGCCAGTCCTTGTCCACCGGGTGGATGGGCATCGTGAAGAAGCCAAGTTCCAT